>JADJYT010000001.1:600000-926056 GCA_016719635.1 Sphingobacteriales bacterium | reverse complement strand
AAGCGGTTATGTTGCACGGGTATCAGATCTGATCTACACCGCCAAACTTTGGCGCAATGGTACGAAGAGTTCTGGCAACAGCACAGATGCTGTTGCAAATGCTGTTGCAATCAGTGCACTGGGTGATATTTATGTTGTTGGATGGAAAAATCGGAAATGACATCAATGCAGTATATTGGAAAACGGGTGGCTTGTTCTCAACTGTGCGTAGCCAATGCTATTTCATACAAGATAACACCTGTATATATCGGTGGACATATCTTTAATAATTTTGGCGGTCAACGGGCAGCTTACTGGAAAAATAATATAGTAACAATTTTGGAAAATGATAACAGTTCGGATGTACAGGATATTTCATTTTCTGCTAATGTGGTTTTTGCAGCTGGCAGAACAAATAGCGATGCATGCTATTGGCGGGATAATCTAAGGTTTCAGGCACAAAACGAATAGTACAGATAATAATTATATTAATGGCATGGCTATTTTTATGGTAATGCAGCTTTTTCTGTAGGAAGTATACTAACAAATGCTAACCAAAAAGCATATTATTGGATGAACAGATCAAAATATAGATTATCGTATGGAATATATGATTTTTTTGGTCTGAGGCAAATGATATAGCAATAAAAGAAAAATAATAACCGGTCAGAATTAATTATTAACTTAAAATATCACTATCATGAACTTTAAAAATCAAATCAAATCATTAGAAAGTATTGCAATTGCAGCAATCGTTTTATTAAGTTTTTCCTGTAAAAACAAAGATACAGACAGCACTTTCTACGAGCTTCATTACAGATCCTAACGGAACTACTTTACCATTTACGGTCAACGATGAAGGATTGTTGGCTGGCTATATTGACAATTCAATATGGTTTAACTTTTCGGATGGACCAAATTCAAGTGTCATCGCTAAACTCTATCGTTTAGATTATGCAGTAAATGAATCAGCTAAAGTTATGCAATTAACAAAAGTTACAGCAGCCGTTGATACGATTCCTGAAAGTGCCTCTAAGAAAATGAATGGCGGAAATAACCGTATCTTGATATTAATGTAACCAATATTGCAGCCAAGAAAAAATGACAATGGTTGAATGAATGTGGTCAAACTGGTGTTTGTTGCAGTATAGACCAAGAGAATAAGATAGTTTGCTGCGGTTCTTGTGATCCAATACCTGATAACTGTAAAGGTTGTGGATTAAAAAATCCATTCGGAACGGATCTTATTATGGCTACACCGGAAGATGAACCAACTTTAAAAGATCTTTCAGAAATTACAATACCCTTACGGTGAAATTAAAATAACACGCAACAATGTCCAACACCCTGCAAATAGCACAGCAACTAATTAAACAGCCAATTGCCCTTTACTACACGAATGAGATGAGTAGTGGAAGAAAGCTGGCGGGTTTGATTTTGCTTTCATTTTTTTTATTGCTCGGTATCGGCATTTTTAAGGGTGGCCTGGAAGCCGAAGAAAATGGGGTATTATATGGTTTTTGAAGTTGTATTAGGTGCGTTTCCGTTTTTCCTGCTCTTTTAATGATAAATAATAAAAAAATCAATAGCTTTATGACAAAGAAGGTGTTACACTAAAAACAATAAAAAATATAATTGGGAAAACTTACGCAGCATCACCTATCATACTTCATTATATGAAAAGATGGAAAGTGAAAGGTATATCTCTATTGAGTTCATTTTCTTGCAGATAACAGCGCTTTTGTCTTTTATGATACAGATCAGTTTTCAAACATAGTATATATAGCAGAGAGATTACAGGTACCCCTAAAAGAGACAGCAGTTGCACGATTTAAATAATATTATTCATCACAATAAAACAAATTTATGAAATCAGTTAAAATTTCAGTTATTCTTTTTACTGGCAGGAAGTATGGCCTGCAGTAAAGTGACCGTAACAAACAATCCGACATAGACGACAGAACCGTCAGCATATCAATAGACAGCAGCGGTAATGCTAATAACGAACTAATAGATTTAGACGATGACGGCACCGATGATTTTAATATTTTCAGCGTGTTGGCGGGAGAAAAATAAATACAAAAAATGTTTATAAAAAAAATACAATTATACGCAATACTCTTGTTGTTGTTTTCCACTGCAGGCTGCAAAAAAGAAGCAATAAACAATCCTGATATTGAGGATGCTGTTTTGGATGTTTTTTTGGAAATACAGAACCTCTCTTGACAAAATTCAAAGAGGTTAATATTATCGGTGAAGGAGATGTGGATTTTAGTATTGGTATTGATAATCAGGAAGATGCAGGATTGTATTATATAGATTTGTATGCATATGATTCAAAATATGAATTTTTGGGTTATTATGATTCTGGTGATGAGGTTATCAAAAACATGGAAAAGGATACTGACATACAACCATCAGATACAATCTGGGACCTTTTCCCCTTGCATTACCTTATTCTCAATAGTGATGATGGTTCTGTCGTACGGGAATTCGGATTCACAGACATCGGAGATCAGTACATCGCATTTCGCAAAAAAAATAGTGGTGGTGGCTATTTCTATGGCTGGATGCTCGTAAATATTGAACGAGGTGAAAAAGTAACCATCAAAGAATATGCATTACATAAAATTGCAGACACACACATAAAAGCCGGTGAAAATTAAAAAAAATACTATGAAGAAATCTCATTTATACCTAATGCTATTATTCTTATGTTCTATTGCAGCTTGCAAAAAAGAAGAAGTAAACAATCCTGATATTGAGGATGTAACTTTGGACATTTCTCTGAAACAACAGATCCGGAAGGCGATTATTTTGAATTAAATATCGATGATGATGATGATGGAATTATTGATCTTGCAATAGAAATTGATTTTGATACTGATGATGCTGATTATCGAATTATTCGTATGTATATAAGAAACGATCAATATGAAATGTTGGCAAATTTAATAAATGGCAACTATATCATAAAAAATATAACGAAAGATACAGAAATACTGGAATCGAATACCCGGTGGATTACAAATTTCGAACATCTGGTCATGTATGAATATGATTTAGATGGAGGGACTATTGACGAATATGGATTTACAGACATCGGAGATCAGTACATCGCATTTCGCAAAAAAAATAGTGCAGGTGGATATTTCTATGGATGGATGCTCGTAAACATTGAAAATGGGGAGAAAATAACTATTAAAGAATATGCATTACATAAAATTGCTGATACACCCATAAAAGCCGGAGAAAAATAATACACTAAAATATACATTTATGAAAAAGATAAATTTATATGTAATGCTATTATTCTTATGTTCTATAGCAGCATGCAAGAAAGAAGAAGTAAATAATCCTGATATTGAGGATGTAACTTTAGATTTTTCAATTGAAACCACAGACCCTATAGGTAATGCTGCAAAAGATTTGTTTATAGATGGTGAAGCACTACAAGATTTTACTTTTGTAATCGTGCATCCTGACGATAATCCAAATCAACATCTCATTCAGGTTGATGTGTATGATAGTAAATATGAACTTCTGACGAACTGGGAACCAGGTATTGTATATACATCAATAAGAACAATACAAAAAGGAAGTAATATTCAACCTTCTTTATCAGAATGGAAAAGTGGTTCATTTGTTTTATATATTAGTTTAACTGTTGGTGTAACAGCAGGATTTACAGATATCGGAGATCAGTATATCGCATTTCGTAAAAAAAATAGTGGCGGTGGTTATTTCTATGGATGGATGCTCGTAAACATTGAAAATGGTGAAAAAATAACTATTAAAGAATACGCATTACATAAAATTGCAGACACACCAATAAAAGCCGGAGAAAAATAATTTCATTTAAATAAAACAAAAATTATGGGAATCATCATTCTAGTCGGAATTATAATACTAATTATAATCCTGTTATTTTACATTGGCGGCAAAGTTCGCGATAATATTGCTATTGATAAAGCAAATAATGAAACAATAATTAATGTCAACGATGCTGTTGCCTATTTAGGAAAAAATAAAGAATATAAGCATTTAGATGGTATTTTATTTTTGACCAATCGTCGTCTGTTGTTTTATAAACAAAGGTTTGGCTGGTTAAATATTGTTCCATTTTTAGGCGAAGCACTTTCAAGTGTTTTTATTGATAAAAATTTAGAATTAGAAATACCAATTCATCAAATAACACATTATCTATTCAAGCCAGTTATCCATTACTCTAACAATGGATTTGTAATGAAGGAAGAAGGATTTACTACAATTTTTACTAAACAAAATGAGGTGTTCGATTTTGATATCCAGGCATTAGGTATGTCAGAAAATAAAATTCCGGATATTCTGTTGAAGCTGGAAGAGGTTCAAAAAACACTGGATAATCCAAATCAGTACAATCCTAACAAATAAAAAATAATTAATAAAATAAGCTATGGAGAATATTCCTTTTATAGCATTCCTGTACGGCATTATACTTATAATTGGCATTGTATTAGCAGTATATTACTTATATATTGAAAGAGGCATTACCGATAAGAATGAATTTCTGCATTTATTATTTTTCGCACCAACCGGTTTTGGAAACTGGAAATACAACAGCATTATCAGAAGGAACCAAACCACAGAACATTCAAAAAAATGGTACACTTACAAGTACATGATACGCATCAACTGGTGCATCATTGCTGCTTTACTGATCTATGAAATTTATACCTTTTATCACCTTTATCAGATGCTCGTTCACTACAACGAATTTAAAGATAACGCATCAGCAACTGTTGGCACCAATGCTGCTGATGTTTTATACAGCTCCTTTGGATGGATGATAAATTTGAGCGTATATATAGTACTTGCATTTATGGCTATTGTTTTATTTTTTTCATTTTTAGTTTGCATCCTTCTGTTTATTCTCTTACCTAAACTCTTGTTTAAAAACAAATAATTTATATCGATTAGAACCATTTTAATTTTCAGATATGAAACACAAAACAAACACTTTTTCTGTCTCTTTACTGTTCATGGCAGTATTCATTTGTTTTGCAGGCGCTTGTAAAAAAGAGGAAAATGATCAAATGACCGTTACCGACATTGACGGTAATGTATATGGAGTTGTAAAAATCGGCTACCAGTACTGGATGCTGGAGAATCTGAAAACCAGCAGATACAATGACGGCACTTCCATTCCAACCGGGTTAAGCAATGCCGCCTGGGGGGCTGCAACGAATGGCGCATATTCGATTTATGAGAACGATGCATCAAATGATACCACTTATGGTAAGCTCTACAACTGGTATGCGGTAAATTCCGGCAAATTAGCACCAGCGGGCTGGCATATTCCATCCGATGCAGAATGGACCGTTTTAACTGACTTTTTAGGAGGTTTGGCAGTGGCTGGAGGTAATATGAAATCTGTTGCCGGATGGAAGGTACCGAATACTGGTGCTACCAACAACAGCGGTTTTACAGGTCTTCCTGCTGGTTACCGAAACTACATTGGACAATTCAAAGACATTGGGAGCTACGGGTTCTTTTGGTCTTCTAACGAGGACGATACAGACAATGCGTGGCACCGCGATCTGAGATACAATTATTCAGGTGCAGGTAAATTCAGCGACTATAAGGAGGGTGGCTTTAGTGTGCGATGTGTCAGGAATTAGTTTTTTAATTTTTCAATTAGATTTATTTATGGGGTATATTTAGCTGCTGGCGTTCATTGAAGCATGCCTTGACGGCAATCTTGAATCATTGAATTGAAAGATAAATTCCATTTGAAACCATTAAATTTTTCAAAAATAAAACTTATGACAAACGCTTTTACTGTCTCTTTACTGTTCATATTCCACTAAAAAACTATTCGTTTTAATTAAAGTTTATTTTATTATACCTGCAGATTATTAAAATCACATTAAACCTAAAATCATGTGTCATAAAATAAATATACTTGTGCTGCTTGCAATTGTCTTATCCTTTTCTTGTAAAGACAAAAAGAATTTAAAATTTCGTCAGCTCCTGTAAATTTTGATTCTTGTATGCTAATGTATAATTCAAAAGCAGATAGTGTTGATAAAGTAATTGAAAATGAATTGGATGCCAATAAAGATTCAACCCAGCCAAATGGGATTTTTAATTTACCTTCTAAAGAAATGCTTACACGGCTTAATGATTATGACATTCTTTTGTTTAAAGAATACTTCTCTGATTTAAATAAACCTTATATCATTAAAAATACAGAAAACGAAGTTGTACATTTTACAATATTCAATAATAATAAAATAATAGAGTTAGAAGTACTAAATCGTGAGTTACTGTTTAGTAAAAATTCAGGTACCATTCAATCAAAAGCCATAAACCCTGAACTTTTACAAAAGTAAGCACTAATTGCCGGTGTAATCAGAATGAAGATTTGAATAATCCGTTTTCAAATCAGATTTTACAACAGAAAACCAAAACATTTTACAGATTAGATATTACTTCAAAAAATGGATATAAATACTGCTGGAAATTTTTAAAGGAAGATGATGTTCTCAGTCAACTTTTAAAAGAAATAGAAAAATAAAATAACACTATGCTGTCATTCGGAAACATTAGTACTTTTGTAGCTGCACTGTTTGTTGAATCAGATGGATAGAATTACTTCCTTAGTATTGATGCTAATGTCAAGCCCCGCTATTGGCAATACCAATGTTGGCAGCCGTTATTTCTTCGTCAATAGTTCTGTGTTTGCCACTTTCATAACAAAGTAAGGGTTTGCTTTGTCTGCCCGTTTCAGGATGATTAAAAACGGCCTGTCAAAAATCATTTTCTTTGGATGGGTAATAATTGGTACAGCACTTGCAGAGTCGGTAACTATGACTGCTTCACTTTCAACGACTGCTCCATTTTCATTAAAAATAAATCCTGTGCGTTGATACGCTACTTCAACGGTATGTTTTTTACTGTCACCGGTTGAAAATTCTTGACCCTCGATATTTTTATAGTTTGTCGCAATATTGAATTTAATTGCAGGTATTGCAAATATATCTTCATGTACAATTTGATATTTCCATAACAACTTACTGTCTGTCTGCTCCTTTATTCCTTGGGCTACAAGTTCATCAGTGAGTTTAATGGCATCTTTCAGTGTTTGATATTTGTCAAGCCCTTTTACTAATATAATTTCTTGTTGATTGTCTTTTGGTACAAGTCTTAAAATAAAATTATTGTCGTTGTTATAATAGAGGATCTGGGTAAATTTTATTGTGGCCTCATCATAATAATACATTCCAAATGCAGCAACCTTTGAAGTGCCAAAATTTATTGGTTCGTCTAATGCCTGAAGTTTTGTTTCAAATGGAAGTGTCTTATTAAATGATGCTTTTGCAATTATTGCACCGTCAATAATAGCTGCTGTTGCAGAATACGCATTGTCGGTCAGTGAACGTTGATGCGATATAGATTTATTTAAAAGGTTGAAATCAATAGAGTTTGTGCTGTCAGATAGTATTTGGGATTTAAGTTCCTCTTTAATTTTGTCCCAGGCATATAAAAATGCAGGTGCATAAATAATGTTTTTATTTTCTGAAATTGGATTTTCCAGTGTAATAACAAAGTCTGTTTGTTTTAAGTTGTCCAAACTTGTAACATTTGGCAAGTCACTCCAAACAGGTTCACTTTTCTTATTACCAAAATTGCAAGAAGTCAGGGCAAAGAAAACAGTCAAAATTAAAATTGTCTTTAAGCTACGGATAGGCGTCATATTGTAAGTGTAAGTGTCCTGCTTGTGTCGAACAGTCAAATTTAGAGTATTTATTGGATTTAATAAATTAATTTCCCATCATTGTAAGTGTCCCAGGCATCCTGCTCTCTAAAACGGGATTGTCAAATCTCAGAATCCAAACTTTAATTTATCATTAAACACAACGTCCCGGCTTTGAAGTATGGCAAATACTGCACTATTGTAGTTATATTAGCAATCCTGCTTTACAAAAAAAAGGAAGATAATAGTATATGAAAGATTATTCCCGTGAATCCCTGGAATTGCACGAAATGCTGAGAGGGAAGATTTCCATTGAACTCAAAACTCCGCTGGAGTCCAAAAATGACTTGACGTTGTGTTATTCACCCGGCGTGGCAGAACCGGTTCGGCAGATTGCCAATGATGAGGAAAGGGTCTGGGATTTAACCATTAAAGGAAATATGGTAGCCGTGATTACAGACGGCTCTGCCATTTTAGGGTTAGGAAATCTCGGTCCGGAAGCGGCCATCCCCGTGATGGAAGGTAAAGCTATGTTATTTAAGAAGTTTGCAGGCGTGGATGCTTTCCCCATTTGCCTTGCCACACAGAACACGGAAGAGATCATTCAGACCATTAAAAATATTGCTCCGGTTTTCGGCGGCATCAACCTCGAAGATATTTCATCACCGCGCTGTTTTGAAATTGAGGAACGTCTGCAGGGTTTGGGTATTCCCGTTTTTCACGACGACCAGCACGGCACCGCCATTGTTGTTCTCGCAGGAATCATCAATGCCTGCAAATTGCTCGATAAAAATATCGCTGACCTGAAAGTGGTCATCAACGGAGCTGGAGCAGCGGGTTTGGCAATTTCTAAACTGTTGATGTGCCATGAAATAGATCCTTCTGTCTGTACGCCGGTGAAACAGATTGTGATGTGCGATACCAAAGGTATCATCCATAAGGACCGGTCGGATTTGAATGACTTTAAACGCGAAATATTAAAATATACCAATCCGTTCAACACGAAAGGAACCCTTAAAACGGCCTTAAAGAACGCGGATGTCTTTATCGGGGTAAGCCAGGCCAACCAGCTGACAACCGAAGATGTGTCTACCATGAATGCAGCTCCCGTCATTTTCCCGCTCGCCAATCCGATTCCTGAAATTACCCCGGAGAATGCCTACCTCGGAGGTGCAGGCGTAGTGGGTACGGGCAGAAGCGACGTGCCGAACCAGATTAACAATGTGCTCGCCTTTCCGGGTATCTTCCGCGGAGCACTCGATATACGTGCCCGAAGAATCACCCCGCGCATGAAAGTGGCCGCCGCTTATGCCATTGCCGGGTGTGTGACGGATATACACCGCGATAACATCATTCCGTCCACCCTCGATCTCAATGTGGCTGTAATGGTAGCACAAGCGGTCAAGGATGCCTATCTGGAAGATATAAAGTTCATGGAAACTCCCAAACACGCTTTATAAAATCCTTTACCCCTTCAAGTGTAGAAACTAAAAAATATGCCGCTTAAATGTCATTCCCTTGTAAAAGGGAATCTCATATTAGATACTTAATGAGATTCCCACTTTCGTGGGAATGACTTTTCATTACTTTATGCGAAGCGGAGAGTTGAAAATATTTATTTCGCTATTGGCTTTCTATACCATTTCTTCTTTGGCTTGATTGCAGTATTATTCTGTGGTTTTGGCGACGTAAATTTATGCGGATGCGGCTCTTTCAGTTCCATTGTCGTCTGGCTGATCGGATACGGATGATCCACCCGTACCGGAATTTGTTTGCCGATCAGTTTCTGTATATCGCGCAGCAATAATTTCTCTTCCGTATCACAGAATGAGAACGAAATGCCGGAGTTGCCCGCACGGCCTGTCCTGCCTATCCGGTGTACATACGTTTCCGGCACTTCCGGCAATTCATAATTGATCACGTGTGTCAGGTCATCCACATCAATACCGCGGGCGGCGATATCTGTAGCGACCAATACGCGAATGGCACCGCTTTTAAAACTTTGCAACGCCGCCTGACGTGCATTTTGCGATTTATTGCCGTGTATCGCCGCCGTTTTTACCATAGCGGCATTCAGGATTTTCACCACCTTATCCGCACCGTGTTTGGTACGCGTGAACACCAGTACGCTTTTAAGATTTTTGTCTTTCAGCAAATAGGTCAGCAACGCGTTCTTGTTTTTCTTGTCCGTAAAAAATATGGACTGGTCAATCGTGTTCGCGGTGGAAGACACCGGGGTTACTTCTACCTTAGCCGGATTCGTTAAGATGGAATTGGCGAGATGCTGAATTTCATTCGGCATGGTGGCAGAAAAAAACAGGGTTTGACGCTGTACGGGCAGTTTTGCGATGATTTTTTTGACATCGTTCACAAAGCCCATATCGAGCATCCTGTCCGCTTCGTCGAGTACAAAATGCTGGATGGAACGCAAATCCACATAGCCCTGATTCATCAGGTCGAGCAAACGACCCGGTGTCGCCACCAGGATATCAATGCCTTTTTGAAGGGACATCACCTGTGAATGTTGAGATACACCGCCGAATATGACACTGCGTTTGAGCGGAATATGCCGGCCGTAGGCGCCGAAACTTTCGTCGATCTGGATGGCCAGTTCGCGGGTAGGTGTCAGGATGAGCGCTTTAGGTGCTTTTGTTTTCGTGCCGCTCACGAGATCTTCTGCCAGCAGCTGCAGCATAGGAATGGCGAAAGCCGCCGTTTTACCGGTGCCGGTCTGTGCGCAGCCTAACAGATCTTTTCTTTTCAGAATGATGGGAATCGCCTGTTCCTGGATGGGGGTGGGTTGTGTATACCCTTCTGTTCGCAGAGCCTTTAAGATAGGCTCAATTAAATTTAAGTCTTGAAATAACATGTTTTATTTAAAATAGGAGAATGTATTGAATATGCAGCATACAGACTGTTATGAATAACCACGTGCAGGATAAAAAACTGGAGAAGGGGTTTTAAACCGGCATATTCCCGTGGCAAATAAAAAACCGGTGGTGCCGGTTCGATAATTCGTTCAAAGATACACATTTATTGTTGGTTATCAGATATTGGTTGATTGTTAATAGTTATTTGTTATTAGAGTCAATGGTCGATAGTTTATAGATTATAATCGATAGCCATTGATAGAATCATGTCTTTAATCAATGCAGTACATCCCAATTGCGCACAATGTCTTTTCGACGTTAGGAGAAAACTTGCTTAATTTTTAGTTGATAGTCAATGGTTAAAACTCATTAGGTAGCGGTCACGTTTTGCTTTCTCAGCAGTGTCTCTCGCAGAGGACTCTGCGTACTTATTGAGCCATAATTTCATCTTCGCAGTGTCCCTTTCAGGAGATGCTGCCTGGAAAAAAGGAATCTTGCTATGGGTTCAGCATTTGCTGAATGATGTTGTTAAGAATGCTAATTATTCAATTTTCCACAATCATAATCCAGCCTTTACATTTCGGTTTCGTTTCATTCAAAAACAAAGCGTACTTTTGCACATACCAAATTTTCCGTCCAGGAAATGAGCGAACCTATCAAACACGAATGCGGCATTGCCTTACTCAGGCTGCTCAAACCCTTGTCTTATTATAAAGAGAAATACGGCGACATCCACTACGGCCTCAGCAAGATGTACCTGCTGATGGAAAAGCAGCATAACCGCGGGCAGGACGGCGCAGGGCTGGCGACCATCAAGCTGGATACGGCTCCCGGAAATTCCTATTTCGACCGGGAACGCAGTGTGGACAAACAGGCCATCAAGGCCATCTTCGATAAGGTGTTTCGCCCTTTTGCCGACCTGAGCGATAGGGAAAAGGAGAAGATAAAGGATATGGAGTATGTCAAAAACCATTATCCGTTTATGGGAGAGTTGCTGCTAGGGCATCTGCGCTACGGCACGCACGGCGGCAACGACATGAGCAACTGCCACCCGCGTATCCGCGCCAACAACTGGAAAACACGTACACTCATCGTAGCCGGAAATTTCAACATGACCAATGTCGATGAGTTGTTTGACAGGTTGGTGGATCTGGGACAGTTTCCCCGCGAGATGTCCGATACGAGGACGGTGCTGGAAAAAATCGGCCATTTCCTCGATGTGGAAAATCAGCGCTTGTTCAAGAAATTCAAACCTTCCGGTTTGTCCAACTATGAAATCACGCCGCTGATTGAACATGGTATTCATGTGGCAGACATCCTGAAAAATGCAGCCGACGATTTCGATGGCGGCTATGCGATGGCAGGTATGATGGGGCACGGCGACGCATTTGTCCTGAGAGACCCGAACGGTATACGTCCGGCATACTATTATAAAGATGATGAAATTGTGGTGGTGGCATCCGAACGGCCGGCCATTCAGACCGCATTCAATGTGCACCGAAGCAAAGTGCAGGAAGTCAAACCCGGCCATGCCCTGATCATTAAAAAAGACGGCAGCGTGGGAGAGGTGGAATGTACGCCGCCGCAGGAACGCAAGGCCTGCAGCTTTGAGCGCATTTATTTTTCCCGCGGCAGTGATTTTGAAATCTATCAGGAACGGAAAAAATTGGGAAAGTTACTCGTGCCGGCTATTTTAAAGGCAGTCAGCCATGATTTGGAAAATACCGTCTTTTCCTATATCCCCAATACCGCCGAGGTGGCGTTTTTGGGCATGACGGAAGAGGTACAGAAACAGCATATACAGCAAAAATTAACGGCCTTCAATAACGGGGAGATAAAAAGTAGTGAAGAGCTGCAACGCCAGTTGTCGGTCATGCCGCGGGTGGAGAAAATTGCGGTGAAGGATGTGAAGATGCGCACCTTCATCACGGAAGATACCTCGCGCAACGATCTGGTGCACCACGTCCATGATATCACCTATGGATTGGTGAAAAACAATACGGATACGCTCGTCGTATTGGACGATTCCATCGTTCGCGGCACCACGCTGAAGGAAAGTATCCTGACGATGTTGGACAGGTTGCAGCCGAAAAAAATTATCGTGGTTTCGTCTGCGCCGCAAATCCGTTACCCGGATTGCTACGGGATAGACATGAGCAAGATGGGCAGTTTTGTGGCATTCCAGGCGGCAGTACAGTTATGGAAGGACAGAAACGAATATGGTGTGCTGGAAGCGTTATACAAACGATGTAAAGAGGAAATACAAAAGCCGTTGCAGGAGATAGAAAACCTGGTGAAAGAGGTGTACGAACCGTTTACGCCGGAACATATTTCAGCAAAGATTGCGGATATCGTGAAACCCAATCATATCTTTTCAGATGTGGAAGTCATTTATCAGACGATAGAAAGTCTGCATGAAGCCTGCCCGAATAATTTAGGCGACTGGTATTTTACAGGCAATTACCCTACACCGGGCGGCAACCGCGTTGCCTTAAATGCCTTTATCAATTATATGGAAGGAAAGAATGTACGGGCGTATTAGCAATAAGCATTATAACGAGGCATTACAGCATGCTGAAAGAAGTTGATCCCTAGGTTTTTATTTCAATCAATACTGTTCCTTCTCATTCGGGAAATCCTTGCTTTTGACATCCGCAATATAAGATTGCGTTGCTTTTTTGATATCTTCATACAGGTTCAGGTAGCGGCGCAGAAAGCGCGGTTTGAATTCATGCGTAATACCCAGCATATCGTGTGTTACCAGTACCTGCCCGTCCACATGAGGGCCGGCCCCGATACCAATAACCGGAATGGAAATGCTCTCGCTGACTTTTTTGGCCAGAGCAGCCGGAATTTTTTCGAGCACTAACGCAAAACAGCCGATGCTTTCCAGGTATTTTGCATCATCGAGCAGTCGTTCCGCCTCCTCTTCCTCTTTGGCCCGAACGGTATACGTCCCGAATTTATAAATGGATTGAGGCGTTAATCCCAGATGTCCCATCACCGGAATCCCTGCAGTCAGAATCCGTATCACAGATTCGCCGATTTCCTTACCGCCTTCCAGTTTAACACCATGTCCGCCCGTTTCCTTCATGATACGGATAGATGCGTTCAGCGCCTCTCTGGAGTTGCCCTGATAAGAACCAAACGGCAGGTCCACCACCACAAAACAACGCTTGATGGCACGCACCACACTTTGGGCATGGTAGATCATCTGGTCTAACGTAATCGGCAGTGTCGTCTCGTGGCCCGCCATCACATTGGATGCGGAATCACCGACCAAAAGGATGTCAATGCCGGCATCGTCTAAAATCTTCGCCATGGAAAAGTCATAACCGGTGAGCATGGCGATTTTTTCCCCGCGCTCTTTCATCTCTTTCAGTTTGTGCGTTGTCACGCGCTTGATTTCATTTTGTGCTGCTGACATAGGTCCGGATTGAGAGGTGAAGTTAAAAAAAGTATATGATTAATGAAACCTTTGAAGCGTTAAACAGAATTAACTTATAATTATGATGATACTTTTAAAATTACCTAATTTTAGTCGGTTACAGAACCTGAACTTATCCCGTTTAATTTCCTATTTTTACAGCACAATACGATTCAATGGAATTTTTGAATAACAGAAGCATTCCGGATTTGCTGGAATTTGGAAAGAAAAATCACGAAGCATATATTAATGCAACCCCCTTTCCGAGCGGTTATTTTGATGATTTGTTCAACCCGGATATGCTGCGGGAAATCATTAAAGAATTTCCGGAAATCGGAAAAACGAAAGAGGATATCAAATATGAAAATCCGAATGAACTGAAACTGGCCACCAAAGGCGAGTACCGGTTTGGACCTACGACAAAAGCATTTGTGCATTTTCTCAACTCTCAGCCGTTCCTGGAGTTTTTGCAGAACCTCACCGGCATCAAGGAAACCCTGATTCCGGATCCGTATTTTGAAGGCGGCGGTTTTCATGAGATTAAACCCGGCGGTTATTTGAAAATGCACGTGGATTTCCATAAACATAAACTGACGAAGCTGGACAGACGGCTGAATATCCTGGTCTATCTGAATGAAGACTGGAAAGAAGAATACGGCGGGCATTTTGAACTGTGGGAACGGGATATGAGCAAATGTGTGAAGAAAATCATGCCGTCGTTCAACCGGCTGGCCATGTTCTCTACGACGGACTTTTCCTGGCACGGACTGCCGGATCCATTGAATTGTCCGCCTGACAGAAGCCGTCGTTCCATTGCATTATATTACTATACCAATGGCCGGCCGGAAGGGGAAGTGAACGTGGGGGACAAGGCACGTATTACCACCACTTTTGCCACCAGGGATGGACAGGACTCCGGAAAGATGAAAGTGTTTAATTCTATGGTCAACCTGGCCAATGATTTGTTGCCGCCGATAGTGGTGAAAGCCATTAAAAAATCCAGAAACACGTAAGAAAGTTAAAAGGAATAAGGAAAGAGCAAAAAGAGATTACTGCTAAACGATTAATTAATTTATGGAAACACTCGAAATATGTTTATGTTGCGGAGGTAAAGATTTCAAGCCTTATCTGGAAGCAAAAGATAATTACTCTACGGAGTTCTTCAATATTGTACAGTGTACATCCTGCGGATTTATTTTCACCAATCCTCGCCCGGATGTTGAGGAAATAGGAAAGTATTACAGCTATGATACCTATATCTCGCACACCAGCCATAAGAGAGGTCTGGTGGAAAGTGTCTATCGTTTGGCACGTAATTACATGAAAGGTAAAAAATTAAGACTGATACAGGATATTGTCGGTAAAAGGGATGGATTCTCTTTACTGGATTTTGGTTGCGGAACCGGCGATTTTCTGGGATATGTCAAACAGCAGCAAATCGTTGCCGAGGGAGTGGAGCCGGAAGCGCAGGCGCGTGAAGTGGCGAAGAATATCAATAAGGTGGATACGTATTCCATAGAACAGTCTGAAACGATTGAAAAGGGAAAGTTTGATGTCATTACACTCTGGCACGTTTTGGAGCATATACATGAACTTCATCTGCAGATTGATTATTTCAACCAATGGCTAAAACCGAACGGGAAATTAATTATTGCGGTTCCCAATATCGAAAGTTATGATGCGAAAAAATACGGACGGTACTGGGATGCCATAGACGTACCCCGGCATATCTATCATTATTCGCCGAAAAACATCCGGCAGATAGTGGGTCAGCATCAGTTTCGTTTTTTGCAGCAATATCCGTTGTTGCTGGACGCCTATTATGTTTCCATGCGAAGTGAATGGCATAAAGGAACCAACAGGTTTTTAGCGTATTTCAAGGCAGTTTTTTTCGGGTTTAAGAGCAATCAGGCAGCTAAAAAGGATGGCAACTACTCCAGTTTGATTTACGTGTTTGAGAAAACTGCCTGATTTCCGGGGTATTGTAAAAATAAAAAGTCCCGCATTGCTGCAGGACTCCGTTGGCTTATCAGGGGTCGAACCTGAACTCTTCTGAACCAAAATCAGACGTGTTGCCAGTTACACCATAAGCCAATTTCGGATTGCAAAGTTAAGATTATTTCATAAAAAACGAAACTATATTGGGTTCTGCTTCTTTAAAAAAACTTTATTAAGGATAAATCCGGATCTTTTGTGCAGAAAAGGACCTGATGTTTTATCCGGAAGAATCACAGAATCAACAGCTGAATGCTTTTTTGATAAATCGCAGTTAAAAACCAGCTTATCGCGCATCGCTTAGGATATAATCTGTGTGGAGTAATCTTCGGGTTCCTGTAAAGTAAAGAGATGTAAAGGGATAGTAAAAGGAAATCATTGATTTACAGACAATTTCCAGCCTCTTTTATTAACATTTGCATTTATTCACATCCTGTGAAAGCCCAATAACGGCTTATTTTTTTTATTTTTGACCAAAATCGAGATGAATGACTAAACAATACAAACTAATAAATACCATAACAGGGTTTATAGTTTTTGCAATTTCACTTTGGCAGTACACGTCCACTTTAGAATCAGCAGGAAGTTTATGGGATTGCGGGGAATTTATATCCTGTGTCTATAAATTGCAGGTAGCGCACCCTCCGGGAGCTCCATTTTTTATGATTTTAGGAAGGATCTTTACCCTTTTTAACCCGTCTAATCCGGCATTAATGGTGAATTTTCTGTCCGGATTGATGACCGCCGGAGCCGTGCTGTTCCTGTTTTGGACCATTACATTAGTCGCCAAAGAATTATTGGTAAAAAAGGGAGAGCAAATAGGGCTGGATACTACCACAGCCATCATGGGTGCCGGTGCCGTTGGTGCATTGGCTGCATCATTTTCAGATACGATGTGGTTTTCTGCAGTAGAAGGAGAGGTGTATGCATCCTCCTTGTTTTTCATCTCTATCGTATTGTGGGCGGTTATGAAATGGAATGAAGAGGCGGATGAACCGCATGGCAATCGCTGGCTGGTTTTCGGAGCATTCATGATAGGTGTTTCAATCGGTGTGCACTTACTATCCTTACTGGTGATACCGGTTGCCGTTATCGTTTACTATTTTAAGAAATTTAAGCATACCAAGCTCGGTTTTATCATCGCCTTCATGATTGGCTTTATTTTATTGGGTATGGTACAGATCGGCGTTATACAGATTGCCATTAAGATGGCGGGTGCCGTGGAATATTTCTTCGTGAATGGCATCGGATTACCGTTCAATATCGGCTTTATTTTCTTCTGGGTGTTGCTGTTTGCTGCATTTATATTCCTGATTTATTACGCTCATAAGATCCGGCATGCCGATTTGCAGTTATTTGTGGTATGCTTTCTGGTGATTTTTATCGGCTTCTCTTCCTATGTGATGGTTCCGATACGTGCGGCGGCTAATCCGCCTATCAATATGAACAACCCGAAAGATGCATTCAGTTTGTTATCGTATCTGAACCGTGAACAATATGGTTCTCGTGCCCTGATAAAAGGCCCGTTGTTTGATGCGCAGCCTACCGGCTATGAAACCACCGGTAAAGACTACTATCAGGATAAAAAGACAAAAAAATACGAGGTAAAAGGGGAGAAAATCGCCTATACCTATAATCCAGAAGATGAAATGTTCTTCCCGCGTATGGGACCTACCAACGATGGTGAAAGCGCATCCGCATTGTATCAGTACTGGACGGGTTTTCAGGGCAAGCCTACATTTGGTGATAACCTGAAATATTTCTTTCATTACCAGATGCGCTATTTGTACTGGCGTTATTTTATGTGGAATTTTGCCGGAAGACAGGACGATTATCAGGGTACGCCGGGAAATGAGAAAATGAACGGAGACTGGTTAACCGGTATCGGATTTATTGATAATATGCACCTGGGCAGCCAGGAAGGATTACCTCAGCAAATACTGAATCAGAAAGCAAGGAATTATTTCTATCTGCTGCCGCTCCTGCTCGGTATTATTGGATTGGTGTATATGTATAGAAAAAGCAACGACTACTTTATCATTTTTGGGTTTCTGTTTGTCGTAATGGGGATAGCATTGATTGTCTATACCAACCAGCCGCCTCGGGAGCCCCGTGAACGGGATTATGCACTGGTGGGTTCCTTCTTTGCATTCTGTATTTATATAGGATTGGCAGTTGCAGCGGTATTCGATTTCCTGAAAAGCAAAAAAGTGCCCGGTATGCCAATTGCATTAGCGACGAGTATCCTGTTTCTTTTTGTTCCGTATTTGATGGCAAGACAAGGATGGGATGACCATAACCGGCATGGACGATACATGGCACGCGATTTTGCTACGGATTATCTGGTAAGCTGCCCGCCGAATGCCATCTTGTTTACGCAGGGCGATAACGACACCTATCCGCTGTGGTATGCACAGGAGGTAGAAGGAATCAGGACAGATGTACGGATTGTGAACCTGAGTTTACTTGGGGTAGACTGGTATATTGATTTTCTGCATCGTGCTGCCAACAAGTCCGGCCCTGTACCTTTTCATAAAGATTTTACAGAGGACAAGTACAGGGGCAATACGAGAGACGTCATTCAGTATAATGATCAATCCGGCTTTGCCGACCCTAATCAGTTTTATGATATTAAGAATATCATGACATTTGTGCTGAGTGACGATCCTCAGTTCAAGGCGCAGACACAGAGAGGTGAAAGCGTCAATTTCCTGCCTACCACCAAATTAAAGCTGAAAGTGGACAGGGCGGCAGTTGAAAAATATAATCTGATTCCGGAGAAGTTCAAAGATAAAGTAGTGGATGAAATTGTGTGGGATTTGGGAAAAACAAGGGTTATAAAATACGATTTGGCTGTATTGTCGATGGTTGCCGCCGCCGACTGGAGCCGTCCTATCTGTTTCGCCAATACGGTAGAAGAAACATATTATAACGGGTTAAGTAAATACCTCATTCAGGAAGGGGAGATACTGCGTTTGGTTCCATGCCGTTTTGAAGAAAACCAACGCGGGTATTTTGCCATGAATACCTCCAAAAATTATGATCTCGTCATGCATAAATTTAAATATGGCGGATTGGGTGAACGGGAAATGTTTGTGGATGAAAATTCTGCCAGAATCTTAAATACGCTGAAGAGCGTACATTTCGGGATAGCAGATGACCTTATTAAGAACAACATGAAAAAAGAAGCATTGGATGTGCTGGAAAAAGTGAGAAAAGAGTTTCAGTATGTAAATGCACCTTATTATTCACCAAATAACAAATTCTTCAATATCCTGAGTGTGCAGTGGATTGATCTGTATAACAGGGCAGATGCCGGTGATAAGTCTAAGCCGGTTAGAGATTTATTCATCAAAGATTTGAAGGATTGCCTTCGCTTTTACAATTTACCGAACAATGATTTTGCAGCCTTGTATGGCAATGATAAGAAATCAGCGGAAGATCTGGTCAAACGAATGGATATGTTAGCCGTCCTTTATAAAGACGCAGCCTTTAAAAAAGAACTGTATGCCGCCTTTCCGGGTTTAGTACAGACCGCTGAAATCGATCCCGCTCAACAGGTGCCGATGCAGGTGTTTAGGTAGTATAATGAATGATAGTAGGTTGCAGATTATTTAAATAACTTCTTAAAATAGTGCCATATTATCATTTGTTTTATTAAATTACAGGATTATTAACCAATAAATTTATTACTATGTTCAAAGAGTTTAAAAACTTTATCATGACAGGGAACGTTGTCGAGTTTGCTGTTGCTGTAATCATGGCAGGTGCGGTAGGTGCCGTTGTCAACGGGTTTGTAGCAGATATCGTCATGCCGGTGGTTGGAAGTTTAACCGGTGGTGTTGATTTTGCTGACCTCAAGTACATATTGTCTCCGGAAGCTAAAGATGCGGCAGGTGCAGTGACGGCACCGGAAAATGCCATCAGGTACGGCGCCTGGATCAATACAATTGTTAACTTAGTGATTGTCGGTTTTGTGATGTTTTTGGTCGTAAAAGCATATAATAAAACCAAAAAACCGGTTGAAGCACCTGCACCTTCCGGACCGACACAAGAAGAATTATTGGCGGAAATCAGAGATTTACTGAAAAAATAGTTTTAGTTATACCCCCAACTGTGACTAAAATTACCGGGGCTGTTCCGATAGGAACAGCCTTTTTTAATTATCTTGCAATCGAATGAAACAGCAGCTCATTGCAGGCAGGAATCCGGTACTCGAATTGCTTCAGTCCGATCAGGAAGTGGAGAAAGTGCTGTTGTCCAAGAATGCTGCCGGTGATGTGGTCAAACAAATCATCCAGCTTTGCCGGGATAAAGAAGTCTATTATCAGTTTGTCCCGGAAGTGAAAATTAATTCTCTGTCCAGGGCGAATCATCAGGGTGTACTCGCCTTTACGGCGCTTATCCAGTATCAGGAGGTGCAGAAAATCATCGATTTTGTTTTTTCAAGAGGCGAAGACCCGCTATTGTTGATTCTGGAGAATGTGACGGACATCCGGAATCTGGGAGCCCTGGCAAGAACAGCACTGGGATTGGGTGTTCATGCCATTATTTTTCCAAAAAAAGAAAGCGCGGCGGTGAATGATGTAGCTGTTAAAATATCAGCGGGAGCCCTGCTGAAAATTCCCGTTTGCAGGGTGGAAAATATCGCGGCAGCCATCAAAGACATCAAAAATAACGGTATTAAAATCATCGGTCTGGATGGTTCAGCTGATAAATACATTTACGAAGTGAATACGAAAATGCCCCTGGCAATAATTGCCGGATCGGAAGACGAAGGCATATCCAATCCTGTCATCCGCCTGGTGGATGAACTGGTAAAACTACCGATGCATCCTGAATTGGAATCATACAACGTATCTGTGGCGACGGCAATGGCGTTGTATGAAGTAAGCAGACAGAACACGGATAGTCTATAATAGATATTCTGACAGTTCTATATTAGGTTCCATCATTAAGCATACTGACTAGAACCATCACATCCGGATTCAAAAAACAGGCTTATATTCCTGAAATTTATTAAATTGCCCTATATTCATACTAAGTACCTGACTATGAGATATTATCCATTGATTATTGCTTGTTTAATATTTTGCATCTGTGCCTGTGATGAAGATAGCAGACTTGTTGAAGTATATGTCAGCGGGTACAGGTTTGATACGACAGGTTCGGAAAGTATCGACGGCGTCTTCTACAAGAATTTGATATCAACTACCATTGCATCGCCTACTGCACCGTTGAGAAATTTTTTTGCAAATGATATAATGCTGGATGGAGATGATATTTATATATTAGGGACACTTTCCCCTCTTTCTTCAGACAGTAAAAAGACAGTCTACTGGAAAAACGGAACGGTAAATTATCTGGACAGGGGAGCCGGAAATTCCGAAGCGACGGATTTATTTGTTGAAAGCCGAAATGTGTACGTACTCGTGCATGACAATCTTAATGCAATGAATAACCTGGGTTACTATACGAACGGCCGTTATGTACCGGTTACTTCAACACAGGGTACTGGAAATTATGGTGCAGAGATGTTTGTCCGAAACGGGAATATCTATATTGCTGGATACGAATATTATCCTGATTCAGACAGTACTATACCAAGATATTGGGTAAACAATACAATCGTTGATTTGGCCGTTCCGGCTATCTGGTCGGGTTTGGCAAGGTCTGTTTATGTTACAGAAGCTGATATTTCTTATGTTGCCGGCAGTGTGATTATGGATGAATCATACCTGGTCAGCATTCCGGTATACTGGATAAATGGCGTATTCACGGCATTACCGCTTTCCACCGGATTTGTTGGAGGTCAGGCAAATTCCGTTTTTGTTGAAAGTGGGAATGTATATATCGGAGGTATGCAGTATGATGCAGGGTATAATTGTAAGGTGACTTATTGGAAGAATGGAACGCCTGTAATGATAGACAGCGGTGTTTACGGTTATTCTTCCGTATTGAAAATTGCGGCAAAGAATGATAATGTGTATTGTATCGGTTTCAGGGATGAAAGAAACAGTGCCGCATTATGGATAAACGGTTCCAGAGTCAATTTAGGAAGGGCTGGCAGTTATACCTATTTATCCGGTCTTTATATAAAATAATATGGTATGCCAGGCCTTATAACTCTGAGACAGAAAAGATTACCTAACATAAACAGACAGAAACGCTGATTATTTTTTGACCAGTCTTATTATCCCTGCATAATTCATCAGGATTAATACGATATAGGTGGGATCAAATTCAAACCATTTTTTTGCGAAATTGGCGGAATTCGGGAATTTGTGATGATTGTTTTGGAATAATTCACCCATCAGTAAGATACCAAGTGGTTCTGTATTTTTTGATTTGTCCTGATTGTCAAAATTGGCATAGCCGTATTTATGTCCGCACCAGTTGACAATAGCACCGTGAATAGGTCCCATTAAAAAATGTACAGGAAGCAACAATAACCAGAAATAGGTTAAGTCACATTTTATTATCACAATGAGGTAAAAAGCGATATAAAACAACCCCCATGCGATACGGGTGGCATAATGACCTGCAAAGGATTCAAATTTCTCCCAAACCGGTAAGTCGTGGCAGTATTTTGATGCTGCAGTCAGTTTTCCTGTTACAAATCCTGTATAAATGGTTTTTGTTTTTATCATCATGGAAAAGACATCTTTGAAAAAATGTGGTGAGTGCGGGTCTTTTTCGGTATCGCTGAAGTCATGGTGCATGCGGTGCATGACGGCATACGCCCTTGGAACCAGGTAGGAAGAACCCTGTGACATCCAGGTCATGAAATGAAAGACTTTTTCCCTGAATGCGCCGGTGGTGAACATCTTGTGGGATGCATAACGGTGCAGAAAAGCGGTTTGGAAAAAGACGGATAAGAACCAGTGAAGAATGAAGAATACTAAAATGTAAATCATGAAAACAATATTTGTTTAAAGATAAGTTTTTGAAACATGGAAAGAGTGCAGGTTTTGTTTTTTAGCAAAAGTTTAATGTTTGGCCGATAATTTTTCATTTGCCGGCAAAATTAATGAATGGGATCTGGCCGTTTAATTGATTTGTCTCAATATTCCGGTGATACACGTCGGATAATTCAATATATTTATACTACTTAAAAAACGCAGCATGATAAAGACCGGCGAGGAGTATATCCAAAGTTTAAGAGGAAGAAATCTGAAAGTTTATTTGTTTGGTGAACTGGTCGTTGAGCCGGTCGACCATCCCATGATACGTCCTTCCGTCAATGCAGTGGCGGAGACCTACGATTTGGCGGTACGGGACGAAGCGCTGGCAAGTGCCGCATCTCCGCTTTCAGGGCTTCGTGTGAGCCGCTTTCTGCATATTGCGGAGGGCGCACAGGATTTGGTGATGCAAAACAAGATGCAACGGAAACTCGGACAAAATACCGGAACCTGTTTTCAGCGATGCGTAGGTATGGATGCCATCAATGCACTGCATTCCACCACTTATGAGATAGACAAAAAATACAAAACGGAATACCACCAGCGATTTTTAGAATTCGTTAAAAAGATGCAGGCAGGCAATTATGTTATAGGCGGCGCAATGACCGACCCCAAAGGCGACAGAAGCAAATCGCCTTCAGAACAGGCCGATCCTGATTTGTATACCCGTGTCGTGGAAAAGAATGAGCAGGGAATTTATATCTCCGGTGCAAAGGCCCACCAGACTGGTTGCATCAATTCTCACTGGCTGATTGCGATGCCTACCATCCGGTTAACGGAGGCCGACAAAGACTGGGCTGTTGTAGCGGCTATGCCGGTGGACGCGGAAGGAATTACCTATATCTATGGCCGCCAGTCCTGCGATACGAGAAGTATGGAAGGCGGTGATATAGATGTGGGTAATGCCAGATTCGGCGGACAGGAAGCCATGATTATTTTTGACCGGGTGTTCGTACCTTGGGAGCATGTTTTTATGTTTGGGGAATATGAGTTTGCCTCCATGCTGGTGGAACGGTTTACCTGTTACCACCGCCGCAGTTATGTCTGTAAAACAGGTCTCGGCGATGCTTTAATCGGAGCGGCAGCCACGATAGCGGATTATAACGGGGTGGAAAAGGCATCACACATCAAAGATAAGTTGGTTGAAATGACACACCTGAATGAAACCATATACGGACTAGGTATCGCTTCCTCATATCAGGCGAAAAAACTGGAATCCGGCGTCTATCTGTCAGATGACATGTTGGCTCAGGTATGTAAACACAATGTCACACGCTTCCCTTATGAAATCAGCCGTCTCGCTCAGGATATAGCGGGTGGATTAGTCGTAACGATGCCTTCTGAAAAGGATTTTAGACACCCGGAAGCCGGACCTCTGCTTAAAAAATACCTGGTTGGACGCGAAGGGGTAAATCCGGAGAACCGGATGCGCATATTGCGTCTGATAGAAAATTTGACTTTAGGGCGAAATGCAGTGGGTTATCTGACGGAATCTATGCATGGAGCTGGATCGCCGCAGGCGCAACGGGTGCAGATTCAACGCCTGATGCAGATAGGATTTAAAAAGAATATTGCTAAAAATCTGGCGGGCATGAAAGACGATATACAGGAACCAAATGAGAATTCAGCCTATTTTAAAAATATCTTTGATACAGATGAACTCAAATCATAAATCTCAAATCTCAAATCTCAATTCCCCCTCACTTTATTTTACTAATCTTCACCATATTGGTTCTGCCTCTGCCTTTAATCGGCATACTGGCGGTGCTTACAATGATATCATCGGATGAGACCACCTTTTCGCGTTTTAGTATCTGGATGATATCATCAATGGATTCGTCGGTGCTTACAAATTTATCGTAGAAAAAAACATCCACACCCCAGACTAAGTCCAGTGTGTTCAGCAGGCTCTGATTACTGGTAAAAATATGGATGTCAGCTTTCGGGCGGTTGCTCGCCAGCATGAAAGCAGTATATCCGGAATAGGTCATACCGTTGATGGCTTTTGCATTTACATCCGCCGCAATTTTACAGGCATTGAAACAAATGGCATCCGACAGGAATGTCTTCGAGTTTTTATCCGGCAGCTGGTGTTTGTGATAAATCTCGTCTTCCTGTTCCGTTCGGCGAATAATACGGTCGATGGTTTGTACCACTTTTGAAGGATTCTTACCAATGGATGTTTCGCCGCTCAGCATGATGGCATCTGCGCCATCCAGAACACCATTGGCCACATCGGTGATTTCTGCCCGCGTCGGACGAGGCATATCAATCATGGATTCCATTACCTGCGTCGCAATGATGACAGGGCGCGCATTCTGGATCGATTTGAGGATAATGTTTTTCTGGATCAGCGGCATCTCTTCCATTGCCACTTCTACGCCCAAATCACCCCGTGCTATCATAATGGCGTCTGTTGCCTTAATGATGCTGTCGATATTCTTCACAGCTTCCGGTTTTTCTATTTTTGCGACTACCTTCAGCGGAGATTCGTGCTGGTGTATGATGTCTTTTAATTCATTGATCTCTTTGGCAGTCCTTACAAAAGATAAGGCTACCCAGTTGACAGGTTGTGTCAGGATAAATGCCAGGTCCGCACGGTCCTTTTCGGTTAAGCTGGGTAATGAAATTCTGGTGTCGGGTAAATTAAACCCTTTTTTAGAAGATAAAATACCGCCGGAAACGATTTTGCATTGAATGATCTTTTCATTCAGGACTTTTTCCACCTTCAGTTCCAGTTTGCCATCGTCTATCAGAATAAATTCTCCGATCCTTAAATCAGTGGCAAGGTGTTCATAGGTCACTGAAAAGATTTCTTTTGTACCAATCACGTCATCACACGTTACCCTGATGGATTTTCCTTCCTCGAGGAGGATGGCATTGTTCTGCATTAAACCGGTACGCAGTTTGGGACCTTGTAAATCCGCTAAAATGCTGACATGTGCATGGTGTTCTTTGTTGAGCTGTACGATATGTTCGATCACCTGCCGGTGGTCTTCGTGTCTCCCGTGAGAGAAATTTAATCGGAAAACATTTACGCCGCTTTGATAGAGCTCCACTAAAGCAGCGTAGGAGTTACTCGCCGGCCCGATGGTAGCTACTATTTTGGTTTTTCTTTTTGGAGTCTTCATTAAAGTGTCGGATTAACAGGTTGTGTTTCGATTTCAGAGAGTTGACTTCTATTTCAAAGACGGATTGAACGCCGGGCGAATCTGCCAGCAGCCTGGTGAAGGCATCCTTTTCAAAATATTCATCTTCGCCGTGCAGTAAAAACAGAAAGTCAAAGTTTTTTAATTCCGGTATCAGGATATTTCCGGAGTTTTTATTTTGTATTAATTCCAGGGTATAGAAATCCATCTCATTTTTATACTTATAGACGTTAAAATGCTTCGAGCCTTTTATCTGCGGGCTGTAAAATTCAATATCGTGCACCCGTTTTAAGTGCCATTTTAAATGCAGATTCAGATTCAAGCACAGGCGATAATCCTCCATATGGGAATTAATCCCCCAGGTGGTGAAATTGAATTCAAGGTCTATAAACTGCCTTTTAGCCATTTTGCTCTGCAATTTACAGAAGGAACAGATTAAAAATCAGCCGCTTTTTCAACAATTATTTAGAATAGTGGTAATGTGTTTGATATTCAATTACTTAGTTGGAAATATATTTTATCCTACTTTTATACAGAATATAAAAATTTAGGCTAATTTTGCACATCAATTTTAATAAATTCAAGGATATGTCCACAATAGCAGAACGCGTAAAAAAGATAATCGTTGAGAAGTTGGGTGTAGAAGACAACGAAGTTGCTCCGGAAGCAAGTTTTGAAAACGACCTGAAAGCAGATTCTTTAGAAACTGTTGAGCTCATTATGGAGTTTGAGAAAGAATTCAACATTATCATTCCGGATGAGCAGGCCGATAAGATCAAAACCGTAGGAGAAGCGATCGCCTATCTGGAGGCCAACGTTTAATTTTCAGTTTTTTTATTGGTTCTGATTAGAACTCAAATACTGCCTTTTTTCTCTTTAAATCAAAGCGTATGGAATATAAGCGTGTAGTGGTAACGGGATTGGGAACCATTACACCTATAGGAAATTCCGTTTCTGAGTTTTGGAATAATTTACTAAGAGGCACCAGCGGCAGCCATTTAATTACCCGTTTTGATACCGCATTATTCCGGACAAAATTTGCCTGTGAAATTAAAAAATACCACCCGGAAGACTTTTTCGATAAAAAGGAACTCAAAAAACTGGATCCATTCGGACAATATGCATTTATCGCAGCTGAGGAAGCCATAAAAAATGCGGGACTTTTAGATAGCCCCGGCCTGAATAAGAAAAGGGTGGGTGTCTTGTTCACTTCCGGATTCGGCGGCATACAAACCTTTGAACAGGAGTTATTTCAGTATTTCCAAAACGGCAGGAATCCCCGTTATTTCAGTCCGTTTTTTGTGCCGCGTACCCTGCTCGATATTGTTGGGGGCGGCATTTCCATCAAATATGGTTTTAAAGGCATGAATTTTTCCGTAGTGGCGGCATGCGCCAGTTCTACAAATGCCTTGATAGATGCCCTGAATTATATTCGGATGGGTAAGGCGGATGTGCTGATTGTCGGCGGTTCAGAAGCCTCCGTAACGGAAGTTTCCATCGGCGCCTTCGGCGCGATGAAGGCACTCTCCGAAAAAAATGAAGAGGCAGCAACAGCATCCCGGCCGTATGATTTGAATCGTGATGGATTTGTGATGGGCGAGGGTGCCGGATGTATGGTGCTGGAAAGTGAAGAACATGCCCGAAACAGAAACGCATATATTTATGCGGAATTGGCGGGCGGCGCCATGAATGCTGATGCGTACCATATCACTGCACCGAACCCGGAAGGAGAAAGTGTGGCGGATGTAATGACAGATGCATTACTGGATGCCGCTGTCCGGAAAGAAGATATTGATTACATCAACACGCACGGTACATCGACGCCTTTGGGTGATATTGCTGAGGTGAAAGCCATACAACAGGTATTCGGTGAACATGCCTATCGGTTAAATATCAGTGCCACCAAATCCATGACCGGACATATGATGGGTGCGGCAGGTATTATTGAAGCCATCGCTTCCGTGCTGGCTATAAATCATGATGCGGTACCTCCAACCATCAATCATTTTACAGATGACCCGGCTTTTGATGCGAAACTGAATTTTACATTTAATGCCGCTCAGTACAAAAAGGTGGATGCCGTCATGTCTAATAATTTTGGCTTTGGAGGACATAATGCCTCTGTAGTCTTTAAACGATGGTCAGAATAATATGGTGGCTTTTTTAAAGAAATTCATTTTTTGGAAACGGAAACAGGAACCTGTTTTTATCTTCCCTGCGTTGTATGATAAATTAGGATATGAACCGGCTCAGTCGGAGGAGAATTATATAGTAGCACTGACGCATTCCTCCTTTACCAAAAAGATACATGAAAAGAATGAACGCCTCGAATTTCTGGGAGATGCCGTTATAAATTTTGTGATAACGGAGTATTTGTATTTTAACGCCCAAAATAAGGACGAAGGAGCACTGACAAAGATGCGCGCTTCGATCGTCAACAGAAAGAACCTGAACAGGGTAGGCAATGAAATTGGCATACCTGCCTTACTGCGTCATAAATTAAAGGATAAACAACTGGAACAGGCACCCGATATTGTCGGTAACGCGTTTGAAGCTTTAATAGGGGCGTTTTACCTGGATTATGGTATACAGGAATCAGAAATTCTGGTAGGCAAACTGCTGGTGGAAGGGTTTGATGCGGATAATTTTCACAAAAATATCAATGATCCGAAAAGTTTTCTGATAGAGTGGGCACAGTCTAAAAAGAAGCAAATCGCGTTTGAACACAACACCGTACCCGATGAAAACGGATTATTTATGGTGACATTGAAAATTGATGCGGAAACAAAATCAACCGGCACCGGCAAAAATAAGAGGGAAGCGGAGCACCAGGCCTGTTTGAATGCCATTAAGATGCTGGAGTTAGACTAATTGCCGTTATTTTTCTTCTTTCTCCTCCTTTTTAGCTGAATTCTTTTTCAGCGTAGCTGCATCCATCTCTTTCACAGCATCACCGGCTTTCAACTCTTTGGAGATAGTATTATAAGGCCCGGTAATGATTTTTTCATTACCGTTTAATCCATTCATGACTTCGATATAGCTGTCATCCTGAATACCTGTTTTTACTTCCAATACCCTGGCAACGCCATTGTTGTTGGCGTAGATGATTTCTTTGGTGTGATTAATGCCGTCATAGACAGAATCCTTCGTTGTAACCGACTGAATGGGAACAGCCAGTACACCAAATTTCTTTTTGGTTTTAATGTCAACGGTAGCCGACATGCCCGGCAGAAAGGGTTTGGGGTTGTCCGCCAGCAGATCCTGATAGCTGGATTCGAGTATCCTGATCTTTACGATGAAATTAGTAGACTGATCCGAACTCGTTAACAGATTGGAGGCGCCTTTTGATGTGTTTGATACCTGTGTCACGATTCCTTCGAATTTTCTGTCCAGGTAAGCATCCACTTCAATGGAGGCGGTATCGCCCAGTTTAACTTTTGTAATCTCCCCTTCGCTGACATCTACCCGCACTTCCATATTATCGAAGTCGGCAATGCGCATCATTTCGGTGCCGCTCATCTGTAATGTTCCAACGACTTTTTCTCCCTTCTTTACATTCAGCAAAGAAACGATGCCGTCCATTGGAGCATATATCGTTGTCTTGTTTAAATTGATTTTAGCTTCTTTGATCATGGCCTGTGTGGCCTTTATGGTAAATGCTGCCGCATCTGCTGAGTGTTTGGCGGCATCCACATCTGCTTTTGCCGTTTTAACTGCCGTTTGTGCGGTTTCATAATCTGCTTTTGAAATGATTTTCTTGCTGTACAATTCTTCACTCCGGACGAATGCCTGCTGTGCCTGCAGATATTGCGCTTCTGCCTGGGATATCCTGGATTTAGCGGTGGAAAGCTGCGCTTTCGTATTATCCAGCTGTGCTTCGCTCTGCTCCACATTCGCCTGGTAGCTTTCCGGTTTTATTCGCGCTAAAAGTTGTCCCTTTTTGACAACATCTCCTTCTTTTACCGTCAATTCAATAATTTCACCCGATACATCGGAGCTTATCTTTACCTCTTCTTCCGGGTATATTTTTCCGCTCGCCGTAACGGTCTGGATGATATCCCGTTTGGAAACAGTCTGTATTTCCACCTCCTTTGCGGCGCTGTCTTTCTTCTTCTTACCAACGATGATGGCAACAATAATGGCGACGACTGTAATGATTCCGAGTATATAAAGTAATCTGTTATTCTTCATGCTGGTCGTATTTATTCTAAGATGATTTTTTTGCCTTGGTAGAAATCCAGGACTTTGGTGTTAAAAAGGTATTCGTATTTGGCTTGTGTCAACCTGGATTCGGCAATGGCCAGGTTTGTTTTTGCCAGGTTGACGGACAGCTGATCGATACTTCCGGCATTCAGCCGCTCTACGGCGTAATCATAGGATTTCCTGGAAGTCGTCAGGTTTTTTTCCGCCGCCTTGTAATTTTCGATGGATGCCTGAGCCTTTAAATAAGCCTGCTGTATCGTGTTTAATAAATCCAGCTCCGCCTGTTTCCCCGTCAGGAGGCTGTTGTCATACTGCAGTCTGGATTGTTTAACGGCGGTTTGCACCTGATATTTATTAAAGATGGGAACTGTAAGCGATAAACCAAAGGCATAACTGAGATTCTGGTTCAGCTGCTTGGTATATGGATTCTTATTGGTTTCGGTGGCTGTTTCAGGTATCAGTACTCTTTGCAGTGTCCCTTCTACAAATCCTATGGCGGTGGTATTACCCGTCAGTACCTGATTGTATAGTTTACTTTGGCTCGAAAAGAACGTAGAGGTATTGGCAACAAAATCCAGTTTGGGATAATAATTGCCTTTAGCGGCGGCAATCGCTTTTTTGGCACTTTCTATCTTGAGGCGGCTGCTTTTGATTTCCGGACGCAAGATTAATGCATCCGTATAAATGGTTTCGACATTCTCCAAAGGTGAAATTCCAATATTTTCAGGAAGTTCGGGTGTTTTAACTGTAATTTCTTTTTTGATGTCCAGTTGTAGGATTGTCCTTAAGGTAAGGTAAGCCAGGTCCTGTTGATTCTTGATTTGTGCAATGGATAATTCTTCCGTTGTCAGCTGCGCATCGATATCCAGTAATGCATTTTCTGCGGCGGCACCGGCTTTAATCAATGTTTGGGTGCGATCGTATTGTTCCTTCGTGTTTTGTTGCTGCCTGATGGCCTGCTGCAGCTGTTCATTTGCATTCATGATATTGAGAAAAGCCGTTAATATCTGCAGTTGTATGTTATCCTGTAAATTTTCCTTATCCAGTTGCAGTGCCTGCAGGTCAAGTCTGCTTTTTTTAATGTTGTTCGGGGTAATCAATCCGTCAAAAATGGGCTGGCTGATATTCAATCCGTAATCCTGATAATGTACCATTTCTTTCGTGTAGGCACTGGTGAAAAAGTTAAAGTTATTTCCAATCCGCAGGTTGTAATTGGTGCTGGCGTTGATGTTTGGGGAGTAGTTGAGTTTTTGCAGTTTCAGCGTACTTTCCCCTAATTGAATGTTGAGGTCAGATTGCTTTAGCTGGATATTATTCTGCAGCGCATAACCGATACATTTTTCCCAGTCCCAGACTTCCTGTGCCTGTGTGGATATGGGAAAAGAAAAAAGAATGAGTGCGAAAGATAGCTTTAACTGGAATTTCATCAGGTGGTTTGTTTGCCTTACAATAGGTAGTAATTTATGTAAAATTATTACATCCAAATTTTCATGTAAAAGTACGGCTAAAAGTGATATCTTCAAACTTACGTAGATTAAAACAGTCTTAAAGTATGTTCGATCCGGATACTTTTTTCATGCAGGAAGCCTTAAAACTGGCGAAAATGGCTTTTGATGAAGAGGAGGTGCCGGTTGGTGCGGTAGTCACCTGTGAGAATAGGATTATAGGGAAAGGCTATAATCAGGTGGAGAAGCTGAATGACCCGACGGCCCACGCGGAAGTGCTGGCAATTACAGCTGCCTGTAATTATTTGGGCAGTAAATATTTGGACAAATGTACACTTTACGTTACATTAGAACCCTGTATGATGTGTACCGGTGCTATCCGGGAGGCGCAAATTGCCAAAGTCGTTTATGCTGCCACGGATACTTCCGGCAGGAAGTCGGCTTCTGATTTATTCGAAACTCAATCCGGTCTGCTGGAGCAGGAAGCTTCCAAAATGATAAAGGATTTTTTTAAAAAGAAACGGTTATTCTGAAAATGGATTTTTCTTAATTTTATTTTCAGGAATGGCATGGTAATTGAAAGATACATCCTGTTGTTCTTTCCACAGGTATTAATTAAAAACAGAAACAGTATGATTAAGAGATTTGTAACGGTGATGTCCCTGCTGATGGCAGGAATCTTAACAGCGTCGGCAATGAACGAGCCCGATATTTCCGGGATTTGGCTGGTAGGGGATAAAGATTATAAAATTGAATTGAAACGGATACCTTCCGGGGAGATAGAAGGCAGGGTGGTCTGGATGAAAGAGCCGTTTGACAAAAAGGGCAAACCCAGGACCGATGTGGATAACGACGATCCGGCAAAAAGAAACATGCCTGTGATGGGACTGAAAACGGTCTACAATTTCAAATGGAATCAGGTTTCAGGAGAGTTTGTGGATGGGAATGTATACAAGAAAGGAACGGTGTACTGCGGAAAGATGAAGCTCAATCCGGATGGTACCCTGCACCTGCGCGGGTATGTCTGTAAACTTAAGTTTATTGGAAAATCAGATACCTGGACAAAAGTCAAATAAAAGACCTAAGAGCAGGTTATTTCTTCTGGAGTGATTTTTTTCTGACATAGATAACTTTCTCCACTTCGGCTACCACCACCTGTTGCTCATTCAGGATTTGTGTATAAAAGGTAAAGTCACCTTTGCCCTTTTCATCCACTTCAGCCTTGATTCTGCTGATTTCTTCTTTTGGTATTTCAAAAATTGCCGTGACCGTTCCGACTCCTGGTTTTTTGAATTGGATGGCGGCCGCCTTATCCCAGACAATATAGTCTTTACCCAGGTTTTCCATCAGGATAAACATATAAAACGGATCGCACATGCTGTAAAGCGAACCGCCGAAGTGGGTGCCGACTGCATTGTTGTTGTACCACTTCTTTTTTAGCTGCACTATAAATTTAGTACAATCATCGTTGAAGGATTTTAAAGAGATTCCGGCTCCCAGGTAAGGTGGATATAGATTAATGTATCTGTTAATTTTCTTGATGGATGGCATAAATCTGTCGTCGGTTGCAATAATTGGCCGAATTTAATGTTTGGTTGTAACTTTTTTGCTTTAATCTGTTTTATTAAAGTTTAAACATTTATTTTAGCAACCTGTAACGGATGAAAAGAACAATCTTCATTTTACTGTCTTCATTTGCCTTCTCTGCAATTGCTCAACAACTCAACTATCCGCTGAATTATGAGCTTCAAAACCGAGCAGAAAGGTATATTCCGATGTCTTCTCATTTTATTACAGGAGCAAAACCGTATAATATGGCTGAATTGCAGACAGCTATCGGTGATTCGGCGTTACAGGAATTAGGTTTTGATACGGATTCCAGCAAATCAGGTTTCCGGTTCGGCATCTTTAAAGGCGATTTGTTGTCAGCATCCTTTAAACAAAAGAACTATTATATAGCCATCAACCCAATCATTGATGCGGAGTTTGGCTATGATATCAATTCAAAAAAAATGCGTTATACGGTGGGATATGGAGTTCGATTGGATGCCAATATCACCAAAAAGGTCTCTCTGTCATTTACATATCAGGGGGTTACCGAGGATTACCTTCAGCAGGTCAGCGATTATGCCGCACAGTACGGTGTGCTGCCGGGTTACCGAAAGGCAACTTTTAATGGAAGCCGGATCAGTTCCCATCTGTTTTCCGGATATGTGTCTTATTCTCCGAATAAATATTTCAATATTCAACTGGGAAATGACAAGCAGTTTTGGGGGGAAGGTTATAGGTCTTTATTTCTGAGTGACAATGCTTCCAATAGTCCGTATCTCAAATTAACGACAAATTTCTGGAGGATAAAATATACCTGTCTGTATAATGTCATGAGATATGGGCCGATTAACGGCAGCAACATTGAATCAGATCCCACCAAATTCAGAACAAAATACGGCACCTATCATTTGTTCAGTGTGGATGTGGCAAAGTGGATGCAGTTCACCTTTTTTGAAGGTGTTACCTGGTTTCATGCCGATTCCAACAGAATAAGGGGAATTGAATTCAGCTATCTGATTCCGGTTTCCTTTATCCGTCCTGTAGAGTTTGCCTTGGGTTCCCCGGATAATGTCGTGCTGGGTATCGGAATGAAATTCAGGGCAACTCCAAAGCATATCGTTTATACCCAGATCATGCTGGACGATTTGGATATCGGTGCAACGTGGAAAGGTCCCGGTTTTTACCGGACTAAAGTAGCTGCACAATTCGGCTATAAGACTTTTGATATCTTTAAAGTGAAACACCTCGATTTTCAGACGGAGTTTAATGTGGTGCGCCCGTTTGTGTATGCGCATAAAGCGCCGGAGCAGAGTTATACCAATTACAATCAGTCATTGACGCATCCGTTAGGGGCTAATTTTTTAGAGTCCGTTACCATAATTAATTTCTGGAAGAACCATTGGACGGCATCCGCCAAATTTCAATATGTGGAGCAGGGGTTAGACAACAGCCTGGAGCACAATGGCAGCAATATCTTTGTTTCCGACTACCTGATAGGGCCGGATTTGAATAAGGCATACGGAAACTACTTTTTACAGGGTTTAAAAACAAGACTGATTAATGTGGAGGTTAGAGGCGGATATCTGCTGAATCCTAAAATCAATCTGGCTGCGGAAGCTTTTGTAAATTTCCGGTATCAGAAAAATGAACTGTTTAAGAAAACTAACCTGTTTTTCGGTATCAGCGTTCGAACGAACCTCTTCAACCGATACACCGATTTCTGATGGTAGAAATTATTTCTAACTAATTTTATGGAATTTGTATGCTTTGTGTCTCTCAATAGTGAGAAACAAATTGAAATTATTAAAATTACAGCAATAGTTTATAACGGAATGAATAATGACACGTTTTATGGAATTGCATTGAGCCTGATGAAAGGAGTCGGGGATTCCAATGCGAAAACACTTATTAGCTACGCAGGAAGTGCGGAAAAACTGTTTACACTTCCTCCCGTTAAACTGCAGAAGATACACGGAATTGGTAAAAAGCTGTCGGAGTCTTTTAAAGATACTTTTGACGTTTTAAAACGGGCAGAAAAGGAATTGAAATTCCTGGAGCGGAATAAAATCGACGTGCACTTTTATTACGACAAAAGATATCCTAAACGCTTGCTCAATTGTCCGGATGCACCTTTGTATATTTTCAGTAAAGGGAATTATGATTTTAATAAAGAGCGGATTGTCAATATCGTAGGCACGCGCCATGCCACCGAATATGGAAAAGAAATTACGGAGCAGTTGGTAAGCGATTTGTCTTCCTTTAATGTCAGTCTTGTTAGCGGGTTAGCCTTTGGAATAGATATCTGTGCGCACAAGTCCGCTTTAAAATATGGTATGCAGAATATTGCTGTGCTGGCTCATGGATTGGACCGGATTTATCCGGCACAGCATAAATCAATAGCGGATAAACTGCAGGAGAACGGCGCACTCGTTTCGGATTTTCTAAGCGAAACGGTTCCGGACAAGCAAAATTTTCCGAGCAGAAACAGGATAGTAGCCGGTATGACGGATGCCACTGTCGTGATAGAGTCGGCGGAATCAGGCGGAGCACTAATCACTGCTGAGATTGCGAATTCCTACAACAGGGATGTTTTTGCATTTCCCGGTAAAATTTCTGATAAATATTCTCAGGGATGTCTCCGGTTAATAAAGAATCATAAGGCGAATCTGGTAACAGGTTCTGCAGATATCATTGAATGCATGAATTGGGATTTATCAAAAGATGCCGGCACCAAACAGCCGGTTCAGCAGTCTTTGTTTACGGAATTAAATGAACAGGAAAAGATGATTTTTGATTTTCTGTTGCAAACGGAGAAATCCCCTATTGATACCATTTTTCTGAAAATTCAATTGCCGCAAAGCACCATTTCAGGGGTATTGCTGCAGCTGGAAATGAAGGGTGTGATTGCCGCCTTGCCGGGCAAGGTATTTAAACTCGTCCGTTAGCCATTTTCCTTAACTACATTCAACTACACTAAAACAGGTATTTTTTCGATTTTGAATTGTTTCGGCTTTATTCCGTCAATAAATTTATGCACAAAAATATGATGCATGCTGATTCAACTTTAAATTTGTATATCAATTTTAACTATGCAAAAACGAAACTATAAACGAGTTGATAAAAACCCCAACGGATCATTTTCCTACGAAACCATAGACATAGACTCCTTCGATATCTTTGAAGAACCGCTGGAGATAGTGGTTACAGATATCAACTTTCTTCCTTATATGGGTGATGTGCTGGATGTTTTGGGTTTTGTATCAGATACGAATTACTTTTTTAACCGATGCAAGGACATCATTACTGTCCCGGAACAACATATAAATGAAAAAGGTCAGGGTAATTTTGCCTTTCAGGCCTACTTTCATAACTTCCCCCATTCAGTATTGTCTATTAATAATAACGCCCTGGTCGTATTGGTGCTGCACCCGCAAAAATTAGACGTCCATGGCAAACGGGAATACAATGTGGTGGGCTATATTCATGTTAACAGGATGAATATTTTCCACGACGGAGAACGATTTGACGGTTATTACTACAATATGCTTCGGGTGAGCGAACGGGTGGAAAACAACAAGAAAATTTACAGACGTAAGAAAATATTTACACTGATGTTCAGCATCATGCACAGTATCGTAGGCGTGGAAAAGAATATAGCCTTTACATATGGTGCTATGGGAAAGGAGAACCAGGCAATCAACGAAGCGCTGGAGCTGAATACCAAATTGTATGAGAAACATTATGAAAAGTGGGCGTTTTACAACAATACCCAGATTAACAAGTTATTCGGCAAGAAATCCGCTTTTGCGAAATGTATTGACATCACGGAAGACAGGGAAAAGCTGCGGGAGTATTACCATAAACTGAGACAACAGAAAGAACATTATGCGTTCTTTCATATCCATACGGAAGAGGAGTTCTTCAAGACGCTGGATAAGATTTTCGCTTATTCCAAGTCATCCAGGGTATATATGATTCCGGATGAACATGGTAAAATGGACGCTGTCTGCCTGGCTATAAACTGGGGCGATTATTTTGCACTGCAGCTGCAGAATCCGCAGGGATTATTTAAGATGGTGGCCAATATGAAACTGACGGATAACATCCTGTATCCTATCATGATAGTCGGTTCTCCGAAGAATGTGGATACGCTGCTGAGAGGGGTTGCCTCTCATTTCAACAGCGTGCATAAATGTAAGATTACCGTTTTTAACTCATACGACGGCGATCCGTATTTTAAAACGAAGAAAAGCCTGCTGAAAGATGATTATCTGTTCCTGATTATCTGCAACGATATACCGAAACTAAATGCCATGAAGGAGCGGTCTAAGGGAACGGACGGCAATGTGAAGTTATTCATTGACATACCGTTGTTGTAAAAAATATAAATCTAAGAAAACAATTTAGCCATCGCAGTTGTGATGGCTAAATTGTTTTTTTATACTCATAATTGATTCTTTTTTTAATCTTAATAGGATTGCATTTCAAACAGGCGTAGATTGGACAGAAGGTGAAAATGAACTCCAACGGGTTGGATTATCTTTAGTAAACTCAAAATATTCGAAAGCAATGCAGACCAGCACAGAAACAATATGGTAAACCATCAAAACAGCAGTGCCCTGCGGAAAAAAATTATGGAGTGTAAACCAGCCGCCGTAATTGGATAGGATGGCAAATGCAACAGCGCATCTAATCAATTCATATAGCCAGGCATATTTGTCTCTATCCATCAATGAAGTATAGCTGTATACAGTTAAAAAAATGAAAAGACCGTAAATATAGACTGCTGATTTTGGTATGGCTGCCATTTGAGAAAACAAGAACATCGTCAACAAGAAGGTAATAAATAACTGGGTCCATGACCAAACTTTTAAATAAATGCTTGCTGTCGGCATATACTTTTGTTGCTTACTGGTATCTTTAATATAGGGTACAGGGTATTTTTCCGCTATATCTGCCGGTCTCCAGCCCGTAGGCATAAACCAGATACGGAATTTATCCCAAACATTGGAAGTACGCCAGGCATCTTTGATGAGTAAAGTGATGTGCTGGAAATTTATTTTAACCGGATTCCAGGTATTTACCTGCCTTGTAATACCATAAACAGGTTTGACATCAGGCAGTTCTTCCTGAAATGTTCCGAATAATTTATCCCAGACGATTAAAATACCGCCATAATTTTTGTCAATATACACCGGGTTTATCGCATGATGAATGCGGTGATGGGATGGGGTGACGATTATTTTTTCCAGGAACCCCAATTTATCAATGAGCTGCGTGTGATACCAGAACCCTCCAAAAAGCATAACGACACCCAACATAATAATGACATCGGTAGTAACACCAAATATTGCCGCAGGAATTAATAAAAAGGTATAAACCTGAACAAAATCGGCGATGGTTTGACGCAGAGCAACAGGTAAATTATATTCTTCACTGCTGTGGTGGACTAAATGCCTGTTCCACAAAATATTGTACTCATGAGACCATCTGTGGGACCAGTATGCATAAAAATCTATAGCGATAAATCCTATGATGTATTGAAGGGCGGTTGATTCGATCTTGAAAACGGTCAACTGATTTAACAGGAAATCATAGGAGATAATATAGATGGTAAGCCCTAATGCTTTTTTAAGCATATTGGTAATTCCTGAGCTTAAGCTGGAAACCGCATCCATGCTTTTAATAACATCCAGGTTTCTATACTTGGACACTATCAATTCAATCAGCATTAGCACAAAGAACAGGGGCAGTACATATTTCAAGGCGCTGGAAAAAGTCTCCATACTTTTTACTTTCCTTAAAAATAAATAAAATTTCTGTAAAAGTACCTTGTAATATTGGGTTACATTGTTGTCAGTATTAGTCTGAATCAGAACAAGGCACTCATATCTTTGTGATTTATTGTAATGTCATCTCCGGAATATCACCTTCGATGATCAGCTTTCCTAAGGTTGCTTTTTGTATCACTTCCACACTTATGCCCGGCGCGCGTTCCAGCAATTTAAATCCACCGGGTGTAACTTCCAGTACCGCCAGTTCGGTCACTATTTTCTTCACACATCCAATACCGGTTAACGGAAGGGTACACTCCGGCAGCAGTTTGCTCTCACCGGCTTTGTTGACATGCTGCATGGCTACAATGATGTTTTTGGCGGAAGCCACCAGGTCCATGGCGCCGCCCATTCCCTTCACCATTTTTCCCGGAATCTTCCAGTTGGCGATATCCCCTTTTTCACTTACTTCCATCGCGCCCAATACCGTCAGATCCACGTGCTCACCGCGTATCATCGCAAAGCTGGTTGCCGAGTCAAAATAAACGCCGCCCGGCAGAATGGTAACGGTTTGTTTGCCTGCATTTATTACATCCGGGTCTTCTTTTCCTTCCATTGGAAACGGCCCCATGCCCAGCATGCCGTTTTCAGACTGGAAGGTAACGTTGATTCCTTCGGGCACGTAGTTGGCCACTAAGGTGGGTATTCCGATTCCCAGATTGACGTAAAATCCGTCCTGTAATTCCCGGGCTATTCTTTTGGCGATTCCATTTTTATCGAGCATAATAAGGTAGGTATAAGTTAAGTGATATTATTAATAGGGATTCAGATCTTTTGAACGGTTCGCTGTTCTATTCTTTTTTCAAACTTTTCTCCCTGGAAAATTCGCTTAATAAAAATTCCGGGTGTGTGAATCAGGTCAGGGTCTAGTTCTCCTGCCGGTAGCAGGTGTTCTACTTCTGCAATCGTGATTTTTCCGGCACCAGCCATTGGCAGGTTGAAATTGCGCGTGGCAGCTCTGTAAATCAGATTTCCGTTGGTGTCGCCTTTCCATGCTTTTATGATGGAAAAATCAGCATGGAAACGTCTTTCCATAATATACATTTTGCCGTCAAATTCGCGAACTTCCTTTCCTTCCGCCACTTCAGTGCCGTAGCCCGCCGGTGTGAAGAAGGCGGGAATACCTGCCGCTGTAGCCCGGCAACGTTCTGCGAGCGTACCTTGCGGAATGAGCTCCACTTCCAGTTCCCCGTTTAATAATTGTCTTTCAAACTCCGCATTCTCGCCGACATAGGATGAAATCATTTTTTTTATCTGGTGGTTTTGTAATAGTAATCCAAGTCCGAAATCATCGACACCGGCATTGTTGGAAATACAGGTCAGGCCTTTCACCCCTTTTTTGACCAATGCGGCGATACTGTTTTCGGGAATGCCGCACAGTCCGAATCCGCCCAGAATAATGGTCATATTATCGGTGATGTCCTGTATGGATTCCTCTGCGTTTTTATATACTTTGCTCATGTTTGCTTGTTCTGATTTGTAAATCTACGATGTGAAATTATTTATTCGCTTTCTTTTCCATCTTTTTGGCGCGTCTGCTGTGAAAATAGCGCTGCGCATGTAATTCCTCTTTCGTGAAAATTTCCGGATGTACGCCGGTTTCGATATTTCTGGATTCAACGGGTTTTACAAATTCTTCCGCCACCTCTGCGAATTTTTGCTGTAAGGCATTTAAACTCCACTGCCCAAAAACGGTATGACCGGCTTCATACATCTGCAACTGGTATTCTTCGTTGGTCGTAATGTAGCCATTATATTCATTGGAATAGGGCGCTAAGATGACATAGTCGATTCCCTTTGCCTTCAAGGTATCTTCCAGTGTTTTCTTCAGTCGCCAGGAAGCCACTGTCGTGATTTCAAATGGAAATCCGCAAATGGCAATAGTTCCGATTTTTAATATTTGTAAGGTTAATACCTGTGGTGTCCATGGATTGGTGAATCCAAAACCACCTTGATCAGCCATTTTTTTGATATTCAATATCATTTCATCGGCGAATGTAGGGATGGGTATTTTGTCGGCAGTGAAATTGCCGAGAAATTTGCGCTCCCCCGTTGCTACACCGATATCTTTGACGGATTGTGCCTTATTTTTGCGTTCGATGAATGCTGCATATGCTTCACTCTGTTTGGCAGCATCCCTGATTTCTTTTTTTCGGGTGCCTCTGGCAATACCTCTGGCTATTTTTCCAAAAAACAAAGGCAGTCCGGGGCCGTCCATGATGGAACCCTCCAGGAATGCGATACCCATGCAGGAAGGGCTGGTGACGCAACCTGTCTGGCCATTGGTAAATGCAGGATTGATATCGATATTGCTGAAATCCACATACATGGATATGCTGTCTACGGTTTCATCTTGAATGGTCTTATTGGACGTGCGGACAATCTCTTTCGCTTTTTCAAACTGCAGGTTGCCGTTAAACCTGGAACTTTTCAGGTCATCCGGAAAATAACCTTCCCATTTCCCGCGCTGGTTGGGTAATTTGGGATTGTAATTCACCCTCGCAGAAACATCGCCGCAAGCACCTTGCGCAAATGCGGCAACATAATGCTGGTTTTCACCCTTAAAGTCATCTTCGAGATATGCAGAGGCAAAGCCCTTATTATCTGAGCATAATTTCAGGAAATTATTGGGCAAATTAGAGGTGTGAACTGCGAACCAGTTGATGCTGCCCAGGGGTTGTCCGGTTTCGGAGATAAAATGAAGCAGCGTCATTTCCCGGTCTACCGCCAGATGTCTTGTTTCATGCGTTTGTTTAGCCACTTCAGGATTGGTGTTATAGGCATCCACAACACGGTTGAAACTTACCGGAATATCAGCCGCAAAGCTGCTTTTCCCCAGCTGTATGTTGGCTTTCTGCTTATTCTTTTCCGCCTCTAGAATAGAATCGACTATGCCGTGGACGATCTTTGTATAAACACCGTGGTGGAAACCCGGAGTGGACATATTATAGATGATATGATAGGAAAAGCCGCTCGGCCCGCAATGTGTATGCTGGGCGGAAAGCATCAGATTGCCGGTATGGTAGCCCAGTTCGGGGTGTTTTTTATGGAGCAGGTTCAAAACCCCCTCTTTAAGAGACGGGGTGATAAATCCCAGTTCGCAGTTTACAAAACAGGTTTTATGGCTTTTATCCAGCTGCTCAAAAACATAGGCTCTCGAATATAAGGGGGTTTCAATCTCCATCATATAGTGTTGGGGCAAACCATAACCCAGCAGGCCAACTCCTTTATAAAATGCGGTGATATCACCTTTTCCGGTTCCAATGAATAACATTTTGTAAATTTGCCTGAAAAATACAAAAATATAGTTAATTAAAAATGATAGTTGTACGATTAATGGGGGGATTAGGCAATCAGCTTTTCCAATATGCGGCAGGCAGGCATCTGGCGCATCTGAATAATGCAGATTTGTATTTGGATATTTCCAAACTGAATTTATCGGGAGAGGGACGTCCGCTTTGGAAATACGAGCTGGGGTCATTTAATGTAAAGTGCAGCCTGGCGGATGAACGGATGTTGCACGATTTTCACGGCACTGGATTTTCGGTAAAGGAAAGGGTCATTACACAACTGATTTCTTTTGGGAAAAATAAAAAATATACATCTAACCAATACGGATTTGATACGCATTTTCTGGAATTAAAAGGTAACTATTACGTGAGGGGTTATTTTTTGTCAGAAAAATATTTCAAGGAAATAGCGGATATCATTCGGGATGAAATAACGATAAAACAGGATTTTAAACCTATGGATGATCGTTTGATTAGCCAAATAAAAAACTCAAAATCGATAGCTATTCACATCCGCCGGGGTGATTACATCCGCAATTTATCCTCTATGGATGCTCACGGTCTGTGTTCAAAGGATTATTATACCAAGGCCATTGAATGGATAAAGAGTGAGCTGGGTGAGGAGGTGCATTTTTATCTGTTTACCGATGATGAGGCTTGGGTAAGAAAGGAAATGATATGGGATATAAACTCTACCTTGATTTCCAATAAATCGACTGTGGAGGATTTTTACCTGATGAGTTTGTGTAAACACAATATTATCGCCAACAGCACTTTCAGCTGGTGGTCTGCCTGGCTGAATACAAATCCGGATAAAATCGTTATTATACCAAAACACTGGACCACCAACGTTAAAACGGAGGAGATAGATCTGATACCAAAAAGATGGATTGTAAAATAAATCAGCAATAGTGGATTTTCTTCCTGTTTTCATCTATACTGATGGTAAGAACATAATTTGAAAAAAATAGTTGAACATATTAAACAACTGTCTATTTACGACACACTCCGGCATGGTTCCGCCTATATGCTTTCCTTTGTTTTCATTCAGGTGGTCATGGTGCTTACCATTCCGTTGTTTACAAAACTGCTGACTCCTTCCGATTTTGGCATTTATGAAGTTTACAACAATACCGTTCGTTTTTTAGCGGTCATTATTTCTCTGAATTTGTATGCAGGATTTTATCGGTATTATTTTGAGGAAAACATGGATAAGAGAAATCTGATGCAGTTTTTGCTGCGTCTGTCTTTTATTGTTTTTTTATCGGGGGTTTTTCTGTTAATACTATGTAAGGATTTATTGCTCCGTCTCACTAATCTGCCTGCCGATTTATTCATTTGGATAGTGGTCGGTATTTTTACAACCATCGTCATTAATTTTTTTTCGACGTATAATAATGCCCAGCAGTTCAGCAAGCGATTGGGGTTGTGGCAGTTGGTGATCCAAATAGCAAGGGTGGCGGCAGCCTTCCTGTTTATACACTTTATCAGTAAAAATTATTTGGGAAGAGTGGCCGGTGAAAATGCGGCAACATTGGTTTTGGCTTTAATCATTATTGCCGTTTATTTCAGAAAATATCTTGCCGGGGGAGGGCACCTTCCCGGTAAAATGGAAATTGTAAGGTACTCAGCCGGCTTTATTCCTATAGGACTCAGTAGTTATATCGTCAGTTATATAGATTTGGTTTTAATCAATAACCTGCAGGGAAGTACGGCCTCCGGTGTATATAGCTATGCCTACAAATTTGCCATCATCTATTCAGGGTTTTCTCAGGCTTTCGTTACCGCAAACCGACCAAACCTTTTTAATCTGCTGAAGGAAAATAAAGAAGAGGAAGTCATCAGTCAGATGCGCAGCATGTTTAAACTGATTACCGTATTCGCCTGTAGCTTTATCTTCTTTGCGGCAGATGCCGGCAGGATACTTTCATTAAATGAAGAGTTTGATGTAGCCCTGCATCTGCTTCCTGTTTTAATCCTGGCATATGTTTTCTCAGACATCGCGGAGATTTATAATTTCTATCTTTATTATGCAAAGAAAGTGAAGTTGTTTTACGTGAGTTTTGTAAGTACGGCGATAGTCAATTTCCTGTTGAATCTATGGTTAATACCCAGGTATGGCTATGAGATTGCTGCCTATACCACCCTGTTTTCTTTTATGGTTTTGTTTTTGGCAACCTATTGGGTTTGTAAATTTTTTACGGATTTGGCTGTTACCCGTTGGACTGTATTCATTTGGAATCTGCTGATTATCTTTTTGGCAATGACGGTTTCCTATTCTCTGTCTTATTCCGGCTTAAATGTATGGTGGGTCATTGCAATCAAGCTTTCCCTGTTTTTAATTATTGTTGTCTATATGTTTCAGGATAAATTAAAGAAAATACTCGTATTTATCAAACATTAACAATGTGTCTATATCAATTTTAAATAAATACTGGTTTTTTAGCTATTTTAGCGCAAATTACGTACGGATTCTTTTTTTAGTTACCCGGCAGGGTTTTATAAACACAATTGCCCGGCATAAACTGTAAAATATGGCAGAAACATTAGGAATGCTTTGTGATAAACTGACTATAGTCAAGTTAAAACAGTATCATACGGATGACGGGCAAAAAACAGAAAGCCTGAATAAGCAGGCAGAACAATTGCAGGAAGAAATTGACGAATATGTGGAAAATGCGGTAAGGGGTAATATACCCTTGGAAAAATTGACCTTTGCCTCCAATAAGGTATTTAAAAGAGAAGGCAATGAAGTGGCGGAAGTGGCAGGCGGCATGGGCGCCATGTTTTCTCAATTGGCGGAAGTGAACTGTGAATTATGGCATGAGGTGGAAAAGGGGTATGATATAGAAAATGTTCCCGTTGACCAGAAGGATAAGATAGTCAAAAATCTGGCGGTTTTAAATCTGCAACGCAATAAGTGTATTGATGCCATTGACCGGACATTCCTTGAATTTATAATAAACAATAAAAGATAATATGCATATTCGTAAACGGACAACCTGCCGGGTTTGCGGCTCCGGTTCTCTTACACCGGTTATTGATTTAGGTCCCCAGTATTTACAGGGCTCTTTTGTTAAACCGGGTAAGGAAATGCCTTCTCAGCGAAAAATCAACTGTTCATTAGTACGTTGTAATCCACAGGTGGAGGAAGATGCCTGCGGGTTGCTGCAGATGGAACACAGCGTGCCTCCGGAAATTTTATATGCCGCCTACTGGTACAGGAGCGGTACGAACAGTACGATGAGGAATCACCTGAAGGAAATAGTGGACAGTACGACATCACTGCTGAAAAAGAAAGACTGTACGGTGCTGGATATTGGCTGTAATGACGGAACCTTGTTAAGCTATTATCCCGAAAACTGGGATAAATTCGGCTGCGACCCTAGTGATGTGGCACAGGAGGTTAAGATTGCCACCGTTGTTCAGGACATATTTCCCTCTGCAGAATTATTCAAAGTAATAGGCGATAAAAGGATGGATGTCATTACGTCCATCGCCATGTTTTATGATTTGGAAAGTCCGGTAGATTTTGTAAAGAGTATCAAGAAATATCTGTCGCCGGAAGGGATATGGGTATTTGAAATGAGCTATATGCCTAAGATGCTGGAAATGGACAGTTATGATACCATTTGTCACGAACATCTGGAATTCTACAGCCTTGCCGTGCTGGAAAAGATTGTCAGCATGGCGGATATGAAAGTATTCAAGATTTCTTTCAATGATATCAATGGCGGCAGTATCCGTTGTTATGCCACGCACAAGGAAAGCGGTTTGTACTACAGCAAGGAAGACCATAAACTGATGAATGAAATCCGTCAGAAAGAATTCGATTTGGAACTGGATACGGATAAACCCTATGTGGCATTTCAATACCGGATTGAAAGAGTCAAGAATGAGTTACATGATTTATTGGTGAAACTCAAGAATGAAGGAAAAAAAGTACACATATACGGAGCATCTACCAAAGGAAATACCATATTGCAGTGGTGCGATATCAACAGTATGCTGGTGGAATATGCGGCAGAAAGAAATCCGGATAAATACGGTGCCTATACACTGGGTACCAATATCCCGATTATCAGCGAAGCGGAGAGCCGGGCGATGAATCCGGACTATTATCTGGTACTGCCCTGGCATTTCAAGGAAGAGTTCCTGGAAAGAGAAAAAGAAGCGCTGGAAAAAGGAACCGGATTTATTTTCCCGATTCCAACGATTGATATTTATAAAAAAAATAAGGGATCATGAGAGGTATTATAAGAAGGGTTTTAAATAAATATAATTACGAAATTATAAAACAACCATACAGGGGCGATAAATATCCAAACTTATCAAAGAATCCAAATGAATATTATTGCGAGACCCCGGTAGGGAATTTTTACCTGCCCGTCAATGTCGAAAAGGATCCGGTTACGAGCACCATAGTAAGAGGAAAGTATTTTGAAGAGCACAATATCAATATAGCTAAGAAATACATAAAAGTAGGAACTGCCGTCTTGGATATTGGAGCAAACTTTGGTCAGATGTCCGTTGAGTTTTCAAAAATGACAGGAGCAAATGGAAAAGTATACGCATTTGAAGCACAGAATACAGTATTTGATTTTCTGTGTAAGAACATTGCTGCAAACAAATGCACCAACATTATAGCAAAGGATGGTGCTGTATACAATGAAATTGGCAAAGTGCTGATTTTTCCGGAGCCTGAACTAAATCAGACCACTTTCTCATCCAATTCTATAAATCCTAAGCTGTCTTCCGGAAGAAAGGTAACGACATTTACCATAGATAGCCTGCAAATCAGCGAACCAGTCAGTTTCATGAAGGTAGATATACAGGGCAGTGACTTATTTGCCATGCAGGGGGCAAAAGAGACAATATTAAAAAACCGGATGCCGATTTTCTTTGAATTTGAACAGCAATTTCAATGTCAGTTCGACACTACGTTTCAGGATTATGTCGATTTTGTCAATGAAATAAATTATAAGTTTATAGATGTGGTTGACGGGATAAATTTTTTAATCGTACCAAAGTAAGGGATACTATATTCTTTGTGCAGTATGTATTTTTTCGTACAAAACAGCAGTATGAACATAAACAGAATAATTAGCAAACTTAAGGCGAGCGTGGATTTATTTACCGGAAGTTCCAGGTTCTCCTATTCTCAGTTTGCAGAAGATATTCTTATAGATTGCTTATTCACACAAACTTTAAATAATCCTTACCCGAGTTATCTGGATATAGGCGCTAATAAGCCTGAGGCAGGCAGCAATACATATCTGTTTTATCTGAAAAAATGTTATGGCGTTTGTGTGGAACCGGATATCACGCTATATCAAAAGTTCTGTGCAGCCCGTCCGAAGGATAAGGTAATCAACGCAGGCGTAGGTATTGGCGATGTCAAGGAGGCTGTGTTTTACTATTTCCCCGAACCTTATACAGGCTGGAATACGTTTTCTGAGTCGGAAGCTGAACAGAAAAAAAATCAAACAGGAATAGCTTATAAACGGGATAAGGTCGTTCCGTTTGTGAATATCAATGATATTATCTCCGGACATTTTGACACTTGTCCTGATTTTGTCTCTATCGATGTGGAGGGCCTGGACTTTGAGATTCTAAAATCACTGGATTTTGAAACATACCGGCCAGCTGTTTTTTGCATAGAAACGATGGAGTTTAATAATATGAAACTGGGTAAAAAGAATACACAGGTCGAAGCGTATCTGCAGGAAAAAGGATATGCAGTATACGCGGATACTTACGTGAACACCATTTTTGTTCGAAAAGACTTACTGACTGTATGAAGGCAATCATATTTGGAGCAAACGGGCAGGACGGATACTATCTGAAACTATTTTTAGAGAGTAATCAGGTAGAAGTGACGGGCGTCTCCAGAACAGGGGATTACCTTCGAACAAATATTGCCGGTTATCAGGAAGTTGCCGAACTGATTACGCGGCATAAACCGGATTACATCTTTCACCTGGCCGCTAATTCGACAACACGTCATGAAGCATTGTTCGAAAATCATGAGACCATCTCCTCCGGTACACTCAATATTCTGGAAGCCGTTAAAAATTTCGCCCCTGCAACCAGGGTGTTTATTTCCGGAAGTGGTCTGCAGTTTGTGAATCAGGATAAACCGATTAAAGAAACGGATCCATTTGAAGCGAGAGACCCTTACTCGGTCAGCAGGATTCAATCTGTCTATGCTGCCAGATATTACAGGCGACTGGGAATAAAAACATATGTCGGTTATTTCTTCAATCACGACAGCCCCAGGCGTTCGGAAAGACACATGGCAAAAAAAATTGCAGAAGCGGCAAAGCGCATCGCAGCCGGGAGTAAGGAGAAGCTGGAAATTGGCGATAGCAGCGTAGTAAAAGAATGGACATTCGCCGGCGATGTAGTAAAAGGTATTTATGCACTGGTTAGTCAGGATACTGTGTTTGAAGCAAATATTGGATCCGGTGCGGGATATTCCATTCAGGAGTGGCTGGAAGTATGTTTCCGTAAAATCGGAAAAGACTGGAAGGATTATGTTATTTTGAAAAACGATTTCACACCCGAATATAAACAGCTTGTGTCCGATTCCTCGCTTATTTTTTCATTGGGATGGAAGCCGGAAGTCACTTTTGAACAGCTGGCTGACAGGATGTTAAATGACTGAAAAAGATGCCTCCTGCTAAAAAAATACTGCTCATTCATTTTTATTCAAACGGCGATGCATTGTATGCCACAGCTGTTGCCCGTCAGATAAAACAGGATTTTCCGGGTTGTCAGCTGACATGGGCGATTGCATCCAACTGTAAAAATATCATCGCCAATAACCCATATGTAGATCATGTAATTGTGGTGGATTATGTGCATTGTAATGATCCCGCCGTATTCAGGAATTTAAAGCAAAAGACAGATTTAAAGGAGTACGATGAAGTATTTATTACGCATCCTTCCTATTTGAAGAATAATGCCCTGTATGACGGATGCATACGAAGCAATGTTTTCAGGGCCTACCCGCATCCCATAACCGTTCCTGTTACGCCTGTTTTAGTATTGACGGACGATGAGAAGCATACGTGTGATGAATTCGCACGAAAACAGCAGCTTTCCCAATATCGCCATGTCATTCTGTTTGAGTTTGCGCCGCAAAGCGGACAGTTAAATATCACCAAAGAAAAAGCGATCGCTATTGCGGAAGATCTGGTAAAGCAGGAAAGCACTGCGGTCATACTTTCTTCTGCCCACAAGATTAATCATGCGAATAAGGCCGTGATTGACGGAAGCCCGTTGACTCTGAGGGAGACGGCAGCTTTAACCCATCATTGTACGTTGCTGCTGGGATGTTCATCCGGCATCACCTGGATAACCACCTCCAGTGCCGCAAAATTACTGCCAATGGTACAGATATTAAATCCCTATACGACCTGGGTCAACCCGATATCGAGGGATTTTGAGCGATTTGGCTTGCCGGTGGAAAAAGTGGTAGAGCTGTTTGATTCTGAACATCACAAAATAATTGCCTGTGTTTCGGCGGCACTGAATGATTTTCCCTCTGCTCGGGCGCGATATCATCAGCAAGTACCCCTGCATTTTAAGACAAGCCGAAAGATTGTCTATGACCTGCTTTGTTATTTTAAATTTGGGGCTATTTTAAAGCACATTAACGTAAATGTAGAGGTGTACGGTTGGAATCCTGCATTCTTCAGGGAAGTGTTACTGGGGATTGTTATGGCTCCATTCTTGTTGCTGAGCCGTATCTTCACCAAACATCTGCTGAAATATTTTCCTCTAAAACAGGATAAATAATGTTGTGAATGCTTCTTGTGCATAAATAACACCATTCTTTAAAAAATTGCCTTATTTTTAGATTATAATCAAATTTGGATCTGTCTGTTATCATAGTAAATTACAAATCGCCGGAACTCATCCTGGAATGCCTGAAATCTGTTTATGCGGAGACAAAAGAGATTTCCTTTGAGATTATCATTGTCGACAACGATTCGCAGGATAGCAGCAGGCAGCAGATAGAAGAAAAGTATCCCGACGTTCAATGGATTCAGATGGCGTATAATTCAGGATTCTCCCGTGCCAATAATACGGGAATGAAGCGTGCTGCCGGAAAATACGTATTGTTACTCAACAGCGATACGATTATACTGGATGGCACCCTCGATAAAGTCATAGAACAGATGTCTTCAGAAACCGACGTAGCGGCAGCGTCCGTTCAGCTGCTGAATGCAGATAACAGCTTTCAGAATGCCGGCAATTATTTTGTAATAGGAGGGTTGAATATATTGCTGACTCTTCCCGTATTGAATTCGGTTTTCAGGCAGGCAGGCACTGTTATGAAGGTGAAAAAACCAAGCATTCAGTCATCCGATAAGACGAACTACGTGGATTGGATCAGCGGTGCATTTATGCTGGTAAAGAAGGATGCTATGGATAAAGCGGGAATGCTGGATGAAGATTTTTTCCTTTTTTCCGAAGAAATTGAATGGTGCAGCAGATTGCGAAAAGTCGGGAAAATTGCCGTTTACATCAACCTGAGAGTGATACACCTCGAGGGTGGGACAACCAAAAAACTGCAGGTGCAAAAAACGCACAATTATTTTGAGTACTGGACACCCAAAGGGAAACAGCTCTTGTTATCCCATCTGCTTCGGATCCGGAAACAATATTCGGTAGTATGGTTCCTGATTAATTATGTTTTCTTCGTTCTGGAAATTCCGGTGCTTTTTATTGCGGGTTTGTTTTCCGGGAAATATTCATTGCGCCGTGCAAAGATATATGCGGTTAATGTTTTTTCCTTACTGGCGTTCTTTCCGAAAATTATTTTCCGTAAACCATTTTTTTATAAGGTAATGTAATGATACGGGTAGCATTAAACGGAGGATTGGGGAATCAGCTATTTCAATATGCTGCGGCTAAATCATTGGCAGTTAAGCATAATACATCTTTAGGGTTGGATGTGATACCGTTATACAGTAAACTGCAGTTTTCCTCTGTAGCGACTTACCGCAAACTCGAACTGGATGTGTTTTGTATTGAAGCACAAAAGAATGAAATGCCTTTCCGGAATAAATATTTATACCCTTTATCAAAGACGCATTTTTTTCTGAATCGACTGTACAATAGCTGGAAGTTTACTTATTTTAAGGAAAAAGATTTCGCGTTTGACCCTTCTGTTCTGGAATTACCTGACAATACCTATTTAGACGGGCATTTTCAGTCTGAAAAATATTTTAAACCTATTGAAGGAATTATCCGGAATGAATGCCGGTTTAAACAGCCATTAGGCGGCAAAAACAGTGAATGGGAAAACATCATTGCCAATAGCGCTTCAGTTTCTGTACACATTCGGAGAGGAGATTACATTTCGCTGCAAAAAAACCTGCAGAAGCATGGTGCCACGTCTATAGAATATTACCAGAAAGCGGTGGACCTCATGGCTGCAAAAATAAATCAGCCTGTTTTTTTTATTTTTACGGATGATGTGCCCTGGGTGAGGTCACATTTTAAGCTGAATTTCCCATTTCATATAATTGACAACAATACCACTACTGAATCGAGTCATTCAGATATGCACCTGATGTCGCTTTGCAGGCACCATATTATCTGCAACAGTACGTTCAGCTGGTGGGGAGCGTGGCTGAATAACAAAGCGGATAAGATTGTGATGGCACCGCAAATGTGGTTTGCAGACCCTTCCATCAATTCAAAAGATATCTACCCATCCGATTGGATAAAATTGTAATTTAGCACTGTAATTATTAGATATGGCAAAGAAACAACCTGTACAATCTACGAAACCGTCTGGCAGACAATCTGATACGGTCCACGTCAAAAAATCTTCCATCTCATCACCCGGCTTAAGTGTTTCCAACAAGATATTGATTCCTGCAATTATACTTTTTTTCATTGCGCTGGCGCTGATCTATTGTAAACCATTGCTCGAAGGCCAGAGATTGTCTACACACGACAGCAACCAGTATCTCGCGATGAATAAGGAAAGTGCGGATTTTAAAGAAGCAACCGGACATGCCGCCATGTGGTCGTCCCGGATGTTCAGCGGCATGCCTGCATATATGATCGGCGGGCTTGAACTTCCTAAAGTCGTTGACTATCTGCCGGTAGCCATTTTGTACAAACTGATTCGTCAGATACCTGATCCGGCGATGGATATTTTCTTTCTGCTGATATGTGCTTTTATCGGATTCTATGTGATGACCAAACGGGTAAGTTATTCATTTCTCGGTGCAGTTGCTATCGGATTTTGTACAGCTAATTTTGTAAGTCTAGATGCCGGCCACATTACGAAAGTGAATGCAATAGCCATGTTCTTGCCCATGTTTGCAGGTGCCTGGAGCATTTTCCAGAAACGCTATTACCTGGGAGCCATGTTGTTTGTAATTTTTTCATTCGAAATCATTGCACAACGCCACGTTCAGATTGCCTATTACAGTTTCATCCTGATAGGGTTTTATATTTTATTTGAAATCATCAAATCGGCCATCAGCAAGGATATAAAACAGGTGCTTACTGCCGGTACCATCATCGGTTTCACATTAGTCATATCCGTCATGATGAATTTTGATAATTATTTCATCAATGATTTTACAAAAGAAACGACCAGAGGAGGGGATATTCTGAATGTCGCTAAAATGAATCCGTCAGTAAACGGCAAAACAGAAAAAAATACGGAAAACGATAAAGGGGTAGGCTTTGACTATGCCACCAGATGGAGTTTGGGCTATGAAGAATTAGGGGCATTACTGGTGCCTAACTTTGCCGGAGGCTCTTCTGCTGCCGGGTTGGATGAAAATTCAAATGTGTACAAAACACTCACCACTAAAGGGGTACCTCCGCAACAGGCTTCCCAGTTTGTTCAACGGATGCCTTTGTATTGGGGCAGCGAGCCATTTGTGCAGGGGCCTATTTATTTGGGCGCAATCGTTCTGTTCTTATTTGTTTTTGGCTTGTTTGCATACAATGGAAATCTTAAATGGTGGATTACCGGCGGGGTGGTACTGACTGTCTTGATAGCTTTGGGTAAAAATTTTGAAGTCTTTTACAGGTTGCTGTATAACCTGGTTCCGATGTTCAATAAATTCCGTGCGCCTACCATGATTCTCGCACTTACACAGGTGTTAATGGTGGCATTGGGAGTACTCGGTCTAAAAGATTTCTTTGATGATAAGGTGACTTCGAAAGAGGGAAGGATAAAAGCCCTGAAATATGCAGGCGGAATCACCGGCGGCATCTTGATTTTTTTTATAGTATTGGGAAGTGCATTCTCCTTCCAGTCTAAAGCGGTGGAAGGCGGACAAAGTTCCGATGACCAGTTCAAGGCACAGCTGACACAGATGACAGGTGATCAAAATTTCAGCAACGAGATTTATGCCTCCCTGAAGAAAGACCGTGCCTCTTTCATGCGTACGGATGCCATCCGTTCTTTCATCCTGGTTGCAGTGGCTGCATTATTATTGCTGACTTATGCTTCCGGTAAATTTCGTAAGGAATCCTATTTGCTGGCGGGTTTAACCGTTCTGATTCTGGTGGATTTCTGGCAGATCAATAAACGCTACCTCAATGACAGTGATTTTGAGGATAAGGAGATGATTGCAGCCAATTCATTTCCGCAGACGCCTGCAGATGCTGCTATTTTGGCGGATAATAAAGACGGCGCACGGATGGTGGATTTTACAGGAGATGTTTTTAACAGCGCTTCTCCCGTATATTATCATAGAACAATCGGGGGGTATAATCCCGCAAAATTAAAAAGATATCAGGATGTGATAGAATATGGATTGAGCTATGATTTCCAGTTGCTCAACAAAGGAGGCTTTCAGAATGCCAATTTTGTAAATATGCTTAACACCAAATACATCAAGCAGTCGAATGAAGCGACCGGAATCCTGCAAAACCCTTATGCGTTGGGGAATGCCTGGTTTGTCAATGACATAATAATCGCGCAGACACCGGAAGAGGAAATCTTAAAAGTGCGGGAGATAAATCCTGCGGCAACGGCAGTCGTTCACATGGATTTTGAAAAATACCTGTCCGGATTTGTTCCCAATGCGGATTCATCCGCATTCAGTGCAGCAAGATACATTAAGAAGGCGGAGACCGGCAACCCGATGAAACTGGAATATGATTTCATGTCTGATAAACCCGAGTTTGTCGTGTTTTCAGAAGTGATTTACCGGCCTAACGAAGACTGGAAATCTTTTATTGACGGAAAACCGGCAGACCACATTCGGGTCAATTACATATTGCGCGGAATGAAGGTCGACCAGGGACAGCATAAGATTACGTTTGAGTTTGTTCCAAAATTACTGGCAACCACCAATAATATTATTCTGGCAGGAAATGCCTTGTTTTATTTATTGTTTTTGGGTGCCTTGATTCTGTTGTATAAACAACGGAAAAATCCCCAAACAGAACCTGTTGAATGAGTGAGAAATTTTCTTTTCTGATCATTAGCTTTAATCGTGCGGAAGATACCATTGACGCCGTAAGAAATGTATTGGGGCTCGATGATGTGAACGGATGGGAAAAGGAGATTATCGTTTTGAATAACGGTTCAACACAGGATTACAGCGTTTTTGAAGAATACCTGAAGCAGCTTTCGCCCAAACAGAGAGAATTGATTAAATACATCTACCATCCGAAAAATCTGGGAGTGGCAGGCGGACGTAATTTATGTATCCGGGAGGCTTCGGGGAAGTATTTGTTGTTTATGGACGACGATGCGGAGATAGTGCAGCAGAATGTCATACAGCTGGTGTTGGATAAGTTTGTCCGATATATGGATCAGAAGTTGGCCATTATTGGTTTCCTGGGCAAAATTCCAGCTACCGGAAACGAAGAGATGCCGCTGAAGAACCCACATCTGATAGAAGGGAAAAACGAAATTTTCTACAACCTGTTTTTTGGGTACGGGCATGTATTTCCCAAATCATTGATTGAAGAAACCGGTTATTATCAGGAAGATTTCTTTTACGGTATGGAAGAGTACGATTTGTCGTATGCAACCGTAAAGGCGGGTTATTCTATCCTGTTCACCAAAGATATCCTGGTGCTGCATAAGATTAATCCGAACGGCAGGGAACCCGGAAAGACAACCTTTCTGCGTATGTTTCATAATAAGCTGGTGGTGGTGTACAAGCACTTACCTATGTTGTATGTGATTACCCATTTTATTCTATGGAGTTTATTCTTTCTGGTAAAATCCAAATTTGATTTTGCGATGTACCTTCGTACCTTGCCGGGTTTACGGCATCGGTTGAAGTATGCACCCCGTAAAATTATGGATGCAGCCGGTATGGATTACCTCCGAAAAGTGGGAGCCAGGCTGTGGTATTGAGTGGGTTTTAAATTTTCATCATGAAAAAGATTCTGTTATATACCGTCGCAGCCCTTCCCGTTTTGTTTTATTTTTTCAACGTTTTTCATTTTGCGCAGAATGTACCCGTCACGGATGACTATGAATCCATACTGAACTTCATGAATACCTATTTCCGTTCGGAATCCTTCAATGAAAAGATACAGATGTTATTCAGTTCTTACAACCAGCACCGCCTTTTGTTGCTGCGTCTTTCCTGTTTGGCGCTTTATGAGCTGAACGGATTTTTGGATTTGAGGATTCTGAATTACATCGGCAACCTGACCATGCTGATATTGTTCCTACTCATCCTGAAGTCAGTAGATCGTAAAATGGATTGGAAAATATTGCTTCCCGTAAGCTATCTGTTGTTTGTCTTCATTTATTGGGATTTAATCTTCCTGCCCATGATTTGTACATCCATGTATGTGATTCCATTCAGCCTGCTCACGATTTTTTTCTACATCCGGAAAAGATATACTCTTTTTGTTTTTTTCTTTCTAATAGCCTTGTTTTCAAATGGCAGCGGTATTTTTTCCTTATTTACCGTCACGCTGTATGTTCTCTTCTTGGAACGAAACTGGTTGAAGTTTAGCCTGTTGTTCGCTTTATTCCTGCTGCTGTTTGCCTGGTATGCCGGTGGGGCAAGCTCTGCTCATACGGGTACGCTGTTTTCCATTCATGCCATCATACAGATAACGGGATGTTTCTTTGCATTCCTGGGGGCTGTATTTCAGCTGCCCGGTTATGATGGTGTTGCCATAGTCTTTGGAATCATACTATTCGCCTATTTCCTGTGGATGGTTAAGGTGAACTACTATCAACATAATACTGTTGTATTCTTTTTTATGGTATTTGTTTTATTGACGGCTACTGTGGTGGCACTGAACAGGTATCAGCTCGGGATTGAGAATGCCGTTTCTCCTCGCTATAAATTGTATTCTTTATTGCTGCTGATTTTCAGCTATGTTTCATTCATCGAATTGTTCGTTTCTAAAATAAATAAAAAGATATCCGTCGCATTCGTTGTGTTGTCGGTTTTTTTTAATGTTGCGATGAATTTCTTCTCCCTGCAAAAAGTATGCGCATTGAGTTATTCCAAAGCACTCAACATGTTTTCATACAGCTTAGATCAAAAGGCGATACTTTATGCGGACACCGGCAGAGGGTTGGCAATCCTGAAAGAATCCGTGGAGCAGGGATTTTACAAGATACCGGATTACTACTATAAGGATTTAAGCAAGGTACAGACTTGCGATATGGCCGTTATGCTTGATGACAGTTCGCTCTATTACACGATTAACAGTACAGTAAAAAGGGACAGCTTCCTGATACTGAGCGGACTGATAGGGCAAAGAAACAATGCGAATAAACTGATGGCTGCCGGAATGCTCATCAATCATGAAATGAACAAGTATTATACTCCGCTGGCTTTTGAAAATACAGGCGCATTGATAGATGCTGATTTCAGTCAATATGATAACATACCTGTCAGAGAGTATCGTGTGCTCATTCCAACCCGATATCTTCAGCCATCCGGCAATTTATTTTTTTGTTTGAAAAGAAAAGGCAAAGTTTTTACGGATGTAAAAAGCGTAACGCTTTAAAAAAGATGCTACAATTTTAGAATTTTCTTCCAGATGTTGATCGGATGCCGGGTGGCACCAAACCCTTCGAAAAAGGCAGCGATGGTCTTTTTGCTGCTGCCGCAGAAATTAAAGGTTTTTCGAATTGATTGCCTGCTGAATGACATGATTCAATAAATAGGTCATGGCACCGGCGTTTTTGAAATCATGATTGTAGCCACCCATGAGATAATAAACGGTGGTGGCATCTTCCACGATGAAAACCGAAGCCAGCACATTTTTCTTATCATCCAGGCAATTTAAAAGCTGTCCGCATTGATGCTCTTTTGTCAGTTCGACTAGTGGCTGAAAAGCTTCGGGATTTATTTTTGAATGAATCTTCTGCCTGCTAAAGGTAGATATCAGCAGCGAATAAGATAGGGCGGTATTGTTGCTGGGCTGAATCGTATAGTTGTTATTGATACCTTTCCGAATGTTGCGTTTATGGTTGGTGGAAAGAAGGGATGTCTTCTCATCCGGTAGCAGAAGGTAGGTGTAGTAGGCTTCTTTGGTATAAGACAATCCGCTGAGGTCTATGGATGTGTACTCCGGCAAAAACTTGAAATACGATTTGACGGTTTTGGGAATTTGTCCAAAAAGTTGTACGGCAATCTGCTGCTTTTCAGCTTCGCTTACAGTTTCAAAGAAAAGGATCGACTGATAAAAACTGCTGTCCGGTAAATAAATCCGTTTCGTCAGCAGTCTGCCTTTCCAGCAATACGGCAATGCCGCGATAATTTTTTCCTCTTTTTTGTACAGACAGACATCCCAGTTTTCTGCAGCCAGGTCCAGCCAGTAGGATTGGGAAAAGACAGGAATTTTTGAACTGTATCTAGGTTCCTTGCAGATGCGGAAATATTGTTTCTTGTCAGTCATTTTAATGCAACGGGAAATAAATTGAAGAATCAATAAGTTGTATGTGTAAAAACGGGTACAAGATGGATATTTTCAAACGCAAAAATAATCATTTTAAACGGCTATTCTGAAAATATGCGCAATTCATACCAAGCGCTCGTTTGGGAACATGAAATTGTTTTGTATTTTAGTGGAAACAAGTATAACATGCTGCATAAGATAACTTCTTTAGAACAATACCACGAAGTTTATACGAAAAGTGTCGAAAAGCCGGAACAATTCTGGAACGAAATTGCCGATTCCTTTCAGTGGCATCAGAAATGGGAAAAGGTGCTGAACTGGAATTTTAAAGAGCCGAAGGTAGAATGGTTTATCAACGGGAAATTGAACATTACAGAAAATTGTCTCGACAGGCATTTGGAAAAGAACGCCGATAAACCCGCCATCATCTGGGAAGCCAACGACCCGAATGAAGCAGGCAGAACGCTCACTTATAAAGAACTGCATGCCGAAGTATGCCGTTTTTCCAATGTATTGCAGAACAACGGCATCCAGAAAGGCGACCGTGTCTGTTTGTACATGCCGATGGTGCCGGAATTGGCGGTGGCCGTGCTGGCATGTGCGCGGGTCGGTGCCATCCATTCGGTGGTGTTTGCAGGATTTTCGGCACAGTCATTATCCGACCGCATCAACGATTCCGCCTGCAAACTGCTGGTGACGGCGGATGGATTATACCGTGGCAATAAATCCGTAGGATTGAAAGTGATTTGTGACGAAGCGCTGATAAGCACACCTTCCATCCAAAAAGTGATTGTGTACAAACGCACCGGCGAAACCATCCAAATGCAGTTGGGACGAGATGTATGGTGGCACAGCGAAATGCAGAAGGCGGCGCCGGATTTTTCCGCAGAAGTCATGGACAGCGAAGACCACCTGTTCATCCTGTATACGTCCGGCAGTACCGGAAAACCGAAAGGCGTGGTGCACAGTTGCGCCGGATACATGGTTTATACCTATTACACTTTTCTGAACGTATTTCAATACGAAGAAGATGATATTTTCTGGTGTACGGCGGACATCGGATGGATAACCGGCCATTCGTACATTGTGTACGGTCCGCTGTTGAACGGTGCTACTACCGTCATGTTTGAAGGTATTCCGACCTATCCCGATGCTGGACGTTTCTGGGCGACGATTGACAAACTCCAGATTACCAAATTTTATACCGCCCCTACGGCAATCCGTTCCCTGATGGCGAGTGGACTGGATTTCGTGAAACCATATAAACTGGACACTTTGAAGGTCATCGGTTCTGTCGGAGAGCCGATCAATGAAGAAGCCTGGTTCTGGTACCACGATAACATCGGTAAAGAACGCTGCCCGATTGTAGATACCTGGTGGCAGACGGAAACCGGCGGCATTATGATTTCGCCGATTGCATATGTCACACCGACCAAACCCACTTTTGCCACCCTTCCGCTTCCGGGCGTCCAGCCCATATTGGTGGACAGCGGCGGGTATGAATTGAAAGAAAATAATGTAGATGGATTTTTATGCATGAAGTTTCCGTGGCCGGGTATGATACGCACCACATTTGGCGACCATGAACGCTGCCGATTGGCTTATTTCTCCACGTACGATGATTTATATTTTACCGGCGATGGCTGCCGCCGCGATGAAGACGGCTATTACCGAATCATCGGCAGGGTGGATGATGTGATGAATGTGAGCGGGCACAGATTGGGAACGGCGGAAGTGGAGAATGCTATCAACGAGCATCCGAATGTGATAGAAAGCGCGGTGGTCGGCTATCCGCACGACATCAAAGGGCAGGGCATTTATGCATTTGTGATTGTAGATAAACAAAGCATTGAAGCCGGTATAATTGACACCGACCCGGCACAACCGGATGGCGTGGAGTATGACAACAGCCTGCATGTGCTCAATCAGCTGGCGTTTGAAAACGAAGTACGCAAAATAGTGAGCAAGATCATTTCACCGATAGCGAAACCCGATAAGATACAGATTGTTTCAGGATTGCCGAAAACCCGCAGCGGCAAAATCATGCGCCGTATTTTACGAAAAATAGCCGAAGGCGATACCACCAATCTGGGCGATATCACCACCCTGCTCGATCCGTCAGTTGTAGACGAAATCATAAATGGCGCCCGGAAATAGGATACGTTTTTTAAAATTCAGTCATTAGCGGGCGAAGTGTATGCCTGTCGACCCGCCATAGCCTGGCGCAGCGAAACTGCCTCCTGTCAATGTTTTCAAAATACTATGTTCGTTCGACTCCCACCTCGAGGACACACCGAACGAAATGAGGTGTCTTTTGAATATGAAAAGTGGAGTAAGGATGATAAGCGAGACACTTCTATATTTGTAGTCTTAGCGGGAAGTCTGTATCAGTGTGAAGTGTTTCAATGTATGAAAATAGTTGTTAATATTGGTTCAGTCAATGCCTGTTTACAGCGGAACACCCGGTAAATACACATCGTAGAAATTGCCAATCTTTATCATGGAGTAGTCTATCCATCGGTCCCATCGGGCATCTTTGCGCAAGTTGTTCAGCGTGTGGAATCCGTTCATCGCCACCAGCACCCGCTGCTGCGCATTCGACAAATCATTCACGTTCGTCGGCAGTTTTACAGTATATCCTTTTCCCGTTTCACCGGTCTTATTTGTTCCTATAAAGATATCGCCAAAAAATACAAATTGCCGGTTGGTCAGCTGTATCAGTAACTTATCCAGCGTGGCAAACTGCTGCATCAACGGCTTGTCCCACATCGGTTGTAAAATGTAGATCTGTTCGTGTGCGCCGAATTGTATGGCGGCTTCCGTCTGTGTATCCTGATAGGCGTTGCAGTTGCCAGCTTTTAAAACATCTTCCGCCTGTTCCTGCAAGCGGAATCCTTCGCGGGCTTCTGAAGTCAGCCAGGTTTCAGTTTTAATCCTGCCCGCACCGGTAATACTGTTCAGGATTCCGAGTGAACCGATATCCGTCAGCACATCAATCTGCCCTTGTATCAAAATCTGGCAGGTTTCCAACAACACATCGGTTATCTCTTTTCCAGTATTGTCGATCGGAATGTGTACGTTGTTTTGCAGGAGGGTATAGCGCAAAAACAAGGCGGCTACCAATCCTGAACGCACTTCATTGGCGGCAAACACGCCCAGCCGCGTCCACATGAATTCGGGATATTTCCGCTGCAGCGCATCATAACTCATAAGGACAAACGCGTTTCTAGCCAAAATAACGGAGGCTTCCGAGCCGTGATAAAAGGTGTTTGCCTTCTGTTCAGCCAACGCCGCATGTTGCAAAAAGTTGGACTTTATCTGATGATAACGATCCTGAATGGAAATGCTTGTGTCGATGTTGTCAGAAAGCGGCGTAATATCATTGGCAAGGACGTGGATTTCATTCATCAACTGCCGTTCGGAAGCAGACAGCTGAATGCTGTCGTGTGTCAGCGGTTCGAGTTCATGCAGCAGTTCGCTGCGTTGGATTTCGTTGAAGCAGTTGGTGACGGCAGCTTCTTTTTTACAATGTGTCTGGCTGATAATGAGCAAAGAAAGCAGCAATATTCTGAACAACGGCATCCGGGAAATTTGAATCAATAATACTAAATATTTAAAGGAAATAAAAATACGACTATCTGCAGCATCGTGCCACGATAATCGTGGCACAATAGCCCGACTGTAAATTTTTAATTTTTATTGCTTACTTTTGTTCCTTATCAATTGCGACTCACAACCTTACCAAATGCAATATACCGCCGAAATAAACGTCATGCCGCTGAAAGAATTGCTGGACCCGCAGGGAAAAGCGGTCGAGCACGGCCTTCACAATTTAGGATTCCACACCTCCAATGTGCGCATCGGAAAACACATCACGCTGAAAATTGAAGCGGATTCCAAAGAGGATGCGGTACAGAAAACAGAAGAGGCATGTAAAAAGTTGCTGCATAATCCGGTCATGGAGTATTTTGAATACGTGGTGCATGAATGATGCCTGCTGAACGATAGTTTATTCAGCCGAAGTTACCTTTCTTCGTTTTGCCCATTTTACCCCTTCATACCAGATGACAGAAATAAATCCGGCTGCCATGCTTATGCCTGTTTCCCGAAGCGGAATGCTTTCAAACTGAAAGAAACTTGTGAAAGGCGGAAAGAGCAACAACGCAGCGGTCAGCAGAATGGTGATGGTGATAATCACCGGAATCAGGTTGTTTTTATAGGTGGCTGTCGTCAGCACCGAATAGATGAAGGAACGGTTCACCAGTGTCAGAAAAATATTTGCAGTGATGAGTGTCGTGAAAACCATGGTTCTGGTCAGCGGTTCACTGTAACCGGACTGAACGGCAAACAGGTAAATGAAAATGGTTCCGGCTGTTATCATCAATCCCTGAAGTATGCTGGTGGTCAGTTCCCGAAGGTTGAAAAACGTGGTCGTAAAAGGCCTTGGTTTCTGGAACATCAGATTCTTTTCGATAGGCTCGTTTTCATAGATGATGGAACAGGTAGGCCCCATGATGAGCTCCAGAAAAATGATGTGTACCGGTGTGAAGATACTGGGGTATTTCCAGTTGAGTGCCAGCGGAATGAATACCGTCAGGATAATCGGAATGTGGATCGAGATGATGTACTGGATCGCTTTTTTCAGGTTGACGTAAATTTTTCTGCCCATGGCAATCGCATCCACCATCCTGCCCAGATCATCATCTATAACAATCAGGGACGACGCCTGCTTTGCTATCTCACTGCCTTTCTTTCCCATGGCGATACCAATGTGCGCGGCTTTCAGCGCCGGGCCGTCATTGACGCCGTCTCCCGTCATCGCTACAATTTCTCCGTTGGCTTTTAGTGCGTTGATGATTTTTAATTTGGCATCCGGAAACATCCGGCTGAAAATAAAGATATCTTTTACTTTTTCTTTCAGCGTCTCATCCGGCATGTCCATCAGGTCTTGTCCGTTTAAGGTTTGTTCGGCGCCTTTAAAATGAATCTGTCCTGCAATGGTGGCTGTCGTGGCGGCATTGTCGCCGGTGACTATTTTCACGTCGATACCTGCCTGGTAAAAGGCATTCAGCACCGATTCCATATTTTTTTTTGGAGGGTCGTAAAAGGCGATGAGACCTTTACAGGCAAAGCGGATGGATTGTTGCCTTTCCGGAAAATCATTGCCGGCATATTCGGCAACACCGACACCCAGTACACGGTATCCTTCTGCTGCTAAGGCGTGCACCTGCTGAGTGATGATGGTTTTATCTGCTTCCGACAAATGGGCGACCTGCATGATGGCTTCCGGTGCGCCTTTTGCCGCGATGATACGCTGTCCTGCGGAATTTTCAAAAATATGCGTCATCATCGGCGGGTGCCCGCCCAACGGATATTCATGCCGCATGCTGTAGTTGGGCCGTTCATCTATGCCGTTTAGTTTTGTGTAGGCTTCATGCAGCGCCACTTCCATAGGATCAAATGGAATCGGCTCGCTCGCCCACATGCCGTATTGAATGATGGCTTCGGATTCCATAGAAAACAAATTATCCCCGGAAATTATTTTTTGACTGTCCCAGTCGAATACTTTAGCTAGCGACATTTTGTTCTCTGTAATGGTGCCGGTTTTATCCGTGCAAATGACGGTGGCGCTGCCTAAGGTTTCCACCGTTTTGGTTTGTTTGACGATGATACCCATCTTCATCAGCCGCCAGGCGCCCAGTGCCATGAAGGTGGTAAAGGCGACCGGAATCTCTTCCGGTAAAATGCTCATTGCCAGCGTCAGGGCTTTGAGCAGGCTGTCCAGAACATCCCGTGAACGGAAAAAATTAATGCCCCACACGATTAAAAAGATGAAGATGCCGGTAAACGCCATCAGCCTTACGAAATGGTTGATTTGCTGCTGCAGCGGCGTTTCTTCTTCGTCAATACTTTCGAGTATCTTTCCGATTTTCCCCAGTTTTGTCTGATTGCCGATGGCAGTCACCTCACAAATAGCCAAGCCGCCGGATACCCAGGTACCCTGGTAGACATTTTTGTCTTCAGCAGCTTCGTTTTTGATAACAGGCAATGATTCGCCGGTAAGAATGGATTCATTGACTTCAAAATCATTTGCCTGCAGGATGATGCCGTCTGCCGGAACAGAAGTGCCTTCTTCCACGACGATGATATCACCTAAAACAATATCACTACTGCTGACATCCGTTAATATGCCATTCCGAATCACTTTGCTTTTCGGTTGCGTGAGAGTCCTTAAAGCCTTTAAGGCATTTCTGCTCTTCGATTCCTGATATAGGGATATGGCGGCTACCAGAACAATGGCTAAGGTCATGAAAATGCCGTCATCCAAATTGCCGGTAATGAAATAAATGGTGGCGGCGGCCAGCAGCAATACTATCATCGGCTCTTTCAGGATACTGACAATGCTGTGGAGGAATCCCGTATCTTCCTGCTGGCTTAACTGATTTTCACCGTGTAACTTTCTCGCTTCCTGTACCTGTTCATCAGATAATCCCTGTATGTTGAAATTGGAGAAAGGCATGGTGGTATAAATTCGACAATTTACAAATTTGGAAGGAATAATAAAAATGAATGGAGAACTTCTGTAGAGGAATCGTTTTGCAATGAGAAACTGCTTATGTTTTCTGTGGTTTCTTTTTGCAGCGGGGAAAAGGATATTGTTCAGGATCAACCGATAGCCCGGTGAGTTGGGATGCAGATTTAAATCAGTCGGCGGGTCACCGACGCGGTGCTGATAATCTTCCGGATCGTGTCCGCCGTAAAATGTCCAGGTACCTTTGCCGTAAATTCCATGAATGTATTTCGCCTCATTCAGACTCTTATTTTCGCCCATAACCAGCACTTCCGGTTTGATGACGGATTTTTTGAACGCTGTGGTCTGACCCATGAAACCTTTCACGATTTTCTCGTGATTTTGTGTCAGCATGGCCGGTATCTGATCCCATTTGGCGGAAAAATCAAAGAGACTGAAAAAGTCGATGGTGGCGGCAATCGGGCGAATTCCCGGCACATCTATCGTGGAAAATTCGTATTCATACGGGTTGTTGCTGATCTGGTAATTATAAAAAGCAAAGCCCTTGTTATATTCTATTTTATTTTGTGCAGCGGCATCCATTGCATCGCCGTCAAATTGAGAAGAACAGATGTCGATTCCTTCTGCTGCCAGTGCGATATCATAGGAATCGGTGGCGGAACACATGGCAAACATGTAACCGCCGCCCATTACAAAATCGCGTATCTTTTTGGCAACGGCCAGCTTCTCCTGAGAAACTTTGGAGAATCCTAATGCTTGCGCACGCGACTCGTAATCCTGCACTTGTTTTTTATACCAATCCGCATTTTGGTAGGCCGACCAAAATTTACCATATTGTCCGGTGAAATCTTCGTGGTGCAGGTGCAGCCAGTCATACAGATGCAGTTCATCGTCCAGGATTTCTTCGTCATAAACCACCTTATAGGGAATTTCGGCATACAACAGCACTAACGTGACGGCATCGTCCCAGGGATTATTGGCTTTCGGTGAATACACCCCAACGCGCGGCGGTTTCTCCAGTCGGACAGCATCCATGTTTACTTCCGGATTGGAAATATCTTCAAGTGTTTTACTCATGGTGGCATCCGCAATGGTCTCAAACTTTACATTGCGTATTAAACATTCCTTTTCGTAATCTTTACTGTAGGGGAAAGCAAAACTGCCGCCCCGATAATTAAGAAGCCAGTCTACCGGAGTGTTTTTGGTCAATACCCAATAGGCAATTCCATAGGCTTTGAGGTGATTGGTTTGTACCTCATCCATAGGGATTAAAATAAAGGAAGCCCTGGTGGTATATCCGAGTAAAATAAAAACTAGTATGATGGCTGATTTCCTGATCATGGATTCCGTTCGTCAAATTTAATACAATTTGTGTGCCCGATTGGTTAAAAATAATTATCATTTTTAATAGCCGTAATGGCTGAACAATGTATCAATGGCGTGTTGCTGTGCCGGGCCGGCATTTTTCAGCTTTGCCTTCAGTGCGGCTAAACTTCGGGTATCCGTGGTAAGGAAACTGTAGAGTTGTGTAAACGAAAACCCGCTTACGGCATCAAAATCTTCATTATTTGCTCCATCATTCAGGTCGTGGTAAATGCCATAAGGAATCCAGTCTTCAAATGGTTCTTCATTCAGATCCAGGTATTTTTGTTTATGATACACGTAATAAGCGCAAATATTGGATATGTCTTCCGCCCATGCTTCCGACAATCCGACAATTCCGGAATTGGGTAGTGTCGGGTCACCGTACCCGCCGTTGTTGTAGATAAGTTCCACATAGGGCAGCCAGTAGGACGGACCTACCTGAGCATACTGGCTGGCATGCCCCAGTTCATGAAACATCGTTTCGATAAAAGAAGCCCTGGCGGCTGTGGAATAACGGGCATAATACGGGGCATATATATCCGGAAGCTGGTCCTTGATGATGCCGGCTAAGATTCCCGCCACATCTGCCGGAACATTTAGTAGATTGGTCAGCAGCAGCTGCGGATTACTGATGTTTTGCTGGGACATATTCCGCAGCATCGGAGTGGCATAGGAAGTGCTGATGGGTGCTTCCCTTCCTATCCATAATAAGAACTTTTTATCCGGCATAAGGAAGTTGTAATGTTTGGCGAATTCCTTAAACTTATTCAATGAATACAATGCGGCGCAGGAATGATGCAGGGCTGCATTGTTCATTTGTCTGCCGATTTCAATATTCAGGTTGGTCAGTGCGCAGGTTTTTTTATAACCTAAGGAGTATATATTGGTACCAAACACGGCGGATAAACTGGCTAAATCCAGCGTATGGATTTCTAAATAGTCATTATCAAATTTGATCAACACTTCCAGTGTGTCCGATAATAATGTAGAGGTGGAAATATGGAATTTTCCATCCTTACTGCTGATGCCAAAGGCTGTTTTGGTACCTTCCCGAATGATAATTTTTGCTCCTTCCAGTGGTACCTGAACACTGTCAATCGGGTCAAAGAATGTGATCGTGCCGTCAAATTCTTTAGCGGCTTCATCGGATATTTTTCCAGTTGGACCTTTTTCCGGCATGTACAAGTTGGAAATCAGTTCAGCATCCATAGATTTTAAATTCACGCCTGCCGGAACCACACCATAATATATGCCATACTGATGGGTTCGGGTTGCGGGGTAATTTAAATCCTTATCCGGAACCGCGTCAAACGGGTGGTCTAATAAAAAAACGCCCAACGCTTCAAGGTATCGGTATTGGTCAATTGTATAGATTTTAAATTTTACGTACTGATGCGTTGGATGTGCGAGCAGGGAAGGTTCGCTGGTTTGTGTGTAGGGGTTGCGCAGTTTACTGACAATTTCCACCGTACAACTGTTGTCTGTAATATTGACATCAGAAGATTTAGTGCAGGAGGAAATAAACACGGATATAATCAGTATAAAAATGGAGCGTTCCATGATAATAGTTTGAATAAAAATACAAAAAAAGGCTTGCAGTCAACTGCAAGCCTGTAAGATATTTTGGTATAACCGGCTATTACGCCATGTTTTTGATAATGGCATCACCGAACTCGGAACATTTGAGTAAGGTCGCTCCTTCCATCAAACGTTCAAAGTCATAAGTGACCGTTTTTTTGGCTATAGCCTGCTCCATGCCTTTGACAATCATATTGGCCGCCTCGATCCATCCCAGAAATTCGAGCATCATCACACCGCTCAGGATAACTGAACTTGGATTCACTTTATCCTGATTGGCATATTTCGGCGCTGTGCCGTGAGTAGCTTCAAAAATAGCCATACCGGTCAGGTAGTTGATATTGGCACCCGGTGCGATTCCGATACCGCCCACTAAAGCTGCCAAAGCATCTGAAATATAGTCTCCGTTTAAGTTGAGTGTTGCTACCACATCATATTCATCCGGTCTCAGGATAATTTGCTGCAGGAAATTATCTGCGATGGCATCTTTGATGATTAATTTGCCTTCTGCCACGGCTTTCTTCTGGGCGGCATTAGCTGCTTCTGAGCCGTCTTCCGCTAAGATTCTGTCATATTGTGTCCAGGTGAAAACCTTATCCCCGTATTCCCTTTCCGCCAGTTTATATCCCCATTCTTTAAATTTACCTTCGGTAAATTTCATGATGTTTCCTTTATGAACGAGTGTAACGCTTTTGCGGTTATGTGCCAGCGCATAATTGATGGCGGAACGAATCAACCGCTCGGAGCCATCCAGTGAAACAGGCTTGATACCCAACGAAGAAGTTTCCGGAAATCGTATCTTGTCTCCCACATTCATTTCTGTTTGCAGGAAGTTCAGGAGTTTCTTGCATTCCTCTGTCCCCTGCAGCCATTCGATTCCGGCGTATATATCTTCCGTATTCTCGCGGAAAATAATCATATCCACTTTTTCCGGTACTTTTGAATTGGAAGGAACTCCCTGAAAGTAACGTACAGGACGTACACAGGCATATAAATCCAGCAACTGCCGCAATGCCACATTTAAGGAACGTATGCCACCTCCGACAGGAGTGGTGAGTGGGCCTTTGATGGCGATTAAATTTTCAGTGATAGTGCTGAGTGTTTCATCCGGCAGCCAGGAGCCTGTTTGTTTATAGGCTTTTTCACCTGCCAGCACCTCTTTCCAGTGTATTCTTCTGGTTCCGCCATAAGCCTTTTCCACGGCGGCATCCAACACTCGTACGGACGCTTTCCAGATATCCGGTCCGGTTCCGTCTCCTTCGATAAAGGGAATAATCGGTTCATTTGGCACGTGCAGGTGCCCGTCTTTCATCGTAATTTTTTCTGCTGACATAAGTATATTTTTAACGTTACAAATATAAACAATACTCACCTTCAAACATAAAGAATACCTCTTTTGTTTTTCTGATTTACATCATAAATCCGTTATAGTGTGTTAAATCTAAAAAAATCCTTTTACGATTTTTTTTTACCTTTGTCTTATGCAGAACCCAAATTTAGATGCTACCGGAGATTTCTTATCCAAAACCGAAAAGGAACTGGAGAAGGTATTGCGTCCACAGGCATTTGAACAATTTTCCGGTCAGCCGCAGATAATTGAGAACCTGGATATTTTTATCAAAGCTGCCAAACAGCGGGATGAAGCACTGGACCATGTACTGTTGCACGGTCCTCCGGGACTAGGGAAAACTACGCTGTCCAATATCATCGCCAATGAGTTGGGGGTGGAGATGAAAACCACCTCCGGACCCGTACTGGAAAAGCCGGGAGACCTGGCGGGATTGCTGACGAATCTGCAGCCGAATGATGTATTGTTTATTGATGAAATTCATCGTTTAAATACGACCATAGAAGAGTACCTGTATTCTGCGATGGAAGATTATAAGATTGATATCATGATTGACAGCGGGCCGAGTGCGCGAAGTATTCAGATTACGTTGAATCCGTTTACACTGATTGGCGCTACCACCCGTTCCGGTTTGCTGACGTCTCCGCTGCGTTCGCGGTTTGGTATAACATTCCGCCTGGAATATTACAACACAGAGGTGCTTAAAAAAATCATCAAACGCTCAGCCAATATTCTCAATACGGAGATAGATGAGAAAGGTGCCACGGAAATAGCGAAACGAAGCAGGGGTACACCCCGTATTGCAAATGCACTGCTGCGCCGTGTCAGGGATTTTGCCCAGATTAAAGGCACCGGAAACATCGATTTGGAAATAGCCAAATATGCTCTGTCTGCACTGAATGTGGATGAGCACGGACTGGATGAAATGGATAATAAGATTTTGTCGGCCATCATAGAGAAATTTGCGGGCGGGCCGGTAGGTATTACCACCATTGCGACCGCTGTTGGAGAAGAACCCGGAACGATAGAAGAAGTCTATGAGCCATTCTTGATTCAGGAAGGGTATTTAAAAAGAACACCCCGCGGTCGCGAAGCGACCGCGAAAGCTTACCAGCATATCGGCAAAGTTCCGCCCATGCAGAGCGGTACCTTATTTTAACGGAAATGGAGAACACTAAACTTATAAAAATCGCCACGTATTTTAATCAGTTTGATGCCGAACTGGCAAAATTGAAACTGGAAGAAAATGATATCTATTGCTTTCTTAAAAACGAACATGTGGCGCAACTTCAGTTCGGTATCGCCAATTTTGAATTGATGGTGAATGAAAACCAAAAGGAACTGGCATTGCACTATCTGAATGAACACACACAAGATAACTGCAGGAATTTGAATTTGTCAGAAGAATGAATATGTCAGGATGACGTTTCTGTTTTTTTGTCAAACGTATTGTGAAGTAATGCAAAGATTATATAACTCACAATGATGCTGCTGAAGGACAGCCATTTCAGGAAAATAATTTGTGGGATGGCACAACCTAAAAAGAGCACCCTGAATTTATTCGTCTTCCAGCTGAATGGATTGCCTTTTAAACTGAAAAATTCTATTTCAGCAATCATCAGAAAAGCCAGTATGAATGGAACAATGATTGCTGCAAGATGAGAATAGATAACATAATCCCAATTGCTTTCATGTTGCCAGATTAAAAAGTATTGCATGTAAAAACCAAGCACGAAAATGGCTCCAGCCGGAGTGGCTAACCCAATGAAATTCTCTGTCTGCCGGGTGTCTGAGTTGAATTTTGCCAGCCGCAGACAGGCGAACAGGGTGTATGCAAATCCGGCAAAGCCGACATAGTTTTCTGAAAAGGAATAAGACTGATGAACGGCAGCGCCAATACCCATTAGATTTGATTTGGTGGTGATGATACTAAATAACATCATTCCCGGCAATACGCCAAAGGTGGCCATATCCGCCAGTGAATCCAATTGTCCGCCCAATTCTGACTTTACCTGCAGGGCACGTGCCGCAAAGCCATCTAAAAAATCCGCCAGCAAAGCTAATCCGATGAACAGGGCGACCAAATTATATTCATGCTTGGAACAGGCAACTATCCCCAAACAGCCGAAAAATAGATTTAGCAGCGTTAATGAATTCGGAAGGTGTTTTTTCATTTATAACAAAACTACTGTTTTTTATCGTCAGATTGATACAGTTTATCCAAATAATCCAATACCAGGTCTTTTAAAGATCCGCTGCCGGATAATTCGCTCATCATGCCGTACATGGCAGCTTTGCGTTTGCTTTCAGGGTTTTCTCCGCCGGAAAATTTTTGTGTCAGCGCAGAAAATTGTTTTTCATTCAACAGCTTCTTCAATCCTTTTACAGCACTAAGCTGCAAATTGTTTTTCAAATGTCCCAATGAGAAGCTTTTTGCTTTCTGTACGGATGTCTTCAAATCTTTGATAAACAATTCTCCCTTTCCGACATGAATATTATTCAATAATACATGCAGGCTGGCTGGCAGTTGCTGACGGTTAATGGTCCAGCCTAATTCGGCCAGTTCATCCGCCACTTCATACACATCAATTGAATCGGATGAAAATGCAAATAAGGTTGCTATGGGATTGCCCAGAATCTCCAGTTCCGGGATTTCCTGCTGAATGCGGCTCTTAATGTAGATGGTTTCTTCATAGGTTGCTTTTGCCATTCTCCGGTATCCCTCCATCCCGATATGACTGATAGCTGTCCAGGCTGCGGCAATAGGTCCGCCGCCACGGGTGCCCATAAAGGAAGGTGATCCGTAAATACCACCACTCCAGTCTGTTTTTACGTAAAATTGTCCTTTTCGAAGTTCTGCGTTTTTATGCAGGACGACGGAGGCGCCTTTGGCAGCATAGCCGTATTTGTGCACATCGGCAGACATGGAAGTTACCCCTTCAATTTCAAAATCAAATTTGGGAATGCTGATACCTTCCATTTTTAAAAAAGGTAAGATAAAGCCGCCGACACAGGCATCTACGTGAAATAAACATCGTTGTTGTCTGGCAATGTGTGCGATTTCTTCAATGGGATCGATAATGCCCTGCGGATAGGATGGGGCAGAACCAACAATGAGGACAGTATCGGAATTCACCTTGCTTTTTAAATCTTCGATGTCGAGTTCAAAGTTTTGATTGACCTTGATGATGGTGTAATTCAACTCAATCGTATCAGCTGCTTTACAAAAAGCCGGATGCGCGGTTTCCGCCAGCAGCATGTGCGGAATATGGGTGTGTTTGTGTTTTTTTGCCCATTCTTTCGCCGCCTTTACAGCCATGAAAATACTTTCTGTACCGCCGGATGTCATGCTGCCGCTCACGTTTTCATCGCCATGCAGCAAAGCTGCCGCCATACTGACGACTTCATTTTCCATTTGCTTCAAACTTGGAAATACAGCCGGGTTCAGTGCGTTGGTTGCGGAAAACAGGGTATAGGCTTCCTTGATGACGTTGTAATAGTCATCTCCCGGATAATAGACGTAGCCGAAAAATTTACCGTCTTTCCAGTTCATGTCGTGTTCGGTATATTCCTCCCATTTTCGGGCGATTTCTTCTTTTGTCAAACCTGCTTGCGGTATAGTCTTTTTCATTGTTTATATTTTATACAACCATTAATGGCAGATGAACGGAAGATGGAAATTCGTGCGTGCAAAAAATTTGCATGGATGCTGAAATGCAGGCTGCATCGTCCGGGATATCAAAATGATCGGCATCTGCGCCGGCAATCGACAGGCGGATGCGTTCTCCTTTTTTAATCAAGTGCGATGTAGGGATTAATTCAAAATGTATTTTCTCCACTTTGTTCGGAATCCATTCTTCAGCATCTCCTTTATCAAAGGTATGATACGGTGCAAACGCAGGTACAGGGGGCTTTTTATCCGATTCTTTCCTATGAATTCCCCTGAATTGCCCCTCCGTTATATGGGTCACTCTTCCCAATTTATCCACGGATGAAATATACACAAACAACTGTACATCTTTTGCATCGGAGCTGAGATAAATCTCTGCTGTGGCATTTCCGGTGAGCTCCATGTTTTTCGTCAGCGGTTCCGATGTGAATTGCAGCAGTTTTTTGGTGCGTCTTGTCCAGTCGTTGTAGGCGATACGTCTTTTGTAGCGGTATTTAATGGTAAGGCTGTTCCAGCGTGCGCCGCCACCTGTTCCAAATTTGTAATCAATCGGATAGTGCAGGCATCCTTCCGTTTTGGATTTTTCCTTTTCGGTAAGGATGTTGTCAGAAGAACAGAAAAAAGTTTTGTACCTGGATTCTTTCGGCATCCATTCATACGAATGCCGCCACTGTTCCTTCCCCATGGCATAATAGCTGATTGGCGGTTCGTCCATAATGCCGTTGTCAATGTCTTTAAGATGATAATCGAAGAAGCGCAGCATTTCCGTCCAAACGGAAAAAGTTTTCTTATTGGAATAGATAAACGGCGAGATGTGTTGGGCAGGCCCGTGGTCCCAGGGGCCGACCAATAATTTTACCGAATTTTCAGTGCTTAAATATCCTTTAATGGCGGAATTGGCGAGCGCACCGTCATACCAGCCTCCGATACGATAGATGGGTGTCTTTGATTTTTCAATTTTATCTTTATAATGATGCACGGAGAATTCATTGATACTTCTTCCTAAATCCGGATGTATGTCGTTTCGGAACGTAATTTTGTACATGCCGGAAAAAATATCAAAATTCCCCTGATGCTGTGCATGTGCCGTTTTGTATTGTTCTGCTTTTTTATCTGCTTTTACAGGGTTGGGATTTTTAATGACTGCATTTGCAACGGCACCGATATATTTCAGGTTGTTCTTATCCAGGGACAAGGTGGTGTCCCGCCAAACCTCGATGAATTTTCCGTGCCGCACACCGCCCGGGAATGCAATATCGTTATACAAATCGAAAATACTGCTGCGCGGAATGCAGGCTCTTACGCTGGGGTGCTGGTTTACCAACAGCATTTCCGCTGTGGTGCCTAAATACGATATGCCGGTAGAGCCTACTTTTTGGTTGCTCCAGGGCCGGCTGATAATCCAGTCTACAATTTCACGGCCGTCTTCCACCTCTTCCGGACTGAATTCCATATGACGGGTACCAAACGATGCACCTGTTCCGCGCACATCCACCACCATTACGGCATAGCCATAGGATGTGAAAAATTCTATTTCTTTCTTAGTAATTTGCCCGAATAAAGTTTTTGATAATAAACTGAACGGAAACTTGGTTTCAAAGCTCCTGACATAGCGTGTCAGGTATAATATCGTTGGAATTTTTTTGCCCTTTTCCAATTTTTTGGGTAAAAAGATGTCAGCGGCAAGTTTGGTGCCGTCACGCATCTCCAGATATTCTGAGTGATATTCAAATCCCCGGTAGTCTGCAGTTGTGTAGCCGGTATACTGCCCGATTGTACTGACTTTCTTTTGTTTGAAAATTCCCTTCCGCACTGGCCTGGTTTCTACTGATTTTACATTCATGAGTAAAAGTTACGAACTTTTTGGAATTTATAGAAATTAACCTGCATAAAAGGTGTTAGCGCTTCGTTAAAAAAAGTAATCCACCGATTGTAAGACAACCTGAGCATAGTTAAGTATATTTTTTGATTCATTTCTGAAATAGTTTTATAAAGATGAATTGGTATTATATTTACACTTGAATCATACTATCTGTTTAACTTTACATAAATGAATAGTATGAAAAAGATGGCTTTTCTTTTTGTTGTAACCGTTTTTGTAATGAGTTTTCCTCAAAATGGTCTGGCGCAAACCCAAAAAGGAAATTGGCTGGTAGAAGGAAATATAGGTAATTTTAATTTTACCAAATCAAACAATCATTCAAATATTGACAGTATTACGACGAGAACAGAATCGCGCAGCATGTATTTCAGCGTGTATCCAAGAGGAGCTTATTTTGTGATGGATAATTTGGCGGTAGGCAGTACGGTTGGATTCTCCATTACGGACTCAAAAGATAAAAGAATCAATTCTTTTGGAATTAAGGATCTTGAAACGAAAAATTCGTATGGTTTATTTGAGCTGTCACCGTTCATCAGATATTATTTCCCTTGTAAAAAGGATAAGTTAAAGTTCTACGGTCAAGTGGGCGGCGGTGTGTTTTTTGACATGTATTATATCTTACAGCAAACATATTTTAACAGTGCAGGAGAAATTACCAGTACCTTCAAATCAAATACGCCTAAGAAAAAAATAGGCGGATTGGCAGAAGTGATGTTGGGTGTAAATTATTTTATTTCCAAACAAATTGCAGTGAATGCCTCATTGGGGTATCAGTATTTCAGAAGTACGCAGACAAACAGCTTTACGACAACAAACAGCAGCGGGAACACTACCAATTCTCCGGATGACAGGTATGTTGCACAATCTCATCGATTTTCCTGGCTGATAGGATTTACATATACCATTCCTGGTAAAAGCAAGCCGGTGAAAACGGAACCGCTTTAATTTATAATACAGTCTAATTTTCCTGTCGGTCTTTGTTAGGTTCCATGACCAGTCTGAATCCGCCGTTGCCGATGTGATGGTCACGGATATCCTTGTTGCGGGCACGCACCTGACAGCGCTGTTCGGGGCTGCGCCATGAGCCGCCGCGTGAAACACGATATGAACTTACTTTGCTACTGACCGGATTTTCTGCAGGGCTGTTTTGGTAAAATGATTTCTGATACCAGTCGCTGCACAATTCCCATACGTTTCCGCTCATATCACAGATGCCCAGCTCGTTAGGCTTCTTTAACCCGACCGGATGTGTTTTCATTCCGGCATTCGGCTCGTACCAGGCTACTTCATCTAAGTTATTGCTGCCGCTGTATTTATATCCATGGCTCTTTTCGCCTCCTGTAGCCGCATATTCCCATTCTGCTTCCGTTGGTAAGCGGTACTGTCTGCCGGTAAGCTGGTTCAGTTTGGTCAGAAAAGATTGTATGGTTTCCCAGTTTATGTCGTAAACAGGGCATTCAGAACAATCGCTTTTTATACCCTGCGTATTACCCGTTACCTGCTGCCATAAGGATTGCGTTACTTCATATTGGCAAATATAAAAATCACTGAGTTTAACTGTATGGACAGGTCGCTCGTCCGGTTTTCCCTCATTGCTTCCCATTTGAAAATCGCCACCCTTCACAAATACCATGATGGAGTCTAACACAGCGGGATGGAATTGGGCAAAGGTTGGGCTGATTAGAGAAGTCAGGATAAATAGAAAAACTGATTTCATGACTGGATTTTTAAAAAATAAATGTAGGACTTTAGAATTTCTTTTCAAAAAAATGATTCTGAGTACTAGTAGCCGTTATTCTTTTATAATTCAAACGCTTAAAATAAAATAGTGTCCGGATTCTAATTTGTTTCTGCCAAATGCTCGTTATTATTGTTTATTATCCAAACTTGTACTAACTTTAAACATAATTCTAATTTTATGAAAATTTCTTTGCTAAAAAAGACCATTTATTTTATTTTTGTGACTGTAACAGTTTCGCTGCTTTTTATATCGTGTGGTAAAGAAACCAATGATGAGAATATACTGTATAGGACATTTAACCGTACAGTGACCAATACCACCGGAGGTTTTGTTATCGATTCTCTAGATCTCAACGGGGATACCTACGTAGATGCTGCTTTCTTACTGTTTCGGAGTACAAGTTCAGACAGCGCAGTTTGTGCACTGATTGGACGAAACAGCAGTGCATCACTGGTTGACTCCACGCAAAGTTTCGGTTCATTGTTTTTTTCTAAACTGCTTGAAAGGGGTCAGGTTCCGGTAGTATTGGATCCGATTAAAAAAGAATGGGCAAAAGGTGCATTCTTTGCATCCAGAATCAGTGCAGTCACGCTGGGTATTGCCGGTGCCGGAGATAAATTTATTCCTGTTGCAATCGATAACCCTCTTACAACACAATACCACTATGGATGGGTTAGAATCAACGTGAGCGCTGATTTAAAGACGATTCAGGTCATCGACGGAGCGTATAACTATATTCCGGACGTACCGGTAGAAATGGGGGCAAAATAGAACTGTAACTTAATCATTTTTGTTAATACGCATAAAAATATAGCATGAAAAATACAACCAAAACTAATTTTCTTAACCTGCTGATTTCAGTTGGCCTGTTGTCAGTATTCTTTTCATCGTGTACGAAAGAACCCAATGCTGAAAATATTATCTATAATGTATATAATAAGACATTTACCACAGTTCCCGGAGTAAATAAATTCGATTCAGTGGATTTGAACCTGGATTCAAAAGTGGATCTATTGTTGCGCACCAGGATAGCGCCAACATTGGATAGTTTTGTTTGTTTGCTAGCCTCCAATAATGTGGGCTTTTACATAGATTCAACATACAATATCGGAGCTGTACCACCTGATCCGGGTATTCCTATATATATGGATAAACCGTTGGATAAGAACCAAACTCCGGCTGCAATTACTCCAGGCGAGAGATTATGGGCGGGCCTTTACACCTTTTTCGGATATAAAGAGAATACAACCGAATATGGATTTGCCGGTGCCGGAGATAAATATATTGCAATAGTGATGATATATTCCTTATCCCACACGTATCACTATGGCTGGGTGCGGGTGAACCTGAGCGCTGATTTCAGAACATTCAAGGTGATTGACGGGGCATACAACGCCACCCCCAATATTCCCATCGCAATGGGGGCTAAGTAATTTATTAGCCGGAGAACATTCAAAGAAGCTATACGGAGATTACCATCTCCGTTTTTTTTTGTCATAAAATTAATCTAAAAAAATCAGTGCGATTTTATGGAATCCGGCACTCTTTTGTCTCTCAATGGGTAAAAGAGTCAGATTATGTTGGTGAAAACGTTTGGAAGTGCCGTGTTCGGAGTGGATGCCACCACCATTACCGTGGAAGTGAATGTATGTTCCGGTAAAGACTATTTTTTAGTCGGCTTACCCGATTCAGCTGTCAAGGAAAGCTGGAGCCGGGTGGAGAGTGCCTTGCGGGTCAATAAATACCATATGCCCCGCATCAAGATTATTGTGAATCTGGCACCGGCAGATATACGTAAAGAGGGTTCTGCTTATGACTTACCCATTGCCATCGGCATTCTGGCGGCATCCGAACAGTTGAGTGCTGATAAGATTGCCAACTACATCATCATGGGCGAACTTTCACTGGATGGAAAGCTGCAGCCTATCAAAGGGGCACTGCCTATTGCCATTCAGGCACAGAAAGAAGGCTTTGAAGGATTCATTTTACCGATACAAAATGCCCGGGAGGCTGCTATTGTTGCAGGGTTAAAGGTATATGGGGTAGAGCATCTGGACGAAGTGGTGGATTTTTTGGCAGATAAAAAAACACTGGAGCAGACCATTGTAAAAACCCGCGATGAGTTTTATGCCAATATCCAACATACAGCGTTTGATTTTGCAGATGTGAAAGGACAGGAGAATATCAAACGGGCGCTTGAGATTGCAGCTGCCGGAGGGCACAATGTAATTCTGATCGGTCCGCCCGGAGCAGGGAAGACCATGCTTGCCAAGCGGATGCCTACCATCCTTCCTCCTTTGTCTTTGCAGGAAGCGCTGGAAACCACCAAGATCCATTCCGTTGCGGGAAAGTTAAAGAAAGATGCCTCTTTGCTGTATCAGCGGCCATTCCGCTCCCCGCACCATACGGTTTCCGATGTGGCCCTGGTAGGCGGCGGCGGGCATCCGCAGCCCGGTGAGATTTCACTGGCACATAACGGGGTGTTGTTTCTGGATGAATTGCCGGAATTTAAACGGACCGTGCTGGAGGTGATGCGGCAGCCGATGGAAGAACGGAAGGTAAACATCTCCCGTGCCCGTTTTTCTATCGACTATCCGGCCAATTTTATGCTGGTGGCGAGTATGAATCCTTGTCCATGCGGCTATTACAACCATCCGGAAAAAGATTGCGTATGCGGGCCGGGCGTGGTTCACAAATATCTGAATAAAATATCCGGACCGCTCTTGGACCGGATTGATTTGCATGTGGAAGTGACGCCGGTGAATCTCCAGGATTTGTCTTCTAAACGCACATCAGAGAGCAGTGGTGAAATTCGCAAACGGGTGATGGCGGCACGGCAGATTCAGGTAGAACGGTTTAAGGACGATGAAATCCATTGCAATGCGCAGATGAGTACAAAGTTGACCAGGGATATTTGCCCGCTGGATAATGCATCCCAGGAATTGTTGAATACGGCTATGAAACGGCTGGGGCTGTCGGCAAGAGCGTATGAGCGCATCATACGGGTCGCGAGAACGATAGCAGATTTGGCAAAATGTGAAAACATTCAAACGGATCATCTGGCAGAAGCGATTCAGTTCAGAAGTTTAGACAGGGAAAACTGGGCAGCATAACCATAGTATTTATTTTAAACACATAGGTAAAAAGGTTAATAAACAAATACCATAAGACTCTTTTTTGCATGGGTGATGCCCTATCACTTCATGCGGTTTAGTTCCGTCATTGCCGGAGGTAATTTAGCCTGCGGCCATGATTATTAATCAACACTCGTTGAGTAATTCATCTCTGCAGATAATTGCATAGCTTTATATTTGCTTAAACACCTATTCATGTTAAGTGATTTTCTTCAGCCGGTAGGCGCCCAGTTCGTGCAGGATTATTATCTGTCCAATGCTTATGTTAAAGACTATATTCACTTGTATCAGGACAAACAGACGCTGGAGAATTATTCGGTAGCCATCTTAGGAGTGGAGGATTTCAGAGGTTATATCGCCAATCGCGGTACGGAGAAAGGTCCGGATGAAGTGCGCAAACAATTGTACCAATGTTCTGCTTTCACGAATGGCATGCAGTTGCTGGATATGGGGAATATAAACGCCGGTGCAACCTATGTGGATACGTTGGTGGCATTGGTAGAGACGCTTAGGGAATTATTCAGACATAATATCATCACGGTAATCATTGGCGGTGATGCCGCTTTAGCTTCCGCACAATTCAAGGCACATGAAATTTTTGAAAATGAAATGACCGTTTCGCAAATAGCTTCTAAGGTGGTTTGGGAGAACAGTGAGGTGGATATCCATAAAACCTATCTGAAAGATTTTCTGTTGAGTTCTTTTCTGCGCAAATATAATCTGGTGGCGTATCAGTCCTATTTCATGCAGGAAAAACAATTATCGTTTTTAAGCAGCAAGAATCATGATATGTTGCGTGTAGGCAAGATCCGCGAGCATGTTTTTGAAGCCGAACCTTATCTTCGGGAAGCCGCGATGGTCACCTATAATATAAACGCTATCCGTTTTTCAGACGCGCCGGGACAAATTGACCCTTCACCGAACGGACTGTTCGGGGATGAGGCCTGCGCACTGGCACGGTATGCGGGCATGAGCGACCAGCTCATGAGTATCGGATTTTATGACTTTAATCCAGAATGGGATAAAAGCCATATTACCGCCAAGCAGCTGGCACAGATGGTATGGTATTTTATGGAGGGGGTAAGCCTGCGCAGAAGCGATTATCCTATTGTGGATGAAAATGATTTCAATATCTATATCGTCCAGATTGATGACGCGGAGAACGATTTCGTGTTTATGAAAAGTAAAAAGAGCGACCGCTGGTGGATGAAGATACTCTATGATAATCTGGATATCCAGAAACATATACTGGTGCCCTGTACCTACAAAGATTATCTGACTGCCCTCAACAACGAAATCCCGGAACGCTGGATGCGGGAGTGGATGCGGCTGAATTAAATAATTAAAAAATCTCCAAAAGATACTTTCCAATCATTTTTTTTACTATATTAGTACTATATTAGTACTATGATTTCTCACAGTCATATGCCAGCGTACAGCGTACAGCGTACAGCGTACAGCGTTACAAATTATAATGCTAAACAAGTTAGCTGTTTCGAATTTCTTAATCTTCATTTTATTTCCACCATTCGTATTTAAATCAATCGCCATGGTTCGTGTCCACACGAAACACAACATATCGGGTATGATTCGTGAGACACGAACCATGGCTACCTGTTTTTTAAAATCTCTGTTAAAAGAGAACGATATATACATTTTAATTTTTTACAAATAAACAAACACTATGAAATCAACAATTCACAGCCTGTTCCGAACCTTCGGAAAACTCAACTATTTAAAAACAAAATACATGAGTAAATCAAAAATTAAATTTCTTATCATTTTTGCATTTGCATTCATTATTTTTCCTGTAAAAAAGATAGTACAACTCAAGGCAAAGGAACCTTGCAAGTTATTAATAATGCGGCATTAGCGAATGCTACCAACCAACTCCAAGGTATATATAATAGTGGAGATGGCTCAAACATAAACTATAGCTATTATGGTGACTTTGATGCCAGCGGAAACCCAAAAGTATTAAAATATGCAACCATGTCCAAAACGGGTAATGACACAACCATGAATTACACGTTTGATGATACACTGAGGGTAAAGACCGCTTATGTATCTGTTGACGGTGTGAAAGATTCGATACTTCTTGTGTATGATTATGCCAGCGATAAAGTAATAACTCACTTTTATTTTGTAGACTGGACAACAGGAACATATATACTTAGACATGATTTAGTGACAAATAAAGTTGGCGACACCTATACTTTTGGTTCTTTTCATAGATTATCTTCCGGACATACTCCAAATAGTAATCAAAAAATAACTGGTCCTATAGATATTACAGCGCAATGGATAGTACAGGTAGGTGCAGGACAGGCTGCCATTGCGGTATGTAATGGAATTATAGGTATTGCTACCTTAGCAGCGGCTGTATTGATAGCAAGTACTTCACCTGTTTTGGCTACAGCAGCAATTCTATTTGGTTTATCAGCGGTGTTTAGCAGTAATGGACATGCAGATACTATAACACTACCTACCGCCACTACTATTTCTACACCCCCTGCAAATACACCCCCACCACCTACACAACAAACCATAAATACGATAAATACGATTGTACCACCACCACCCGGACCTACAGGAACAGTTACTGATATTGATGGTAACGTATATAATATGGTAACCATAGGCACCCAAGTATGGATGAAAGAAAACCTGAAAACTACCCGTTACAATGATGGCAGCGCCATACCTACAGGTTTAAGTAATACAGCATGGCAAAATACTACCAGTGGAGCGTATGCCATTTATGATAACAATGCAGCAAACAATACCACTTATGGTAAATTATACAACTGGTATGCAGTAAACACCGGCAAATTGGCACCTGCCGGCTGGCATGTACCCACTGATGCTGAATGGACCACCTTGACTACTTTTTTAGGAGGCGAACTTATAGCAGGAGATAAGATGAAAGCCACCACATTATGGACAGCTTATACAGGCATAACCAACACGAACAGCAGCGGCTTTACAGGTCTTCCTGCAGGTAACCGGTACTACAATGGCTCATTCGATGTCATTGGGCTCAGCGGTTACTTTTGGTCTTCTACGGAGGGCAATACAAGCTTTGCATGGTACCGCTATCTGGGTTACGGTGATTCAGGTGCACTCAGAGGCAACTACTATAAGGGATATGGCTTTAGTGTGCGTTGCGTCAGGGATTAACTATTTTAATATTTGATTTATTTACCCCTAAATCCCCTAAAGGGGACTTATATAACATCGTGGCATGGTAACCGTGCCACGATAAGCAAACCAAAAGGCAAAGGGAAAGCCGAAGATTTTTAAAATATGGCCTATTATCACGAACTACCGGTATATAAAGCAAGTTATGATTTGCTGTTGGGTATTTTTCAGTTTACCAAAAACTTTAACAAGGAGTATAAATATACCGTTGGCGAAAGTTTAAAAAAAGAAACTACAGAATTAATCATCACCATTTATAAAACAAATGCAACAAAAGAAAAAGAGATATGGTTAAACAAAGCAAAAGAACATGTAGAGGTGATCCGTCTGTTAATCAGGTTAATGAAAGATTTAAAGCAAATCAGTATAAAAGCATTTGTGCAGATAAATGATCAGATAGAAAATGTATCGAAACAACTAAACGGATGGCAAAAATCACAAAAAGCATGAACGTCATTTCTTCAACTACGTCATTTCGAGCGCAGTGAGAAATCCCGAAACGAACACCACGTCATTTCGACGTAAGGAGAAATCCCGAAAATGCAAAGCACTAACTAATTGAGTCTTTCTAATTCATGTCGAGATTCCTCACTTCGTTCGAGATGACGGTGCTCATTTTCAGTTAATGCGAGACAAGTTTGCATGTTGGCAGATAGGAAGCAATCTAATAGTAAAAATGAGAAATAAAATAAAAGATGTTTTCAGCCGGAGTTGCAGTTTGCCAGGGCAATTGCAAGCGAGCATGTATAAATCCGACAGCCCCCTTGCCTTTTGCGAGGTATCCAATTCATAGTGTCTGAAAATGGTGCTATGAAGAATTTAGCGGCTGTTTTAACAGGTCTTCCTGCAGGTAACCGGAACAACAATGGAACATTCAATAACATTGGGAACAACGGTAACTTTTGGTCTTCTACGGAGAACAATACAAACAATGCATGGAACCGCAATCTGAATTACAATAATTCAAATGCAAACAGAAACAACAACAATAAGGAAAATGGCTTTAGTGTGCGTTGCGTCAGGTATTTATGATGAAAACATTTTTTACATCGAGCCACGATAATCGTGGCTCGATTCGTTTTTAAACGAGCACGTCATTTCGATCCGTCAGCCGGCGGAGAGCAATCCCGTTAATGAAAGCACTAACTAATTCAGTCTTTCTAATTCATGTCGGGATTCCTCACTTCGTTCGGAATGACGGGCCTCATTAACGAACACCACGTCATTTCGACGTAAGGAGAAATCCCGAAAATGCAAAGCACTAACTAATTGAGTCTTTCTAATTCATGTCGAGATTCCTCACTTCGTTCGAGATGACGGTGCTCATTTTCAGTTAATGCGAGACAAGTTTGCATGTTGGCAGATAGGAAGCAATCTAATAGTAAAAATGAGAAATAAAATAAAAGATGTTTTCAGCCGGAGTTGCAGTTTGCCAGGGCAATTGCAAGCGAGCATGTATAAATCCGACAGCCCCTTGCCTTTTGCGAGGTATCCAATTCATAGTGTCTGAAAATGGTGCTATGAAGAATTTAGCGGCTGTTTTAACAGGTCTTCCTGCAGGTAACCGGAACAACAATGGAACATTCAATAACATTGGGAACAACGGTAACTTTTGGTCTTCTACGGAGAACAATACAAACAATGCATGGAACCGCAATCTGAATTACAATAATTCAAATGCAAACAGAAACAACAACAATAAGGAAAATGGCTTTAGTGTGCGTTGCGTCAGGTATTTATGATGAAAACATTTTTTACATCGAGCCACGATAATCGTGGCTCGATTCGTTTTTAAACGAGCACGTCATTTCGATCCGTCAGCCGGCGGAGAGAAATCCCGCTAATGCAAAGCACTAACTAATTCAGTCTTTCTAATTCATGTCGGGATTCCTCACTTCGTTCGGAATGACGGTGCTCATTAACGAACACCACGTCATTTCGACGAGGAACGAGGAGAAACGTAAGTTCAGCGGAGCTAAATCCCGAAAAAAGCAACGCACTAGCTAATTCGGGCGTTCTAGCCCGTGTTGGTGTTAGATTGTGTAGCTAAAGCGGAATAAACGTCACCAAGACAAACTTGCAGTGAATCGCATTCCAACGACCCACCCCTTTATCCCCTCCGAGGAGGGGAGATGCAGACAGCAGAAATTTTACGGAATTACCATTTCTTTTAAAAATGTAATGAACAATATGAATGGCACTATCCGCTTTCCCCTCTTGAGAGGGGATTAAGGGGTGTGTGCTGATTTTCCAGATAGCAGTTGTTTGCAGCAATATCGTGCCACGATTCGTTTCACGTCATTGCGAGGCACGAAGCAATCTAGGTTTCATAAGATTGCTTCACTGTGTTCGCAATGACGGTTTCTATTTAAACATTTTTTTCTACTTATGCAACTCAACTTATTTGAAAAACCAATTCCAGAAACAAACCTCAAAGAAGAATTGTTTCTGGCATATTTTGACGCACGCAAAAATAAACGCAGTACGATGAATGCATTAGCATTCGAACTGCATTTAGAAGCTAATCTTTTTCAACTATACGATGAAATTGTTGCCGGTATATATGAACCCAGACAGAGTATCTGTTTTATAGTAAATAAACCGGTAAAACGCGAAATATTCGCCGCAGATTTTCGCGACAGAGTGGTACACCACTTTATTATCTATAAACTAAATCATCTGTTTGAGAAACAGTTATTTACGACAGCTACGCCTGCCGTACCGGCAAAGGAACACATCTTGGCATACAACGTGTAAATGGTTTTATACGGAAATGCTCGCAAAATTACAGCAAAGATTGCTATGTCTTAAAGTTGGATATAAAAGGATTTTTTATGCACATCAATAAAAATATCCTGTTTGAAAAGCTGACTGTTTTCATTAATGAAAAATATTTTAGTCCGGATAAAGAATTATTGATAAACCTTTGTAAAAAGATAATCTTTAATGACCCGACAAATAACTGCATCATCAAAGGGAAACGCAGTAACTGGGATGGATTGCCACCGGATAAAAGTTTATTTCATTCCGCACCGGATTGTGGTTTGCCAATTGGCAATTTAACCAGTCAGGTATTTGCCAATTTTTATATCAATACATTTGACCATTTTGTTAAGCGCAATCTTAAGATTTCATATTATGGTCGCTATGTCGATGATTTTGTATTGGTTCATACAAATAAAGAATATTTAAAATCGCTTATTCCTGTTGTAAAATCTTATTTACAAGATGAATTGAATTTAACACTTCATCCGAAAAAGATTTATCTGCAGCATTTTACGAAAGGTGTAAAATTTTTAGGTGCAATGATAAAACCACACCGTATTTATATTGGAAATCGCACTAAAGGCAATTTTTATGAAACTATCGAAAAGCAAAACAGACTAGTTAGAGACCATAAGCCAACAAGAATGGAACAGGCTGATTTTTTAAACAGCATGAACTCGTATCTCGGCATTATGAAACATTATAAATCTTACAAAATCAGAAAACAGATGACTTATCAGCTTGTTTCAGCGTGGTGGTGGAATTATGTGTATTTAGAAAATAATATTGGAAAGTTTGTGTTGAAAAGACGGATTATTAAGTCATATTAAATTCCTCTGCCCTCAACAACGAAATCCCGGAACGCTGGATGCGGGAGTGGATGCGGTTGAATTAACTCCATTATTACCATCGTTATATGCACGTTAATTTTGGTTAATGCTGCCTTTTCCGTTTAAACCTTCTCTATTTTTACCCATCCATTACAGATTGGATAGTTATTGTTATGAATAAACACATTGCATCATTTTTATTTTTTCTTTTCATTGGATTAAACGCATTTTCTCAAATCTATTCAGTTTCCGGAAGGGTGCTGGATACAAAAGACAATATGCCGCTTATCGGTGTCAATGTCTTATTGATTAATCCGCTGGACTCTGCCCAAAACAAAGGAACCAGCACGGATGCGGGCGGCACTTTCCGATTGGATGAAATCATGAATGGCGAGTATCTGCTGAATATCTCATATATCAGTTATAAAACGGTTGAGAAGAAGATTGCTGTACAAGATGCTCCGATTGAATTGGGAAATCTGATGTTGACGGAAGACAGCAAATTGTTGAAGGAAGTAGTGGTGGAAGCCAAACAAATACGGGTTCAGCAGATGGGGGATACTTCTCAGTTTAATGCGGATGCCTTTAAGGTCAACAAAGATGCGAGCACGGAAGATTTACTGATAAAGATGCCGGGGATGACTTCAGATAATGGTACGGTGAAAGTGAACGGAGAGGAGGTCAGAAAAATATTGGTGGACGGTAAACCTTTTTTCGGAGATGACCCGCGGGCAGCCATTCAGAACCTGCCGGCAGAAATTATCGATAAGATCCAGGTATTCGACCGTATGAGCGATCAGGCTGCATTTACAGGGTTTGACGATGGCAACTCTCAGAAAACCATCAATATCTTAACCAAGAATGGATTATCCGCTTCTAAACTCGGAAAATTCTATGCCGGGTATGGTGGTCCCGGTAACCGGTTTAATATAGGGTTGAATGCGAATGCCTTTAAAGGCGACCGACGTGTATCACTGCTTGCTATGAGTAACAATATCAATCAACAGAATTTTAATATCCAGGATTTAGTCGGTGCAACAGGTTCATCGGGCAACAGAGGCGGGGGAGGCGGAGGCCCCGGCAGAGTGGGAAGAAACAGCCCTGTCAATAACTTTTTAGTTGGGCAGCAAAATGGTATCTCCACCACTACAGCACTTGGATTGAATTACGCGGATAAAATCGGCAAACAAAAGAAAGTGACCATCTCCGGTTCTTACTTTTTCAATGCAACCTTGAATGATAATAACAGCACTAGTACGAGAAATTATATTTCCTCATCCGACAGCGGTCTGGTATATGATGAATCAAAGGAAACAAACAGCAGAAATTTCAACAATCGGCTGAATATGCGTATAGAATATGCCATTGACTCTAACAATATGCTGATAGTAACACCCTCGCTGAGCACACAGAATAATAAATCGACCTCAGTGCTGGATGCTGCCAATACTAAAAATGCGGAGACAGTCAGCAGTACATCAACGAATCAAAACGTGAGGCAAACCGGTATTAATTTTTCGAATGATATCTTATATCAGCACAAGTTCCTGAAGAAAGGCAGAACGATATCCGTTAACCTCACGACTTCAGGGAATACCAGAAAATCAGCTGTAGATTTGTTTACAATGAATACATCCATGCCGGATTCCATTGTCCTTACAGACTCAATAGACCAGAAGGCAGTTGTAAAATCCAACGGGTACACGATTTCAGGCAGCATCGTATACACAGAACCTGTTAAGAAATTCGGACAGTTATCCATTACCTATACACCTTCCTTTACAAAGTCTGCTTCTGTCCGTAATACCAATAATTTGGATACATTGACAGGCGTCTATACGGATTTAGACAGCGTTCTGAGCAATAGTTTCACTAACCGATATATCACGAACAAGCTGGGAATCGCCTATCGCTATAACAATAAAAAAATCAACTGGACGATTGCCGTCAGCGGACAGAATGCCCTGCTGCAAAGTGAACAGACTTTTCCGGCTGTATTTTCCGTAAAGAAAAATTTATGGTCTTTGTTGCCGAATGTGGAATTCAATTATAAATTTTCCAAAACAGATAACCTTCGATTCTTTTATCGAACATCAACGACCCCCCCTTCCATCACTCATCTGCAGGATGTCATAGATAACAGCAACTCCCTGATTCTGTCTACCGGTAACCCTGATTTAAAACAAACCTTTACACAGAACATCGGTCTGCGGGTGGGAAGAACGAATATCGAAAAGGCAACCAATCTTTTTGTATTTGCCAATGCATCCAACACGATTCAGTATATCGCCAATTCTACAACGATATTTCAGCGGGATACGGTATTGAATGATATAACCGCGGCTGCAGGTAGTCAGTTTATCCTGCCGGTGAACTTAAACGGATACTGGAATGCCCGCACGTTCATTACCTATGGCTTTCCGATTACAAAAATCAAATGCAATATGAATATTAACGGAGGGTTTGTTTATACCAGAACGCCGGCATTGATTGATAACGTGCGCAACAATGCAAATACGTATGCATTGAATGCGGGATTTGCGCTCAGCAGCAATATCAGCAGCAAAATTGATTTTACGATTTCGTACAGCGGAAATTATTCCTTTGTGCGCAATTCCCTGCAACGTCAAAACAATTCCAGTTATTTCACACATATCGCTTCCGCAAGAATTAATTACCAGTTCTGGAAGGGGTTTGTGGCCAACACTTCTGTAACCAATAATCTGAATGCAGGAGGTTCTGCTTCCTTTAATACCAGTTACTGGCTGCTGAATGCTTCTTTAGCCTATAAGTTCCTGAAAGATGAAAGCCTGGAATTGAAGTTCAGTGCGAATGATATGCTCAACCAAAACAGAAACATTACCCGGAATGTAACGGAAGTCTATACAGAGGATATCCGTTCCAATGCCCTGCAGCGGTATTTTATGGGAACGATAACCTATACGCTGAAGAAAACCGGAACAGGTGCTAAAGCCGATGGAAATAAGCCTAAAGATTTTATACGGACGCCTCCTGCGGGTGTGATGCCACCGCCACCACCGGGGAATTAGACTTTTTTATTCCAGCACTTTTTCCATCTTCATGCCACGGGAACCTTTTAATAAGATTTCCGCATCGGAAAAATCCTGTTTTCGAAACCAGTTCTGTGCTTCCGATGCAGTTGGAAATTTAAGAACATGGTCAGAGGTTCTTGTGTTGCTGAAATCATTTCCCACTAAAACAATGGTATCCAATTGGAGCTTTTCGCATAAATCGGCAATAAACTGATGTTCTTTTGGTGCTTCTTGTCCCAGTTCAAACATATCACCCAAGATGACAATTTTCTTTTTTACGGAGGATTTGGCAAAGCTCTCCAGGGCGTGTTGCATGCTGGTAGGGTTGGCATTATATGCATCGAGGATTAACTGATAACCCTCCTTTTCTATGACCTGAGACCGCGCATTTGTCGGACTATAATTTTCAATGGCCTGTTTTATCTTCTGATTCTCTATATCAAAATATTTGCCAACGGCAATGGCGCACATGATATTGCTGTAATTGTAGCTGCCAAACAAATGGGAGTTGATTTCTATGTCTTCAAACTGTATTTTCAAAAACGGATTATCTGCCAGTATTTTACTGTTGTAGGTATTCATTTCATTATTTCCGTAGGAAATATACCCGGAAATAGTTCTTTCCTGCAACATGTTTATCAAGGTAATATCATCTCCGTTTACAAATACTTTCCCTTGGTGGCAGTACATATAGTCGTATAACTCTCCCTTTCCTTTACGGATACCCTCCATGCCACCGAAACCCTCGAGGTGGGCTTTCCCGCAGTTGGTGATGATGCCGTGTGTGGGTTCTGCATATTTGCAGTATCGTTCAATCTCTTTCTGATGGTTGGCGCCCATCTCAATCACAGCTATTTCTGTATCAGCCGGCATGGCTAAAAGTGTTAAAGGAATACCAATATGGTTGTTTAAGTTTCCTTTGGTGAAATGAGTCCGATGGGTGGTGGATAAAACGGTCGCCACCAATTCTTTGGTGGTTGTTTTTCCATTGGAGCCGGTAATGGCGATGACAGCCTTGGGGTTTGTTTTTATTCTGTGTAATAAGGCAAGTTGTTGCAGCGTGTCTAAAACATTGGCTACAACAATGCATCGTTCATTTATCGGATATGTTGCTTCGTCAATAATTGCGTAGGATGCTCCTGCTTCCAGTGCCTGAACAGCAAAAAGGTTACCATTGAAATTTTCCCCTTTCAACGCAAAATAAAGCTGCCCTTTCTCTATATTTCGGGAATCCGTTGTAATACCGGTGGATGATTTGCAGAACTCATACAACTGTTGAATATCCATGGGATAAAATTAAAAAAGTCCCGCGAGTATTCGCGGGACTTTTTATGTACAGTTGTGTATCTGTTATTTGTATTTTCTGGCTTTTTTGTTTTTAGCCTGTGTCTTGCTCATTTCGCCGAATCCTTTCCCGCCAAACATATTACCGTCCGGAGAGCCCACACGAACCATTGCACAACGGAAACCGATGTCATCTGTAGCCTGATCTTCATTTAAGAATCTTCTGGTACCCGGTGACATATAGTAGCCTCTGTCTCTCCAGGAACCGCCTTTAAATACCCTTGCTTTATTATTTACCAAAGTAGAAACACCATATTGATATTCCACCTGAGAAGAAGAATCGCCGTCATTATAGTCTAAGGCGAACGCTTTTCTGTAGTTTCGTCTGTTGGTCAGGTCTGCATCATCTTCTCTGACATACTTGATTCTGCCCATTTCATCCAATCCTTCTTCCATAGTAGGCTTGGTGAAGATATTACCTCTGAATGTGTTAAGGTCGTCTCCTTCAGCTTCTGTTAATGGTCGGTAAATATCCAATACCCATTCATTTACGTTACCTGCCATGTTGAATAATCCAAAGTCATTTGGGTAGTTCGCGTGAACATCGGCAGTGATTTCCGCATTGTCATTCAGAGCACCTGCAACACCCATGTAGTCACCCCGGCCTCTCATGAAGTTAGCCATGAAATCACCCTGATTTTTATTGTGCCTTTGGTAACGGAAAGTGGCTCCGTCCCAAGGATATATTCTTCTGTCTGTAACAACCTCTTCACCCGGCATTGGCATATTTCCTCTCAAGCCAAGAGCTGCATATTCCCATTCTGCTTCTGTTGGAAGCCTGTAGTCAGGTAATAGGATACCATCTGTCAGATTTACATTTCTTTTGCCTGATCCGTTAGGATTCAGGTCTTCCTTTTGTTTTTTAGTTGCTCCCTGATACAAACCAACTGAATATGCTTCCGTGTTGAAGTTGTCTTCGTTTTTCTGGTTGGTGTTTAGATCTAAGTAACCTTCTTTAATCAGAATCATCTCGTTTACACGGTCAGTACGCCACACGCAGTATTCATTTGCCTGTAACCAGTTTACACCTACGACAGGGTAGGTATTATATGCAGGGTGCGTAAAATAGTATTTTACATACGGTTCGTTGTAAGCAAGGTTTCTTCTCCAGCACATGGAGTCGGGTTTTGCATTCTTAACGAATTCCGGATGGTCAGTGCCAAAAACACGGTCTAACCAGTATACATACTCTCTGTAATCCAGGTTGGTCACTTCTGTTTCGTCCATATAGAAAGAAGAAACAGTAGTTCTGCGTTGCACATTGTGATTTTCATACATTAAATCTTCTTCGGTGGCACCCATGGCAAAAGTACCGCCTTCCACTAAAACTAAATTAGGTCCTGTGATTTGGTTGGTGTTGGAGGAACGTTCAAATCCTCCCCATTTTTTATCGTTGTAATTCCAACCGGTAGTAGAGGAAGATCCGCTCTTGCTACTGCCATTACAGCTAACTGCCAATACACCAGCAATAATAGCGAGGTGTAAGAAATTTCTCATTCTTTTGTAGGTCATTATTTCGGCTTTTAAAAAAATATTTTCAAAGATAGAGCAAATTAATTAATTCGCAAAATATTTCCGGTAACTTTATCAACGCAAATTTGTTTAAAATATTGTTATTTATCGTAAAATTGCATAAAATGAGTTCTGAGGCGTTTTAGTATGGCCAGACTTGTAACAATTAGTTAATTTTAGCATCCTTATGTCGACTCAATTATACAGGATTTTATTGCTTATTCCACTTATAGGGCACTTTTTTTTATCTGTCGGGGATGACCTGAAAAAATATCGGAGGACAGTTACGTTAAGCTGGCAAAATCAGGAGGAATTTCTTGTGTTTAAGCAAGCTGTTTACCCTCAGAAATTTTCAGGACTCCCTGTTTATGCATCAGTGGTGGAATTGGGTGCAAATAATCAGGCAGATGTTCGTGTAGAAAATCCTGTTTACCAGCCGTATAAAGGCAGCAGCATCACCTTGGTTCAGATGAAAGTAATTCAGAATCAGGAGATTGTTTCATATGAAGTGGGTTCTTACCGGAAAAATAATCTTGCGACCGTTACCGTTTTTCCTTTTAAAAATAACAACGGTCAGGTAGAAGTGCTGACCTCTTTTGATTTGGTCGTAAATCCATCCGGAAATGCATCGAGCAGGTTGTCCGGACTTTCTTCGCAGGTCTATGCCGCCAATTCGATGCTTGGTACGGGCAAATGGTATAAAATTGGTGTACCGAAGGCAGGCGTTTATAAATTGGATTATGATTTTTTAAAGAGTCTCGGTATGTCGGCAGATATTATCAATCCGGGTACCATCCGGATTTTCGGACATCGGGCTGGTATGCTGCCAGAACTGGCGGGAGCGGAGAGAGAGGACGATATAAAGGAAATCCCCATTAAGGTTGTTTCGGCATCGTCAGGCAGCTTTCAGGCTGGTGATTATGTGCTGGCATATCTTCCCGGCCCGGAAAAGTGGACGTATAATGCCGTAAGGCAAACCTTTCTGGCTAAGAAGCACCATTACAGTGACACCAAGAACTTTTTTATAACGGCAGATGCAGGAAGTGGGGCAAGGATAAGTTCGGTGAATCCGTCTGCCTTGCCTGTAAATAAAACAATCACCACGTATGATGCATATGATTTTTTTGAAGAGAATAAAGTAAATGTGGCACAGTCGGGAAAAGAGTTTTTAGGAGATGAGTTTGGCGGTCTGACCGATAAATCTTACAGTTTTAATTTGCCCGATTTAATCAGTGCGCAACCTGCTAAGCTGATTGTGGGTGTTGCTGCAAGTGCATTTTCTCAGGGATCTACGTTTACCATCAGCACCAACAACTCCGCAAATACAAACAGTATTTTTATTCCCAATGTGGCTCAGCCTTATCCCGGCATTTATAATACAGCCACCTGGGTCGAAAGAACATTCCTGCTCAGCAACCTTTCCTCCGATTTTACAGTTAATGTTAACTTTGACAGAAACGGAAATTTTTCAACCAAAGGTTGGTTGGATTATCTTCAGGTAAATGCAGTCTCCAAGTTGAGTTATAACGGACAACCCTTATATTTCAGAAGCGCGGCATCTGTCGGAACGGGAAGTGTTTCCAGGTTTACCATACTAAATATGAATGCCAATGTAGAGGTATGGGATGTAACCAACCCATTTGCGATTCAGAGAGTAAATTATGTACTTGCCGGCAACACCGCGACATTTAACATGGTAACCGATACATTGAAGGAGTTTGTGGCACTGGAAAATTCAACCGCAGTTCCCACGGCATTTGGAAGTATACCGAATCAGGACCTGCATGCACTTCCGCAGCAGGATATGCTGATTGTTACCCGTTCCGCTTTTTTAGCACAAGCTGCTGAACTCGCACAGTTTCACCGGGAGAAGCAAAATTTGAGAGTAACGGTGGCAGACCTCAGTCAGGTGTACAATGAATTTTCCGCAGGTACAAATGATATAACGGCCATACGCAACTTTGTGAAAATGTTTTATGACCGGGCTGCCGGGGATCCTGCTCAAATGCCTAAATATGTATTGCTCTTCGGCGACGGTACCTTTGAAAATAAGAACCTCGGAGATTATTATATGCCGACCTATGAAAGTGATAAAACGTATGAAACACTGGAAACCTATGTGTCAGATGATTATTTTGGGATTTTAGATGATAATGAAGGTGCAAATATTACCAACACGGCTGCGGAAAAAGACGATGTGAGTGTTGGACGGATTCCTGCCGATGATGTATCCAAAGCACAGATTGTTTTGGATAAGATTAAGATGTATTATTCAAGTGCCGCTTTGGGTGATTGGAGAAATCAGGGTACTTTCATAGCAGATGATGAAGATTTTAATATTCATATTGACGATTGTAATTCCATTGCGGATAATTTCGGGACCGCGCAGAAAAAGTCAAACATCGATAAGATATTCCTGGATGCCTTTAAGCAGGAATCTTCGGCAGCAGGGAAAACATACCCCGTCGTAAATGAAACCATCGACCGCAAATTATTTACCGGTACGTTGTTTGTCAATTATGTCGGTCATGGTGCACGGCTTGGGCTTGCGGCGGAAAGGATCTTGAATTTTACCGATATCAACAACTGGGATAATCCCAATAAGCTGACCTTGTTTATTACCGCAACCTGTGAGTTTGCTCCTTATGACAGGCCGGATGAAAATTCGTTGGGTGAACGTGTAATATTCAGGCCGGACGGAGGCGCCATAGGACTGGTCACCACCACCAGAGTTGTTTACTCCAATCGAAACAGGACCATGAATGATAATTTCATGAATCAGATGGCGGTGGCTTATGACAATGAAAATATGACACTCGGCGATATTACCCTGCAGGCTAAAATCAGAACCAATACATTTGACGGCAACCGGAAATTTTCCCTCTTGGGAGATCCCGCACTGCGCCTGGCTTTTCCCAAAAACAATGTTGTCGCAACACTAGTAAACAATACCCCTCTTGCATCCCCGCATGATACACTAAAGGCTTTGTCTAAGATTACCATTGAAGGAGAAGTGAGGGATAAGAGCAATGTGCTCATGAATGAATTTAATGGTATCGCATCTGTAATCATATACGACAAGATTAAAACGGTCAATACCCTGATGAACGATCCGGAAAGTTTTGCCTATCAGTTTCAGCTGCAGAAAAACAGCATCTACAAGGGGAAGTCTAAAGTGACAAATGGTAAGTTTAAATTTACCTTTCTGGTACCGAAAGATATCGACTATAATTTTGGTAACGGAAAAATCAGCCTGTACGCCGGCAGTGATGTAACGGATGCATCCGGCTACTCGACAGATATCATCATCGGCGGCTCCAGCGATTCCTTTCCGGTCGACAACAAGGGACCTGTTGTGGATGTATTTCTGAATGACGATAAATTTGCTTTTGGCGGGATTACCGATGAGAATCCAAAGCTGTTTTCAAAAATCTTTGACGAAAACGGTATCAATACCTCCGGAAACGGGTTGGGGCATGATATCACTGCCATTATTGATAATGATACCAAAAATATCTTTAACCTGAATGATTTCTTTGAAGCAGCAATTGATGATCTGACGAATGGTGAAATAACGTACCCGTTTTCTAAACTTTCAAAAGGCAGACATACCCTTCATGTCAAAGCATGGGATGTGCTGAATAACTCTGGAGAGGGATATACTGAATTCGTGGTGGAGGAAAAAGCAAATCTTGCCTTATCCCATGTGTTAAACTACCCCAACCCTTTTACCACAAATACCAGGTTTATGTTTGAACACAACAAGCCGGGTGCCTCGTTGGATATGAAAATTGAAATATTCTCTGTTTCCGGCAAAATTATTAAGACAATTACTCGAAATATCAACAGTCCGGGCTACAGGGTAGATGATATAAATTGGGATGGAACAGATGATTTCGGCGATAAAATCGGACGTGGAGTATACATATACAGAATCTCTCTAAAGGACGAAACAGGCAAAAAAGTGAGCCAATATCAAAAATTAGTCGTTCTAAATTAGAATTTTTAAAATAATTTTGTCAATTTAACGTTCTCAAACACATGGTACATAATTTTATGAGATATATCTTGAAACCCAACTTCTTGTTTTTTGCTTTTTTTCTGACAGGTATATGTGCTTCCTCAGTAGGTCAAAACTTTACAAAAGGGGGTATTAACACCGTCAATAGTGCTGTTCCATTTCTTAGAATCATACCTGATGCCAGGGGTGGAGGCATGGGTGATGTCGGTATTGCCACATCTGTTGATCCTAACACCTCATTCTATAACGCTTCCAAGCTGGCATTTGCCAAACGTAAACTTGGATTATCCATGTCTTATGCGCCGTGGCTGAGAGCCCTCGGTATCACAGATATCTTTATGACGCATTTTACCATGTACTACAAGGTATCCCCCAATGATGTGGTGCATACATCCCTTAAGTTTTTCAGTTTAGGAGATATTGATTTTACAGATGCTAACGGAAATTCCATCGGGAGCGGTCGACCCCGCGAGTTGTGCTTTGATGCAGGATATTCAAGAAGATTAGGGAAAAGCTTTGCATTAGGCGTAGCCTTCAGGTATATTTATTCAAATTTAGCACAAGGGCAAAGTATTGGCAGTGAGCCTATTAGGGCAGGACACGCATTTGGTGCTGATTTGACCGGTACCTACAGCAAGGACTTTACAGTGGGAAAAAAGAAGATGAAGGCTAATTTCATGACCGGTTTTGCTGTAACGAATATGGGAACAAAGATAGCCTATACTGCAAATGCCAGAGAAAAAGATTTCATCCCTACAAATTTTGGATTAGGGTTTGGATTCCGTTTACAGCCCACCAAACAACATGAATGGGGTATTTATGCAGATTTCAACAAGTTATTGGTACCGACACCAAAAGCTGGAGACAGAGACAGCAACAATATTCTTGACTTCAAGGAACAGTCATCATTTGTGGGGATGTTTAAATCACTGGGGGATGCACCCGGTGGCTTTAAGGAAGAAATGCGTGAGTGGACGATGGGAATCGGGACGGAATATTGGTATGACCATATTTTTGCAGCCCGTGCCGGATATTTTTTAGAAGCAAAAGACAAGGGTAACAGACGATTTGTTTCCATGGGGGTGGGTGTAAAATATAGTGTATTTGGATTGGATTTCTCTTATTTGATACCCACAGGCGGGGCACGAAATCCGCTGGATAATACGTTCAGGTTTACCCTAAAGTTTGACTTCGCCAAGTTAGGTGGCAACAAAGTGGACATTGATGGGGAAGACTTGAATGATGCTACCGATAAGGTGGATAAGTCAACCAGAAAAAGGCTGAAAGCGAAGTAAATAATTATCTCAGGAATGGGTTGTATTTTCTTTCCTCGCCTATTGTGGTACTCGGGCCATGCCCGTTATAAATTTCGGTTAAATCTTCCAGTACCAGCAGACGTGTCTTAATAGATTTTATCAATGTATCATAGTCACCGCCCGGCAAATCGGTACGTCCAATGCTGCCGCTGAACAACACATCCCCGACAACAGCAAAATGTTCTTCTTCTTGATAAAAGCAAATGCTGCCCGGAGAGTGTCCAGGCGTGAATAATACACTAAAGGATGTATCTTTTAATTCTAAAACATCTCCTTCCTTTATAAAGTAACCAGGTTCGCATTTATCCGGAATCTTGGCTCCAAACAGCCGTGCACCTATGGATGCGGACTGCAGGACCGGAATTTCTTTTTCGTGAATGCCAAGTTCCAGCCGGTATTCATCAGAGATGAACTTATTTCCGTAAATGTGATCTAAATGGCAGTGCGTGTTCAGCAGGCGGACCGGTTTTAAGGCATTCTTTTCTATATAGGCTGCCAGTATCTTTTGTTCCTGAAGGGTATAGCATCCCGGATCTATAACCCAGCACTCTTTGCCGGGGCTGGAAAGAATATAGGTGTTTTCCTGAAAGGGGTTGAAACAAAATACGGCAATATCTGTCTTTATTTTTGCGTTATCCATAAGATTTCTTTACTTTGTAAAAATAGAAAGTTATAAGTAAAAAGCGATAAGCTGTTAAATTATATTCTCTGCAATGTCTTTACGATTTACATCTGTTTTAAATAAATTTTTTTTAGGCTTATTCATTTTGCCATTTACTTTAATGGCTCAAACCACACAGGTTCAATTTGGCCAGAACAGGGTGCAATATCATCCGTTCGACTGGCAATTTTACAATTCGGACAATTTTACCATTTATTTTTATCCGGGCGGCCAGGAAATCGGGAAATTTGTCTGGACGACAGCAGAAATGAAACTGAAGGAACTCAACAGGCAAATGGATTTTAACTACCGGTCGCAGATAGATATTCTGGTATATAATGATATCACTGACTTAGCCCAAACCAATATAGGGCTTGGACAGGAGGATTATAACATTGGAGGAACAGCTGTCTTAAGGGATAACAAGCTGTTTCTGCACTATGATGGGAATCATCGCCATTTACAGCGCGATCTGATGAAAGGTTTATCCGAATTATACATCCGTCAGATGATGGCGGGAAGCAGTTTCGGTCAGAAAATTCAGAATGCCATCTTTTTAATCATGCCGGAATGGTATAGAAACGGCTTGTCTTCCTATATGGGAGAGCCATGGAATACAGAATTGGATGCACGTTTGAAACAGTATTTGCTGACCTCCAAAAAGCCGGATTTCAACCGCTTAATCAATTTAGACCCGGAATTTGCAGGACATTCATTCTGGTACATGATTAACCAACTGTTCGGTAAGGATGCAATTCCTAATATCTTATATCTGACCAGGATTAATCACAATATTAATAATGGATTTGTATTTGCCGTCAACAGCCGTTTGGATGACCTGATGAGAGACTGGAAAGTGTTTTATGAAAGCCGTTACGTGATAGATAATAAAGACAGAGACAGTACAGATGCATTGGCAGCGATAAAAATTAAGAAACGCAATAACACGGATATCGGTGATTTGAAAATTTCACCGGATGGAAAATACGCTGCATATGCCGTTTTTGACGGGGGTTTTTATAAAGTTATGCTCGAGGATTTGAAAACCCAAAAGGCAAAAAAAATTGCTAAAGGGGGTTTTCGTTCCGATCAATATCCGTTTAATAAGTCTTATCCGGTACTAACCTGGTCTAAGACGGGACATAAGCTGGCAATTATAAATGAAAAGAGGGATATTATCCGTCTTACACAGATAGATATTGATAAGAACATAAAAACAAAGAATAATATCGTAAAGTTTAAACGCATCTACGGCGCGGATTATACCAACAATCCAAACGTGCTGATTGTATCCGGCCAAAATAAAGGGCAAACGGATTTGTATTTATACAACACACTCAATACCAATGCCACCCAGCTGAACAATGACAATTATGATGATTTAAATCCGGTATATGTAAACTGGAACGGTAATGACGGAGTGTTGTTCTCTTCCAACAGAACAGAAGATAAATTATACCTCAGCCCTGTAGATACCGTATTGCCGACACAAACCCTGGATTTGTTTTACTATGATTTAAATAAAAGAGGTACCGATCTGGCACGGGTGACTGAAACACCATTTGCAAATGAGAAGGGAATTGGCACATTCAACCGGTCATACTACACGTTTTTAAGTGACGAGAATGGTGTTTATAACCAGTATTTAGGTACCCTTGACAGTGTCTATGCCGGAAAGGATTCTGCAGATGTTGAGATGGAGAATGATAATGGTGAACTTATTGCCGTCAAACAGGAAATAGATGTTTACAAATGGAGAGGTATGACTTTCCCGGTTTCCAATTTCTCGAATAGTATATTGAATTCAGGTGTTTCCGGACTAAACACATATTTGTATTTTGGTGCCAAAAAGCGAAAGGCCTATCTCTATACGAAACCGAATGTTCCTGATGAAGCAATGGATGAGAAGAAAAACACAGAATTAAAGAGTACATCCTTCCGTAAATTTTATAAAGAATATTCCGTATCCGAAAATAAATACCCGCCCATCAAAGGCAGCAAAAAATCTGTTCAGCCCGGGGTATTTAATGTGCCTGTTCAGGATGTATCAATGGATAGTTTGCTGGACGCTCCGTTTAAATACACGTTTGAATCTGATTACAATAATACCATCAGCTATACCGTTGTGGAGCTGCCTGCAAGAAAGGATACCGTTCTGACACAGGATACCGTTAAAACAGCGGAAGGGGATGAACCGCCGCCGTTTCTGCAAAACACTCCGGTGGTAAGCCTGCAAAACGTGGAGCGTACTACCGGTAAAAAAATCAGGATATTACCCTACAGGGCTAAATTTACATCTGATTATGTGGTCACACAATTAGATAACAGTATCCTTACCCAGAATTATCAAAGTTTTAAACAGAATTTAGGGTCCTATAATTTTCCGAATTTAAGCGCCATGATTAATTTCGGAGTCAGTGATTTGATGGAAGACCATAAAATTATTGGTGGTTTCAGGATTCCATTTGATTTCAAGGGGTTTGAGGCTTATGTGAAATATATCAATCTTAAAAAACGCATTGATAAATCCATTTTGTATTATCGCCGATCAGACAGGATCTCCTTTTCTGTTTCAGACAGCAGCGGAAATGTATTGCCTTTTTCCTATACCGGTAAAACACGCTCCAATTTTGCCGAAGTGGCATTCAGCTATCCGTTTGATGTAACGAAAAGTCTGCGGTGGTCTGTTTCTTACCGGAATGAACGGTTGGATGTTTCACTGACAGACCAGATAAGTCTGACGTTAAAAGATATAAAAGAAAACTGGATATCGGGAAGACTGGAATTTGTGCATGATAATACCAGGGAAATTCAGTTTAATATTTTAAACGGATACCGGTATAAAGTTTATGCCGAGTATTTTTACAATGCCAACGAGAAGAATTCACACATTGCGAATATCGGTTTTGATATACGTCATTATCAGAAGGTACACAGGAATATTATCTGGGCAAACCGGTTCTCAGGCGCCACTTCTTTTGGGCCAAAGAAAGTACTGTATTTTTTAGGAGGTGTGGATACCTGGCTGAATCCAAGGTATGATTATACCATCCCAATCGCTCAGAATCAAAATTACGGTTTGCAGGCACCGGTCACCAATATGCGCGGATTGCCGCAAAATATTCGAAACGGCAATAACTATTTGTTATGGAATTCTGAACTGCGCATTCCCGTTTTTTCCTTCTTCGCCAGGAAACCTCTGAAATCCGCATTCCTGAGAGATTTTCAGATTCTGGGATTCTTTGATGCAGGGTTAGCCTATAATTTTGCAAATCCTTTTGATAAGAATAACGCACTGAGTACTGAAGTAGTAACTCCTAGGCCGGATAATAACCCAATTGTGGTGACAGTCAACTACTACAGGAATCCGTTTGTATTTGGCACCGGGGTGGGTGTCAGAACCAATATATTGGGCTACTTTCTTCGGTTGGATACCGGCTGGGGGTATGACGGGCTATCATTTAACAAAAAACCTATCTGGCATTTTTCTTTAAGCAAGGATTTTTGAGGAGTCCCATTCAACGGGAGTTATTCGTTATTAAATAGTACCTTTACATTTCATTCTTTGCTGACTTATAATTAAATTTCCATATGCTACTTTCAATGACCGGTTACGGAAAATCAAATGTAAAGCTGGGTGATAAGTCCTATAGCGTGGAAATCAAGTCGCTCAACAGCAAACAACTTGATTTGAATTTCAAGATTGTGGCAGACCTGCGGGAAAAAGAACTGGAGGTACGAAAAGTCATTGCGGAAAAACTTATACGCGGGAAGGTAGAGCTTTATTTTCAGGAAGATAAATCGGGGGGGGCTACTGCAGGGTTGAACTTTAATCTGCTGGAGCAATATTATAATCAGCTGCAGCAGTTTTCTGCTGAAAGGAACATTCCGTTAGGTGAAAATATAATATCCGCTGTACTGCGTTTCCAGGATATCAACAAATCAGAAGGCAGTACCTTGAATGAACAGGATGCCGATGCCTTGCTGCAAGCGGTGATAGAGGCATTGAACGGTGTGATACAATTTCGTACGGATGAAGGCAGTCAGCTGGAGAAGGATTTGATAGAACGTATAAAAGTGATCCAGCAGTACAAGAATGATTTAGCTCTCTATGAGAATGCCAGATTGGAGAAACTCAAGATAAAGCTGAAACAGGATTTGGAGAACTATTTACAGGATGATTCCATTGATAAAAACCGGTTTGAAGAGGAGTTGATCTATTACCTGGAGAAAATGGATATCAATGAGGAAAAAGTGAGGCTGGAGACCCACTGCAATTATTTTCTTCAGGTATTGAGAGAAACTACGATGGAGAAAGGGAAAAAACTGGGATTTATAGCGCAGGAGATGGGAAGGGAAATCAATACGATAGGCTCCAAAGCCAGTGACGCCTCTATGCAGAAGCTGGTCATATTAATGAAAGAGGAGCTTGAAAAGATCAAAGAACAGGTGTTGAATGTGTTGTAACGCTGTAATCACAAATGTCTAAAAAATCTATTGACGAACTACTTACTACTGACTACTTTTTTTATCTTCGCACATGCAAAAAGTCATCATACTGTCTGGGCCTTCCGGCGTTGGTAAAAATACATTAGGTGATTATTTGCTGCAGCAGTTTCCTGAACTTTCTTATTCTGTATCAGCCACTACACGTGATATCCGCAAAGGAGAAATAGATGGCGTGGATTATCATTTTATGAACGCGGAATCATTTGAAGAGAAAATTGAAGAGGATGAACTCCTGGAATGGCAGGAAGTGTATGAAAACACCTATTATGGTACCATGAAATCGGAACTCGACCGTATTAACCGGCAAAACAAATTTCCATTATTGGTGGTAGATGTATTTGGTGCACTGAATGTGATAAAAAATCTGAAATTCAAGCCGCTGGCATTATTTATACAGCCCAAAAGTCTGGAGATACTGAAGGAGCGATTAGAACTGCGCGTACGGATTCTCCGGAAAAAATTAAAAAACGGCTGGAGAAGGCTGAAGTGGAAATGAAAGAATACAAGCAGTTTGATATCACCATCATTAATGACGATTTAAAGAATGCACAACAGCAGACGGAAGCGATCGTACATTATTTCCTGAAGTTCGGGCACTGATGACATACTAAAATTAATACCCCTTTTTCTTCGTTTCTTATTATATTTACTTATGGATTGACAGTTTGTAGGCGATAAAATAGATGGTTACAGCCATAACACATAAGATAAAAGTAAGTGTGGAAACATTCTACCAGTCGGATTATTCATATCCGATGGGACAGCATTTTATGTTTGCGTACAGGATAAAAATTGAAAATAACAGTAGCGCTTCCGTTCAGCTGCTTCGCCGTCATTGGCATATCGTTGATGGCCTTGGACAGCTGCGCGAAGTGGAAGGCGAAGGTGTGGTTGGAGAACAACCTGTTATCCATCCCGGTGAACAGTATGAATACATTTCCGGTTGTGACTTAAAAACAGATATGGGCAAAATGTTCGGTACCTATTTAATGGAAAATAAAGATACCCGAAAATCCTTTCATGTCATCATTCCCGAATTTTACATGGGGAGTCCGATGAAATGGAATTAGCCTTCCATGGATTTTTTCGCAATTTCTGCCATGAAAAATCCGTCACCCTCATATTGGGTTGGAGAAAGCTGCATAGCGTTTATCAATGTAAAACCAGTATTTTCCGTTAAGAAATGCCGGAGCTGTAATTCATTTTCCTCTGGCAGTACACTGCAGGTGGCGTAGATGATTTTACCGTTTTTTCGCAGTTTGTTTTTACAACTTTCCAGTAAGGAGGCTTGGATGAGCTGATACTCCTGGATTTTTTCCGGTGTTATTTTGTATTTTAAATCAGGTTGCCGTTTAAATGTGCCGCTGCCGCTGCAGGGTGCATCAATCAGGATGATATCAAATTCATTCATTTTTTTTGCCTCATTATAATCCGTGATTTCGATATTTTTACACCCCGCCTGTGCTGCCCTGTAGGCCAGTTGTTTTATCCTGGACGGGTTGTAATCTGTCGCAAAAATTTTCCCTTGGTTCTTTAATAAACAGGAAAGTTGAAGCGTTTTTCCGCCTGCACCTGCGCACATATCCAGGATGCGTATGCTTTTCAATCCTGTTGTTTCAGCAATGGCATCCGCTGCAAACCGGCCTATTGCCTGAGAACCAATATCCTGGAATTCAAAGAAGCCCTGTTTGTAAAGCGTATTATTTTTCAGATTGTTCTTTGAAAGTATCTGAATAGTGGTGTATGATTCGTTTGTTGTCAGCGGAAGGCTCGGTATTTGGATGGCAATTTCTTCTTTCTCAAGTAATTTTAATAATTCATCCCTCGTTGTCTTTAATGTGTTTACCCGAATAAAGATTCCCGGCATTTTGTTTAGGGCTGCTGCCAGTTGGTGCCATCGTTCACCGATGCTTTCCGTACAAAAGGTATAAAACGTCTCCGGATAGGATTGATCGATATGCTTTTCCGCAATGGGCTGCTTAATAATCTCTTTTAGCTGGTTTATGTCAGCTTCTGTAACTTCAAATGTATCGATGTTATTTATGTTGTAATTCCTGTTTAATAAACTTATTAGAATCAGGTGTTTGTATTTTGTCAGCTGTTCACTGTAGGTTGCCAGTAAATATTGATACTTCAGCTTCCATCGTACAATGTCATAGGCCGTCTCAGCGATCATGCTTCTGTCTCTGGATCCGAACAGTTTATGTTCTTTCAGGTAAAAATTCACCACCTTGTCGGCCACTTTCTGCTCTTCAAAAATGGCCTTCAGGCAAACTGTTATGGCATCGATAACCGGAGGATGGAATTTTACTGGCTGCATTTTTAGGTTCTGGTAAGATGGGTGATGAGTGAACTGTGTTGTGGATAGGATTCTGTTAAATCGGCCCTTTTTCCCAATTCAAAATCTGCAAATTGAAATGCCGGAATGACGGTGCAGCCACATAGTGCAAAACCAAAATTCCCCAAACATTCACTGGCAAACCAATTGCCTCCTTCAACGACATGTTGGAATTTGAGATGGTCAGGCTGATTGCTTAATACTGTTCTGGTATATTCACCAGATGCATTGATTTCATGGAGGATGATGTCATCGCCAAAATACCAGTTCCATTGTTCCTCTGATTTTATCCGGTGAAACGCGGAGAAATTGTCTTTGGTCAGTAAAAATAAGACAGAGGAAAAAGAATCACTCCCTGAAAGAAAGGTGCGTTTGTAATAACCACCTTCCGGATGAGGTTCCAGCTCCAGGTGATGAATCAATCGTTCTGCGGTCATCATTCAACAAAATTTAAACTCCAAAATTCATTCAACTCCAAAATTAGTATTACTTTGGATAAACTTTTTATAAAAGATGCAAAAACCCATCCTGGTTTTCAAAATAGGGACTGCCTCCATAACCGATTTAAAGGGTAACCTGGATGAATCGGTGGTGCAAGGCATTTCTAAACAATTAGCCGCACTTCACAAGGAATTTTCTATAGTCATCGTTTCTTCAGGCGCGGTGGGTACGGGTAAAAGGTTTATTCACAATTATTCGGGTAAAATTGAAGAGAGAAAAGCTGCAGCCGCTATCGGTAATCCCATATTGATATATAAGTATTCAGAAGCGTTTTCTAAATATAAAATACCGATTGCGCAAAGTTTGTGTGAACGCGGACATTTTTCAGACAGAGAGAAATTCCTTCAGCTGAGGGCAACATACGAAGAGCTATGGAAAAATGGAATCATTCCGATTGCCAATGAAAATGACGTGGTGAGTTCGCGGGAATTGCAATTTTCCGACAATGATGAACTGGCTACGTTACTGGCGGTGGGTTTTGGAGCACATTATTTGTTGATTGGTACATCTGTTGCCGGATTATTGGATGCAGATGGTACTGTCATTCGGAAAATCGAATCATTTAATGACTCCATACTCTCCTTAGCGAACAAGGAAAAATCATCAGGCGGGTTGGGGGGGATGATCAGCAAACTCACGTTTGCGCACCTGGCAACGAATATGGGCATTAAGGTGGTTATTTTTCCGGCAAAAGAAAAGAACGGACTCTTGCATGCCATCCAGGAAAAAACAGGTACGGTATGTTACCCTAAAAATGTTTCCAAGACAGCCCGTCAAAAATGGCTGGCCAGCGGAAGTTTGGTCATAGGTCGTATTGTAGTGGATGAAGGTGCTCACAAGGCATTGGTGAAAAGAAAAAGCTTGCTGGCTGTAGGAGTAAAGAATGTCAGTCATCCTTTTGAAAAAGGAGAAGCATTTGAAATAACGGATGAAGACGGAATTGCCTTTGCTGTAGCAAGAGCAAAAATATCCTCCAAGGAATTAAAGAATAACTTGAAACAGCAGAATATTATGCTGGCACATGCAGATGATATAGTGCTGATGTGAAAAAGTACGTTAAAAGGTTACATCTCTGAACGGGAGCATAAAGGAAACCGGAATATCCTCATTGTTATATCTTTTCAATACCTTAGGAAGATTGGATGAACGCAGGTATTGTAAGGTCTTATTGTTGTTTCTGAAAAAATTATTCCAGTGCTGCAGGATGATTTGTTTTGGCTGTGTAATGCCATAAATAGTAAACATGTTTTTTACAACCATTTCTTCTTTCCAGAATATCTGTAACTGAAGGTCAGACGTTCGTTCAGCACTCATCTCTTTTAACATCTTGACGGAGGCACTGTTTAGGTTGCCGTTTGTAAGGATAATTCTGTAGTAAATGGAATCTTTCTCTAAAATATCTATCAGATAAGAATAGGCATTACCTTTTTTCCAGTCCCAGAAATAAACCGGAGGTTTGGATAAAGGGGATGCATAACTGCCTTTAAAAAACTCATAATTTGCAATATGCGGACTGTGTATGCTCGGCAAAGGTAGTACACGGAAAGTTTTGGTGGTATTGTATATCCATTCTTGTTTTTTGTCGAATTCCAGACTGGTTTTCTGTAAAGCACGGTTTGTATAAATGGTATTCAGCTGATTCTGGACACTAACATCACCGACAATTTTTGAGTTTGGCTGGATGAAGCTGCTCAGACTTTCCATGTCATAACAATGGTCGTAATGGCCATGAGAGATGGTCACCAAATCTATGGAATTTAATTTATCTTCTGCAACATATTTCGACCAGTCTGCATGTTCATTGCCGAAATTATATAAACTCGGATTGCTGATATATGGGTCGCAAAGGATACTGGAGTTATTATATTCTATTATAAATCCTGCGCATCCCAGGTAGGTTAGCCGGATTCCTTTGGTGTTTTCAGATTTGGTGAGGAAAATGGCCAATTCATCAATTTTTAAATCTTTACCAATGAGAATAAATTTAAGGCCTGCTGCTGACAGCAGCAGGAATAGCAGTAATGCGAAGCCTCTAATTATTTTCTTTAACATTAGATTATTTTATCTAAAAATACCTATAAAAACCTAAAATTATAAATAACTTGGTTAAAATTTTAACATGGAGTCCATTCAGGGAATTTTAGAGTCAGTCAGCAAGGCCTCTGTTTCTGTCAGAAAGTTATCAATTGACAGCAAGAAAAAAATAGTATCCGTATTAGCGGATTTATTAATACAGAACGAGCAAAAAATCATTCAGGAAAATCTGAAAGATTTGGAAAGGATGGATGATGCTAATCCCAAGAAAGATAGACTGCTGCTGAATGAAACTCGGATAGAAGAGCTGGCTTCCGGGTTACACGATATATTAAAATTAGAGGATCCGACAGGGAAAGTTTTGCTGGAAAAGAAAATGGAGAATGGGTTGTTTATCCAAAAAATGAGTGTTCCCATCGGTGTTGTCGGGGTTATTTATGAATCGAGGCCAAATGTTACAATAGATGTTGCTGCCTTATGTTTGTATGCAGGCAATGCAGTGGTGCTGCGCGGTGGCAGCGATGCGGAGCATACCAACCGGATACTGGTGGACTTGATTCATCAGGCATTGCGCGAAAATGGGGTGGATGTAAATGCCATTCAATTGATGCCGGTTGACAGGAAATTTGTTAAAGAATTGCTGGAAGCGGTAAAATATGTTGATATCATCATTCCAAGAGGTTCACAGCAATTGATAGATTTTGTTCGGTCTAACTCGAAAGTACCGACAATAGAGACGGGTGCAGGCGTTTGTCATACTTATGTGGAAAGTACAGCAGATTTGGATAAAGCGGCAAAAATTGTTATTAATGCAAAAACACAGCGCCCATCCGTATGTAATGCGCTGGATACGATTCTTGTCGACAAGGCAATAACCGCCGAATTCTTACCTAAGATTACGGAGGGTTTTAATGCATCTGAAGTGGAAGTCTTTGCTGACAACGAAGCTTATGATGTTTTGCACAAACAAAATTACCCAAGGTTAAAACGCGCCACTCCGGAAAATTTTGGCATGGAATATTTGTCGCAAAAATGTTCGGTGAGGACGGTGGAGAACTTAGAGAAAGCTTTAGAGCATATTCGTACCTATTCCTCCAGGCATTCTGAGGCTATTATTTCAGAAGATGCTGAAAAGTGCGAACGTTTTCTGCAGGAAGTGGATGCGGCTGCGGTCTATACGAATGCATCTACCCGTTTTACAGACGGCGGTTGTTTCGGATTGGGCGCAGAGATTGGCATCTCTACCCAAAAGTTGCATGCACGCGGTCCATTTGCATTGGAAAAACTCACGACAGAAAAATGGATAGTTAGAGGAAGCGGCCAAACCCGTTAACTAATCTCCTGCGGGATATAATTGGGTTGCATCGAATCTTCGTAGTAAAATTGCTGGGCCCACATGCGGTATTGCGCTACAGGCCCGTCTCCTTTGGCAAGAATGGGAGGGTCGATGTAGATTTTATTTTCCCAGATTTTAAAATCCATGCTCACATCCTGGCAATAACCTTTATAAGCGCCGTTCAGTATAAGTCGATGAGCCAGCCTTTTAGGAATTAGATTCAATAACGGACTGATCTTGTTGAAACTAGCCATCTTTTTAATGCTGACACCTATGCGGAGCTTCAGCTTTCCTTTATCTGTAGGAGTGGGCAGAACAAAATGTCTGGTATTCATACCTATTTCCGCCATGTCTGTATGCACAAAGGAATAACCCAACCCGTGTACATGTACGTTGAATTCTGTACGAATCGTTTTCTTCTTTCCGACAAAATCTGCGACTCTGCACATGGCATATTTTGCGTATAAATAATGTTCATGGGTCTCCATCTCATGCAGGGTTTCCACTCCGGAGTATCCGTGTACGATACTGAAATGCCCGACATCCACACTGTTTTCCGTAGTCTCCTGCGGATGGGATTTGAAGTCGTATTCTGCAAAACGCACTTCCGTCCATTCACTCCAATCCTCCTGCGGTACGAACCAGGTGGGTGCATGATTCTTTTCATCGAACCAAATCAGAATCAGTCCGTTCTTTTCATCTGAATAAAAGGTAGGCAATTTTAGTTTAGAGGAGGGTTTGCTGCCATATCCTGTTGCTGTACAGTCACCTTTCGCATCAAAGCAGAAATGATGAAAGGGGCATTTTATACTTTCCCCTTCTATTGTACCGCCATGCCCTAAATGCCCGCCCATATGCGGGCAATAGGGTTCTGTTAATGCCAGTTTACCGGTTTTCGTTCTGAAGATTAATACATCTTTCCCTGTAAAGCGCCTCGTAATGATCTCCCCATTCTTCACTTCATGTGAATGTGCAAGAACATACCATCCGTTCGGATATGGTTTTAGCGGTATGCGTTTATAAGCTGCCATGAGATAGCGGTTGCCTTTTCAATAGTTTCTCCGCAAATTTAATCTAAATCAATAAATTTTACCCGTTTTATTTTTTCTGAAATTGATAACAAATACTTAACTGAACCTTTTGACCAAACGTTTGTTATTTCAATGCATGCATTGTAATTTTAATATGCAATTCAGCATTTATGTGGAATCAGCAGTATTTTACCATCAAATAATATCGAAAAATAAACAACATGAGCGAAACATTAACCGAAGTAAAGAACTTACTCAAAGGCGGGGAGTTTTTAGTGAAAGAATCCAACTACCAGGATACATTCACCCCGGAAGATTTAAATGAAGAGCAGCAAATGATCATCGATACGGTCGTATCTTTTGTTGATTCTGAAATCACACCGATTTATGACCAGATAGAGCACCAGGAACCGGGTCTGACAGAGTCTTTGTTGATGAAGGCAGGTGAATTGGGTTTACTGGGACTGGCTATTCCGGAAGAGTACGGCGGAATGGGAAAAGATTTTAATACCAATTCATTACTGATTGAGTATTTGGCAAAATCCAGGTCATTTTCATTGTCGCTCGGTGCACACATCGGTATCGGCACATTACCAATCGTTTATTTCGGAAACGAAAAACAAAAATCATATTACCTGCCTAAGTTAGCTTCCGGTGAACTGAAGGCTTGTTACTGCCTGACGGAACCAAGTTCCGGCTCTGATGCCTTGGGTGCCAAAACCACAGCGGTTTTGAATCCTGAAGGAACACACTACATTGTGAACGGGCAAAAGATGTGGATAACCAACTCGGGGTTTGCGGATGTATTTATCGTGTTCTGTCAGATCGATGGTAATAAATTTTCCTGCCTGATTTTGGAAAAAGGTATGGATGGATTGACGTTGGGTGCCGAAGAGAAAAAGATGGGTATCAAAGGTTCTTCAACAAGACAAGTATTCCTGGAAAACGTGAAAGTACCCGTTGAGAATTTGCTGGGTGAAATTGGAAAAGGACATTTGATTGCCTTCAATATCCTGAATGTAGGCCGTTACAAGCTGGCGGCTGGCGTGTTAGGCGGTTCTAAATTGGCCGTTGAACAGGCTGCAAAATATGCGGTAGAACGGCAGCAGTTCAAGACACCGATTGCTACTTTCGGTGCGATACAATATAAGATTGCGGAGATGGCTACACGTATTTATGCACTCCAGAGTGCCTGTTACCGTGCATCCGATATGATTGACAACAAGGAAAAAGAACTGGTTGCGCAGGGTAAACCGTATCAGGAAGCCATCATGATGGCAGCTGAAGAGTATGCCATTGAATGTTCCTTGTTGAAATTCATCGGCTCTGAAGTTTTGGATTACTGTGTGGATGAAAACGTTCAGGTACACGGTGGAATGGGCTATTCCGAAGAACTGGGTGCAGCCGGCGCATACAGAGATGCCCGTATAAACCGGATTTTTGAGGGTACCAACGAAATCAACCGTTTGTTATCCGTAGATATGTTGTTGAAACGCGCAATGGGCGGCAAAATAGATATGATGACACCCGCGATGGCTGTTCAGAAAGAACTGATGAGTGTTCCTGATTTTGGCAGTGATGATGACAGCACACCTTTGGCAGCAGAAATGAAGGCTGTTAAGAATGCGAAGAAAGCTATTTTAATGTCAGCGGGTGCGGCAGTACAGAAATTGATGACCAAACTGAAACACGAGCAGGAAATACTGATGAATGTGGCAGATATGCTGGCAGAGGTATATTCCATGGAGTCAACCGTATTGCGTACGCAGAAACTGATCGCTGCTCAAGGGGAGACAGCTGCGGCATTGCAAATCGATATGACCAAAATATACATTTCAGATGCGATGGAAAGAGTGAACCTGCATGGCAAACACTGTCTGCAGTCATTTGCGGAAGGTGATGAACTGCGCATCATGCTGATGGGGCTGAAGCGTTATACAAAATATGAAACCTTCAACACCAAAGATGCCCGCAGAAGAATTGCTGCCAAAGTATTTGAAGAAGGAAAATACAGCTTCTGATAAATAACCGAGTGTTGTTAATAAGTTAGACCATGTAAGTTTTTAAAACTTGCAAGGTCTTTTTACTTTTACAGTCTCATGGAAAATTTCATCGTATCAGCCCGTAAGTACCGCCCATCCAGGTTTTTGGACGTGGTAGGCCAGGAGCAGGTGTCTGAAACGTTGAAAAAAGCGCTTTCTTCGGGTAAATTGGCGCAGTCATTTCTCTTTTGCGGTCCCAGAGGTGTAGGGAAAACCACCTGTGCCCGAATTCTGGCAAAGGCGATTAATTGCGAAAATCCCGGAACAGACTTTGAACCCTGTGGCCTGTGTAATTCCTGCGTTTCATTCAATCAGAATGCATCCTTCAATATCTTTGAACTGGATGCCGCATCCAATAACAGTGTGGATGATATCCGGAATCTGGTGGATCAGGTCCGGTTTGCACCTCAGAGCGGAAAATACAAAGTATACATCATTGATGAGGTTCATATGTTGTCCTCGTCGGCATTCAATGCATTTTTGAAAACACTGGAAGAGCCGCCGGGCTATGCGATTTTTATTTTGGCGACTACCGAGAAACACAAGATCATTCCGACGATATTGTCGCGGTGCCAGATTTTTGATTTCAAGCGGATCTCCGATATTGACATCGTAAAACAATTACAGAAGATATGTGAACAGGAAGGTATAACGGCAGAACCGTCCGCCCTGCATGTTATCGCTCAAAAGGCGGATGGAGGGTTGCGGGATGCCTTGTCGTTGTTCGATAAGATTGTCAGTTATGCAGGAAAACAGGTGACCTATAAGGATGTTATCACCAACCTGAATATCCTGGATCATGATTATTATTTCAATATCACCGAGTATTTCATGACGGAAGATGCTTCGTCCGTGCTCAATGCATTTAACGAGATTATCCGGAATGGATTTGACGGCGAAGTTTTTTGGTCGGTCTGGCGGAACATTTCAGGAATCTGTTGATTTGCAAGGACGAAAAAACGGTTCAGTTGCTGGAAGCGGCTGATGACGTGAAAGCTAAATATTTCAGGCTGGCCAATCTGATGAATGACACCTATCTATTAAATGCATTAAGTATCATTAATCAATGTGATATTGAATATAAGACTGCCAAAAACAAACGGCTGCATGTGGAACTGGCTTTGCTCAAAATCTGTTTTCTGCACACACAGATAGAAAATACGCTATCGGTGATTTTGGGTGAAAAAAAAAACTAAAGTCATTATTTGAATTTTACAAAAACAGGATAAAAGTTTCACACCCTGCTCCATTAACTGCAAATAAAATGGTCGGTACAATTGCTGACCGGACGACAATAAATATAGAGCAGATAACAGATGCTGAGATAACGGTTGTCGAAGAAAGAACGGAACTGAATGGTTTTAAAGAAACGATAACAGCTCCTGTAATTGCCAGTAAACCTAAAAAAGAACTCCCTAAAACCTCCTCATTGGGTTCTATCCGCAATGAACTGCACCAGGAACGGGCAACCGGTACGGAAGAAGATAAAGTTGAATTGACAACCGAGAATATGCTCGTATTGTGGCGGGGTTTTTTAACTGAAAATAAAGAACATCTGCAGGGTTCGTTTTTGAATGTTGCGGAACGGCAGGTGCCGCAGATTATTCAGGATAAAGTTGTTTTTACAGAATCCAATAACGTATCACTGGAGATTCTGCAGCTGTATAAATCCGATATGGTGAGCTACCTGATAAAGAAATCAAGTGCGGTTACCGTACATCTTGATTTTATTTTGCAAAAAAAAGAGGAGCCGGCGGCAAAAACGTATAAATCGCAGAAAGAACGGCTGAAGGAGCTAATTGAAAAAAATGATGCTGTCCTAAAGCTGATACAAAAATTTGACCTAAACCTCGACTGACAGAACGAATTGTACAGCCTGCTTGTTTTAGCCTTATGAATAAGAAAACAATAGTAATAGGAGCCAGTCCAAAAACTGACAGATATAGTAACCGTGCAGTGCGTTTGTTGAAAAAAAACGGGCATGAGGTAATTGCATTGGGATTTGAAGATGCTAAGATAGATGATATAGCGATAGAAACGGACTGGAAGTTATATGAAGCGGTACATACGGTTTCCCTGTATGTTAATCCTCAAAGACAACAAGCTTATTACGACTATATTCTTAAATTGCATCCGAAACGCATCATCTTTAATCCAGGAACTGAAAATGATGAACTGGAACGGCTTGCCTCCGAAAATAACATTCAGGCTTTAGATGCCTGTACTTTAGTGCTGCTGAGTACAGGTCAATACTAGATTTAACACTCTTTATGAAAACCCTTTTATTGGGTTTTAAACCTTTCATCTAATGTTGTATCTAACAGTTAACTAAATTTTTTTTATGAAAAGGATACACTCATTAATGATCTTGATTGCCCTGTTTATTTCCTTTCAAACACTTTCAGCTCAAAGTGATACTTCGGCAAATCATCTGAAACAAAAACCAAAAGGTAACAAAGGGGCCATTCATGCAACGCAGAATAATCCGGCAGAATATGCCGACACGTTAAAGGTTAAGCTGGGTTTGTCTGATGTTCAATATCAGAAAATACTGGCTATCCAGACTGATTACATTGCCAAACGCAAAGATGCCCGTCAGCAAATGAAAGACAACCCTGAAGGAGATCCGAAACAGCAGATGAAATCGCTTAAATTGGAAAGGAACACTCAGATAAAGGAACTGCTTACTCCCGGACAGATACAAAAATGGAATGCCTGGAAAAAACAAAAAGGAGAGGAGTTTAAGTCTGGCAAGAACAATATGCCGAATCCCGTTGAGACGGATGAAGGATTCTGATTGATACTATTAATAGTTTTACAGCCGTTCTCTTGAACGGCATTTTTATCATTAAACCTTTATCGGTTATATCAGTCAAAGGAATATGGTCGCTGAAGCGGATAAAATAAAACATTTATACTATCGTGCCGGTTTTGGTGTTGCATCAGCCAATTGGGGTGAAACAAAAGATATATCTTCTGTTAGAGAGGCATTATTCCACCCCGGTTCGGAATATAAGCATCTGCAGGCAATAACGACGGAAGAAGTGGCTGCTGCAAAAGCGCAAATTAAAGCAGCACCCAAAGCCGATGTAAAAGACTTGAAACAGCTGCTGAAGCAGAATTTGTTTGAACTGAACAATAGGTGGCTGAATGAAATGATTCACAGCGAAGCACAGCTGCAGGAAAAGATGGCATTGTTCTGGCATGGTCATTTTGCATGCCGGTCCGTTAATCCATACTATGATCAGTTATATTTGGATGTGATTCGCAAGAATGCTTTGGGAGATTTCCGGACTTTATTGTCAGAAGTGTCCAGGTCGCCGGCCATGCTGCAGTTTTTAAATAACCAGCAGAATAAAAAGGGTCATCCCAATGAAAACTTTGCGAGGGAAGTAATGGAACTCTTTACACTAGGCCGGGGAAATTATACGGAACAGGATATAAAGGAGGCGGCACGTGCCTTTACGGGATGGGGGTTTGATCAGGAAGGACAATTTAAATTCAGGGTGCATCACCATGATTTCGGAGTCAAAAACTTTCAGGGTAAAACGGGTGATTTTTCAGGAGAGGATATTTTGAAAATTATTTTAGAAAAGAAGGAATGCGCCTTTTTTATCACGAAAAAGATATACCGCTTTTTGGTAAATGATGAAATAGATGTATCCATCGTGCAGTCATTGTCGGAAAAATTCTACCAGTCGGGATATAACATAACCTCTTTGCTGAAAGAGATATTTTCATCCGCCTGGTTTTATGATCCGAGGAATATAGGAGTCAAGATAAAATCACCGGTTGAATTATTGACGGGCATGCTGCGTATCATTCCGGCCGATTTTACGGATACGCAGAGCACCTTGTTTATTCAGCGTTCACTCGGTCAGGTTTTATTGAATCCACCCAATGTTTCGGGCTGGCAGGGCGGGAAAAACTGGATTGACAGTTCTTCGCTGCTGTTCAGGATGCGATTGGCGCAAATCATTTATTTTGATAAGGAGATAGACTTTACACCCAAGGAGGAAACTCCCGAAATGGGTATACCGAAGTGGAAAATGGCGGATGAATTCATTAAAAAGATTGCTTCCGGCAAATTGAGTGCTACATCCGACTGGACTAAAATGGTGAACTATTTTGCCTCGTCCTCCAACAAAATTCAGGATATGGCAAAAGTGTTACTGGCCAGACCTGCAAATGCAGCTGCATTGTCTGCAGTAAGCCTGACTGCCGATACTTCTTCCGGGGAGAATGAGATAAAAAGCATTGCAATACAAATCATGTCTCTGCCGGATTTTCAACTGTGTTAAACTTTAGCCATGAACAGACGTCAATTTATTAAAACATCCGGATTGGTTTCCACGGCAATGATGCTTCCCCGCTTTCTGAAAGGACAGGAACGGGATGTAGAAATGAAAACGGATAAGATTTTAGTTATAATTCAATTGACCGGTGGAAATGACGGATTAAATACCGTGGTGCCTTATGAAAATGACTTATATTATCAGGCACGACCGACTGTTGCCATATCCAAAAAGGAAGTATTTAAACTAAACACCCGCTTGGGACTTCATCCCATGATGAAGGGATTTAAAGAATTGCACGACGATGGTAAAATGACGTTGATTAACAATGTTGGTTATCCGGAACCTGACCGTTCACATTTTCGTTCCATGGATATCTGGCATACGGCCAGCAGCAGCAAAGAGTACCTGGCTACGGGATGGATTGGAAGGTATCTGGATGAACAATGCAGTAAAGGGGGGCTTCCGACACAGGCATTGGAACTGGACGATGCATTAAGTCTCGCATTGAAAGGGGATAGCTCTTAAAAATCCGGCCAGGTTATATGCCGCTACGCAAAGTCCTTTTATAGCCCAGCTGGCAAAACAGCCAGTTACCGGTGACCATCATCACGACAATGCGGCCTATCTGTATAAAACGCTGAGTGAGACAGTCTCTTCAGCGGCGTATATCTACCAGACTTCCAGGATATACCATTCGGCTACAGCTTATCCCAATCATGCATTTGGAAAATCCATGAAAACCGTGGCGGAACTCATTACTTCCGGGGTGAATACGCGCGTTTATTATCTTTCTCTGGGTAGTTTTGATACTCATTTCAATCAGCAAAAACGACAAGGTGCTCTTTTGCAGCAATTATCCGAAACAGTCAGTATATTTTTAGATGATTTAAAGAAGGGCGGGGTTGCCGATAAGGTTCTGCTGATGACCTTTTCCGAGTTTGGCCGCCGTGTGCAGGAGAACGCAAGCTTAGGCACTGATCATGGAACCGCCAGCCAGATATTTTTATTTGGAAATAAGTTGAAGACAAAAGGAGTGTATAATGAGGTACCTGATTTATCCGACCTAGACGATGGTGACTTGAAATTTACGGTTGATTTCAGAAATATATACGCAACCTTATTGCGGAAATGGCTGCAAACGGATGAGCAAAGATTCTGGGGACTGCGTTTCAGACGTTGGATTTTATCTGATCTTCCTTGTACACATCTGTTGACTTTTCCATTCCGGCAACCCCAAAAATACTGTGTACTTTTGCATGATATGACAACCGTATATAAAGTTTTCCTGTCCGTGATTTTTATCGCTAATGCATTTCTTACGGCAAATGCGCAGGATGAGATTGATATTGTGAATCCATATGAAATAAAAGCCACCCGTTCTGCAAAGGCAGATACCTTTTATTTTACACAGAATAAATCCATCGGAGAAAATCAGAAATTGGATACCCTTCGTTCTTATGATGTATACCTCGAAGAACGTCCCACTCCTTTTGGTACAGCTTATATGTGCAACGGCGTGGAGATAACGAAAAAAAAATATGCTGAATATAAAATATTCTGGAATGCCAGCGGTGCCTGTAAGCCCTGTATGCTATACACTTACAACAGTAAGGACGAACTGAAATATGTTGCCTTTCAGTATGAAGACTGTCTGTGTGGCAGTTATAAGGAGTATTACCCGGAAGGAGCTGTCAGAACGGAAGGGCAATTTAAAGTCAATACCACCGGAAACTGGGAGAATCTAAAATACAGGAATCTCTGCAGTATACGTGACGGTTTGTGGACTTATTATTTTGAAGATGGGATAATAGAGAAGACAGAATCCTATAATGACGGCAAATTAATATCGGTTACCAGTCCTCTGAAAACCACCGGTTCAAACAAAACCGAAAATATTCGCATAGATGCCGATACGAATAAAAAAGCGACTATCCTGCAAAAATGGAAGAACAAAGATTAACCATTTAGAGGACCTGTTTTCAGCCTAGAAGCCGTAATACACTAAACATCTACCCAAAAATCATGATTTTCATCCGTTTTTAAACAGATGTTAAGAAAATAGTTATTATGTGTTAATTAATTTTATTTACTTTGTTACCAAAATATGCAAGTATGAAACAAATGAACAAAATTGGTTTAATATTGGTTCTGTGCCTGGGTAGTTTTACCCTTTTAGCTCAAACAACAGTAAAAGGTAAAGTTACGGATGGTAAGGAACCCGTTATAGGAGCTAATGTATCGGTAAAAGGAACTACGGAAGGGACCGTAACAGATATAGACGGTAACTTTGAATTAACGACCAGTCAGGCCACTCCATTTAAATTAGTGGTAACGATGGTGGGTATGGCTACCTCCGAGATGGAAATTTCCGGCAGCCAAAATGACTTGGCCATCAAATTATCCGAAGAAACAAGCCTCCTGAACGATGTGGTGGTTTCAGCCTCCAGGGTAGAGGAGAAAATCCTAGAATCTCCGGTGACCATCGAAAAAATGGATCAGAAAATGGTAAAGGCTGCAGCCTCTGCAGATTACTATGATGATCTGGCAAAATTGAAAGGCGTTCAAACCATCAATGGTAGTATGACCCTGACCTCTGTAAATACGCGTGGTTTTGGTGGTATCTCCAATACACGATTCGTGCAGTTGATGGATGGCATGGATAACGCAGCTCCGTTATTGAACTTCCCTACCGGTAACGTCGTGGGTATTGGAGAATTAGATATTAATAATGTGGAGTTGGTGCCGGGTGCAGCTTCTGCCCTTTACGGACCGAATGCATTCAATGGTATATTATTGATGAACTCTAAAAATCCGTTTGAACAACCGGGATTCAGCATGCAGGTTAAAGGCGGTTTCGCACAAGCCGGAAACGGATATGGTGTAAAACCTATGGGTACGGCAGCTTTAAGGGTTGCCCATGCATTTAAATGCAAAAAAACGGGTGAAGATTTTGCCGCATTTAAAGCCAATTTCAGTATTTTTCAAGGTACGGACTGGTATGCAAATGATTACACCACCACAAGAAATAACGCCGCAGCATTGGGAACACCCGGGTTTGACGGTATGAATTTATACGGGGATGAATCAAATATTTTTGAAGTCAGCCCCACTGCATTACCCGGATTGTTTGGCGCGATGGTCGGTAACGGAATTTTAGCTGTTACACCTTCTGTTAGAGCACAAGTTACAGCAGGCTATGAAGCAAAAATTAGAGCGTTGGTTACCGCAGGGGTTATAGCCCAGGTGAAGGCAGGAATAAAAGCGCAATTAATTTTAGGAGGTGCGAGTGAACAAGATGCAGAAGCGCAAGCCTCTCAGCAAGCACCGATTGTCGTAGCAAACTCTCCTACTTATCAAGGTATTATCAATACACAAACGGCCGCCATATTGGCAACTAAATCTCGTGATATTGATAGTGCTACTGCTGTTAACGCAGCATTAATGCTTCTGCGTATGTAAACTCTAAAGTAGACTCTATTAAGCCATTGATTGCTGCTTCACAGCTGAGAAGAACTGGCTTACAAGAAGAAAGATTATTGGATAATAATAAAGCACAATCTATCAAAGGGGATATTGGTATTTATTTCAGGCCATTTAAAGACAAATCGTACGAGTTCTCCTATAACTACAGAATCGGATATGGTAACAGTGTATATCAGGGATCTGAACGATATGCATTGAGAAGTTTTACCCAGCAATTCCATAAAGTGGAAATTAAAGGTAAAGATTTCTTTATCCGCTCTTATCTGTCTCAAACACACGATGGCAATTCTTATAACAATACTGCCTTGGGTGCTTATGTGAATGAAACGGTAAGACCAACAAGTGGATGGGTTGGTGATACATCTAGATTAAATCCAGGCTTTTATGCAGCTTTATTGCCTCAGTTGTTGCCTGCTATTTTAGCGCCAAACTCATCCGTTGCAAGTATTTTAACAAACCCTCAGCTTTATTACGCTATGACAGACAGTGCAAGGTCAGTTGCAGACAGACCTTGGAACACATTAACACCCGAAGAGAAACAGGCTAAAATTGAAGCAGTTCGCAACGGTTTATTCCAGCGAGGTGGTGCCGGTTTTATTGATAATTCAAGACTGATTCATACAGAAGCTATGCTGGATTTATCCCGCTGGACCGGTAAATGGATAGATATTCAAATCGGCGGTAACCATAGAAGATACAGCTTGTCCACACAAGGAACCATATTTAATGAAGACCCGGATGGTACAGGTGTTTATAAACGAATTAACATCGACGAATATGGCGCATTCCTGCAGTTGCAACGCAAATTATTTAAAGAAAGATTGAAGATTCAGGCATCCATCCGCTGGGATAAAAACCAGAATTTCAAATCTGTATTTTCACCTCGCGTAGCCTTGGTAGGGACATTCGGTAAGGACAGAAATCACAACGTGAGAGTTTCTTATCAGACAGGTTTCCGCAACCCGGATTCTCAGGCACAGTTTATTTACTTCCCTACTACTTCCATTTTATTAGGTGGTACCAAAGCAAATGCAGAACGTTATGGAATATATAACGGTGGTGCTTGGACACAGGCATCCTATAGTGCATTTGTCGCCAGTAACAGAACAGATTCAAGTTTACTGGTAGATGCCAATTTTGGGTACGTTAAACCTGAACAATTACAAGTGGTGGAGTTGGGTTATAAAACTGTCTTGTTTAAAAAATTGATGATAGACATAAACGGATATTTTAACATCTACAAAGATTTCATTGGACAAAGATCTGTAGTTAATAAAGATACTACTTACCATCAGGGTAAGGTCATCACACCGGGAAACAGCTGGAGACCATATACGAACCTGTCGGATGCATATTCCTACGGTGCAGGAATCGGTATCGGATATGCGCTGCCTAAAAATATGATGATTCGTGCAAGCTATAATTTCATGGACTTCAAATTAAAATCCAGCAAGGATGAAACGATTACCATTAATGATTTGGGATTCAACGCATCCAAACATCAGCTGGTAGTTGGAATTTCCGGCGACAGAGTTTGGAAAGGCTTAGGTTTTGCCGTTGACTACAGATGGCAGAGTGCTATCGCATGGAGTTCTGACTTTGCAGACGGTACCGTTAAGGCAAGAGGTATGTTAGATGCCAGTTTGAGTTATTTCGTGGAAAAAGCATACACAACTTTCAAAGTGGGTGCTACCAATATAGCAGGTCCTGATTATAGATCGAACGTAGGTGGACCTTTCATTGGAAGAACATTCTTTGTAGGTATCACATTCGATCAGGGTAAAATGTGGAAAGAGCGTCATTCCGAAGTAACAGGAGCAAAAGAATTTTAATAAAGTCAAGTTACATAAAAATAACGGGTCCCGGATTTATCCGGGACTTTTTTCGTTTATAAACGCAGGTTTATATGTTATCCTTGATATAATCGTTCTTCGTTGTAGATTTGCAGCATCATGAAAGCACCAGCCTTTAATAAGCGTAAGATAAAGTATTACCGTCTTGTATGGTTTAAGCATGACTTGCCGGCAGGACTCACCGTTTTTTTAGTGGCCCTGCCTTTATGTTTAGGAATAGCATTGGCATCAGGGGCTCCTCTTTATGCCGGAATAGTATCGGGAGTTATCGGGGGAGTAGTGGTATCTTTTATCAGTGGGTCTAATTTGGGTGTTTCAGGCCCGGCTGCAGGATTATCTACCGTTGTTGCCGCATCTATTATCTCTTTAGGTGATTACCGGACTTTTTTGGTCGCAGTCGTACTGGCAGGTATTATCCAATTAATCCTGGGGTTGTTTAAATTAGGAACCATTTCCAATTACTTTCCGTCCGCTGTTATAAAAGGAATGCTGGCTGCAATAGGTATCATTTTAATTTCTAAACAAATACCCCTGGCGCTGGGCTATAATCAGCCTGATTTTTGGACCAGCGGGTTTATATCATTATTGTCCGCCCGAAATTTTCTGGGAAATATGAGCGAATTTAAAAATCATATAACAGGCGGTGCAATTATTATTTCTATTATTTCTATTGGAATATTGATTCTGTTTCAGCGGCCAAAAGTGAAACGCGTTTTCGGTATTTTACCTGCCCCGCTTTTAGTGGTGGTATTGGGAATACTCGCAAATTTCTTGTTTCAGAAATTTTTACCTCCTTTTCAATTGGAAAGTAACCAACTGGTAAACATTCCGCAAAACATATTTGCATCTATACAGTTTCCGGATTTTAACGCTGCGTTTTATCATCCAACCTTACTAGTCATCTCATTTGAAATTGCATTACTGGCCAGTCTGGAAACATTATTGTCTGTGGAGGCGATTGATAAATTAGATAATCAAAACAGGATTACACCCGTCAACAGAGAACTGATTGCACAGGGAATAGGCAATATTTGCTGCGGTTTATTGGGAGGTATTCCTATTACCTCCGTCATCGTTCGTGGTTCTGCCAATATTGATGCCGGAGCCCGAACTAAGCTGGCGGCATTTACACATGGGGTCTTCCTTTTACTGGCTGTCTTTTCCATTCCTTTTGTTATCAATAGGATTCCGTATGCTAGCCTGGCTTCCATTTTACTCGTTACAGGCTTTAATCTGACCAGGCCAAGGCTGGTCAAAAGTATGTTCAGACTCGGGTGGAAACAGTTTATTCCTTTTATTGCTACCATCGTTGTGATATTGCTGACCGATTTGTTGATTGGCGTCGCCATCGGCCTACTGATTTCCATGTATTATATCATTCAGAATAACATTCAGGAAGATTTTACCATTACCAAAAAACTGGAACATTACACCGATCATTTTACCATTAAGCTGAACTCTAACGTTACTTTTCTGAATAAGGTCAAATTACGGGATGAACTGGATTGCATTCCGGAATATTCAATTTTGACCATCAATGGAACAGAATGCAATTTTATTGATTACGATGTACTGGAAACGATTTCAGAATTTGAAGGAAAAGCGCACAAGAAACATATAGAAGTGCATTTGGTAGGTATTGATAAGGTGGAAACGGTGGCTGTTGCGCACTAAGAAACAGGCACTACTTCAGATTCCGATTTTTGCAGTATTCCGTTTCCGTTTATCTTGTTGATTTTTTGCAAAATCTCATGTGCGACTTCCAGGTTTTTCAGGCCATCCACGGCACTTACTTTGGGCTCTGTATTAAAGATCAGGCATTCTGCAAAACTATTCAGCTGCTCTTTCATAGCATCATATTCTTCCAGAACAATGGTTTCTGAATTCAGGTATTTTACATTATCCTCTGTACGCAAAGGGATGGAATTATGGCCGGCTGTTTCGGATAGTTTCAGCAGTTCGGTTTCACGGTGTAAGAAATCAAGTGTAATATGGTTGTCTTTCTGGAAGAACAGCATTTTGCGCATCTTCTGTATGGATGCCCTGCTGGTAGTCAGATTCGCTACGCAGCCGTTGTCAAATTCAATGCGTGCGTTGGCGATATCAATCTGGTCGGTCAGTACAGCGACGCCGCTGGCACTGATACTCTTTATGTTCGCTTTAACAACAGACAATACGATGTCAATATCGTGAATCATCAAATCCAGAATCAGGGAAACATCCGTGTTTTTTGGGTCAAATGGAAGTAAACGATGCGCTTCAATAAATTTAGGTTGTATTTCCTGATTCTTTAATGCCAGATAGGCAGGGTTAAAACGTTCGATATGGCCTACCTGAAATTTAATGCCTGCCTCCCGCACCAATTCCACCAGTTTTTTGGCTTCTTCCAGGTCATTGGTAATCGGTTTTTCTACAAATACATGTTTGCCGTATTTGATGGCTTTTTCTGCATAATAAAAATGAGAATCAGCAGAACTGACAATATCTACCGCGTCGCATTTATGCAGCAATTCATCCACATCTGAAAAACATTTTACAGAGTAGTCTTCTTCAATGCGGGCAAGTTTAGCAGGTTCGATATCATAGCAGCCCACTACCTTGAAATAGTCGGATTCCATGAGCCTGTCCAAATGCTGGGACCCTACTCTGCCAACGCCTATGATACCGATTTTTATCATTGTACACTTAAAAATACCTTTGTATTGCTTTGTATCACAATAAATTAATCCACCAATTGTGTATTATCCGTATTTTTGCACCGTGTTGACGGATAAAAAAATAGCATTTCATACCCTCGGCTGCAAACTCAATTTCTCCGAAACATCTGCCATTGCCCGCAAAATGCAGGAACGTGGGTTTACAACGGTTGATTTTGAAGAGCCGTCTGATGTCTATGTAATCAATACCTGCTCTGTGACGGAACATGCGGATACCAAATGCCGAAATATTGTCCGGAAAGCCATGAAGCAGAATCCCGATGCTTATGTGGTAGTGGTCGGTTGCTATGCACAGTTAAAACCTAAAGAGATTGCTTCCATTAAAGGCGTGGATCTGGTTTTAGGAGCTTCCGAGAAATTCAGACTCCCTGAAATCATAACGGACTTAACGAAAAATCCATGCGGACAAGTATTTGCTTCTGAGATTTCAAATGCCAACTTCTTCGTGGATGCCTATTCGGTGGGCGACAGAACACGCTCGTTTCTGAAAATCCAGGATGGCTGCGATTATAAATGCTCTTTTTGCACGATTCCGCTGGCCAGAGGTAAAAGCAGAAGCGATACTCCCGAAAATATCAGGAAGAATGCCGGAGATCTGGCTGCTAAAGGCGTTAAAGAAATTGTATTGACCGGCGTGAATACCGGCGACTACGGAAAAGGAATAGAAGATGAGTATACTTTCTTAGATATAATAAAAATACTGGATGAGGTGGAGGGTATTGAGCGATTCCGGATTTCTTCTATCGAACCCAATCTGCTTACGGACGAGATTATAGAATTTGTTTCACAGAGCAAGCGTTTTATGCCTCACTTCCATATTCCGCTTCAAAGCGGCAGCGACAAGATGCTGAAATTGATGCAGCGACGGTATAAGAGTGCGCTCTATAAAAGCCGGGTGGAAAAAATAAAATCTGTCATGCCGCATGCCTGCATCGGTGTCGATGTAATTGTCGGCTTTCCCGGAGAAACAGACGACGATTTTTTGGATACTTATAATTTCATTCATGCACTGGATATCTCTTACCTGCATGTCTTTACCTATTCCGAACGGCAAAACACCAGGGCGATTGAAATGGAAGGTACAGTCCTGATGCCGGTACGCAATGAGCGAAATGCAATACTGCGAACGCTGAGTGAAAAGAAAAAACGTTATTTCTATCAGCAGTTTTTGGGAACGGCAAGAGAGGTACTCATGGAACAGGAACAGCACGGTGAAGTGATGCACGGCTTTACGGATAATTATATTAAGATTTCTGTTCCTTACGATGCAGGCAGAGTGAATCAGGTCATGCAGTTACAACTCGTAGATATTGATGGTGCAGGAAATGTATACAGCAGCATCCTTCCATAAATAGTATTCCTTATTTTCAGAAAAAATGGGTTGCTTAATGTGCCGGCTGTAAACGTTCTTTAAGCAACTTTATCTTGTCTTCTTTGCTCATGTCATTGTTTAAGTCTACCATCTTGTCGGCCATTTTATCATAATCACCAAACAACAACAGGAAAAACACTTCAAATGCCTGTGTATCCTGAAAGATGATGGCGCGGTTGGCAGCATACTCATTCCTGAATTTTTCATAATTCTTCGGGTATTCTTCCCAATGAGTTTGAGGCCTTTTGTGGTGCTCTACATGGTAATCTTCGTTGTATACGTTATACTGCCCGTTAATGATGGTAATGCTGTTTTTGTATATGTTTTTCGGTTCCGACGGGTCTGTCCAGGCATGCCAGGTGTAGTTGATAGCAGCTAAGAAGATGATGGCGGAAAGATGCGGCAATAACAGATATGCAAATCCAAACCAGAAATTAAAATACATGACGACAGCAATCAATCCATAAAACAAAAGCATTCCCCTGATCATTTTTCCGAAATCATCCATCCTGTTATTTTTGTAATGGTGAAAAGCAATGGAAATGCCGGTCCAGAACAGCATGAATTCAAACAGGTAAATCATAAAACGCATAGCCTGGGTTCTGTCATAAAATACAGTTGAGGTGACGTCATCCGGGGCATTGTTGTATTTATGGTGGATACGCATATGTCCCATTGGATAACCTTCCGGAACATGGCCGTATAAGGGGGCAAGAAAGTAGCCGTAAAATTTATTTAGAAACGCAAATGGTTTTTTGAATAATCCTCTTGGTTCATGGCCTTCTTTATGTATCAGTGTTGCTATCTGCGAAAAGAAGGCAAAGTAGGGACCGTAGTTTAGAACATGGTACGCCAGTACGGCCCACCAGTTGAAATGCGCCTGGGTGGATTGATACCAAGTAGGACAATATAAAAAGGGTTGGTGCAACAATACCGACACCAAACAATGAGAACAGATACGGGCTGTTACGTTCGTCTTTCAGCATCTTTCTGCCGATTTTATGTGCAAGCGCATTCAGTTTTTTATTTATCCAAATCATCGGAGGTGTTTTGTAGCTCCACATTAACAAGCCATGCCAGATTAAAGTGAGCACAATAACAGCTACCAGCCATGGGACAGGTAATAAAAATAGAAAGGAGATAAAGACTACGGCAATATATTTTAACCGAATCATAAATGAATCGCCATTTGCTGCGTTATTGATGGTTTGACTGAAATAGGACATATGTTTACTTTATTGACAAAAATATTATTTATAATCTGGAATACCAAAAAACAACAACTCGTAAACAGTTAAGAATTATCAATATGATTTTGTGTTTTCTCCAATCTTTCTATTCATGTCCGAACCGTTATTGCATAAGAATCTGGAACGGTTCATTTCATTGGGTATAAGTAAAAGGGGTGTCTGTTTTCTAAACGATTTGTGTAAAAACTGCGTAAAAACAATATTTCCTGCAAGAGGAAGACGTCTGCAAATATCAGGGATTTGTATACAAAGGATGCCTGCGGGCGTATGAAGCGGATGTAAAAGGGGGGCATGTGGTGCAGTTTGCACCCGAGGACTGGTTGATGGGTTATATATACAGCTTTTTACCGGCAGCCCTCGGGGTTGAATATTGAGGAGCAGGAAGAACGGAGTTGTATGTGTTTGATAAGAATTGTTTCGATAGAAATACAATGCTGATTTGGAGGCCGTGGAATTAACCATCGGACAGAAAGTACGTATTAAATTGAATCTGGAAATGACACAATCTAAATAACCAAGCTGAAAAAGTATTCATTTTGGATTTAAAAGCGAAGAAGCATATCATAGTTGTGCCCTTCTCTTTTTTGTGTGTTTAACTTTATACAGATATTCAGATTTTTTTAAACCAGTTTTTTATCTTTTTAATAAAATGAGTTTCGGTTTTAGCTGTTCCCAATGCGCCAATAAGAAAGCCATAAGGCTTCAAAGGTTCAATATGGTCGCAAACTATTTTGAAGATGGCGGTGATAGGTATGGCCAGTACAATACCGGGGATACCCCATATGATTTCCCCCACCACCAGTGCCAGTATGGTAAACAGAGGGTTGATTTTAACATTGGGTCCCAAAATAATAGGTTCCAATACCCATCCCTGGATAAATTGTACAATGCCATATGTCAGGATAATACCACCCATCATGGCATAACTCGCCCCATGGGCAGCTGCTACCAAAACGGTGATGGTGGTACCCGTTAAATTCCCTATGAAAGGTACAATCTCAAGCAGTCCGCATAGTATGGCAAAAAACAGGGCGTTTTCAACCCCGGCGATAGAAAAGCCGATGGTGTACATTATCCATAAACATAGTATCATTTTACTGAGCCCCTGGAGGTATTGTGTGGAAACGTTGGCGGCACTGTATATGATATGTTCGGCTTCTACCTGTTTCGAAGCAGGAACCAATTTAAGCATAAATTTCTTAATGTGATTGCGGTAATACAACAGTAAAATGAAATAGACCATCGTGATAATAAATCCGGTAAAGACAGCAGCCATGGAATTGGCAAATTTTTCCAGATATCCTGTAAAGCTGGATTGCTGGTCCTTCAGGAGTTGAGACTGCGCTTTTGCGGAAATACCGAAATGATCGAATATGAATAACTGGGTGGCATCAAATGCATCTATCGCTTTTTGTTTTAAAAAGGAAAGATCGCCGGTCAGTTTGGAAACCTGCCAGCCGATAAGGGCGACTAAACTGTAAAATACGGATAATAGCAGCACAAGGCAGGTAAATACAGCTATGGCACGGGGGATCTTTTTTTCCTCCATCCATTTGCAGAATGGCAAAAAGAATGTAGCCAGTAATGCGCCTAAAGAAAGTGGAATCAGGAACTCTTCAGCAAGGTATAAACCGGACACTACCAGGAATATAACCAGCAATTTTTTCAGGAAGGCCGTGGAGTCTGTAATCATAATTTTATATTTGCAGTTATCATACTTAAAATTACAAATAGTTTCGGATACTATTTTCTTAGATTTCATTGTTAATAACCGACTCGGTTAAATACCTTTTTGATTTTTAAGTACTTATCTTTATATCAATGGTAATACTCATGCAGTTGATCAGGTTGACAGCTGGTATCGGCTTGTTTCTGTTCGCTATGCACCTCATAGAGGAGTCGCTTAAAAATTTATCGGGCAGAAACTTCAAACTTTTTCTGCAGCGCATGACTCAAAACAGATTGGGTGCCGTGGCGGGCGGTGCCATTGTTACGGGTGTACTGCAAAGCAGCTCAATGGTATCCCTGATGGTGCTGGCGTTTGTCGGAGCCGGCGTATTTACGATGAAAAATGCCATGGCAATTATTCTCGGGGCTAATCTCGGCACCACGCTGGACAGCTGGCTGGTGGCAACGCTCGGCTTTAAAGTGAATATTGATAATGCTGCCTATCCGGCAGTAGGTATTGGCGGCTTGCTGTTAATACTGTTTGCAAACCGAAAGTCCGTAAAATATACTGCCTACTTCCTGCTCGGGTTCGGTTTGCTTTTCATCGGTTTGTCGTTTATGAAAACTGCCATGGAGGCGGAAGTGCAGCAGTTTGATTTTTCAAAATATGCACAGTTGCCACTGCTTGTATTTTTACTGCTTGGTTTTCTCATTACCATGCTGGTACAGTCGAGTTCCGTCACCATGGCCCTAACACTGAGTGCGCTCTATGCCGGTGCTGTTACGTTCCCGGCAGCAGCGGCGCTGGTGCTCGGCTCTGAAACAGGCACTACCATAAAAATCATGTTGGGCGCTATTGGCGGCAATGCTTCTAAAAAACGAGTGGCACTTGGGAATTTCCTGTTTAACATATGGCTGACCTTCGGATCATTCATTTTCTTAAGTTCCATACTTCGGTTTATTAAGGTTATACTCGAGATTGCTGATCCGATGATTGGCCTGGTGACGTTTCAAACGATGATAAATTTAGTATCGATTGTTGTTTTTCTTCCGTTCCTGAATCCGTTTGCCAGATTTCTGGAGCGGTTCTTTAAAGATACGGATGCTTCTGCAGCCGCATATATTGGTAATGCGAATGTGGCGGAGCCTCAAACTGCACTGGATTTGTTCGGCAAGGAAACAGAATATTTTATCCATAACTGCATGCTGTTTAATTTAGGACAGTTTGAAACGGATACAGATGTAATGGAAGCGCATCCGGAATTCAATAGAATCAATGAAAATCGTAAATTCTTATATAAATCACAGGAAGAAAAATATGATTTTCTCAAACAGTTACAGGGAGAGTTGCAGTCATTTTATCTGGATCTCCGGATAAAAACCGATGATGAGCAGGAAGGTGAACTCAATCAGTTAATAGCAGCCGTCCGCAGTTCAATGTATGCCGTAAAGGGAATCAAGGATATAAGTACAAATATCACCAACCTCCGCCATTCCTCTAAAGATATCAAGTATGATTTCTTTATGAATCACAAAAAAGAAACGAAGGAATTGTATGATCAGTTCCATGCCTTTATGATGCGAAAAAAAACGGCATCATTTGAAAGTCTGAAGGAGGTACTTGATTCCATAGAATATAACTACAGTTATGCACTGAATGATTTTTACAAAGACGCACAAAATGCACCCGTTGAGGATTTGGACATGACTATCGTCATTAACTTCAATCGTGAATTATTTACATCAAATAAAGCCATGCTGATGGCGGTAAAGGATTTTTTATTAAATGAGAAAGACGCGGAATCGTTTAATGAGATTCCTGTGTACCGGACTTAGAGCCAGCAGGTTGTTGCCGCACATGTAGAGTAAATGCAATCAAATGGTTTTTCAAAATGAAATTCACGTTTTCATACCGGGAAAGACAGGTTTAATAAACGAAGTCGGAGATCTCAGGGTAACGGGAGTATGCTTCGATAAATATTGATATAAAACAGCTAACCTGTATGTGTGGAAAATAAGAGGTAAACTTTGTTTTTTTTCATTTTCGGAAATTGTCATACGCAGCTTTACCAATTTGTGCAATTACACGTTCCAAAATCTCATACGGGGCGTATGCATCATTGACAAAGACAGCTATGGCAATGTGTTTCCCGTTCGGCAGGGTGATGATGCCCACATCATTTACTGCTGCAGTCATGCCCTTTGAGTCGGTATCAGAACTGCCTGTCTTATGCGCCACTATCGTTCCAGCGGGTAAGAGATTGACCAAACGGTTTTGCCCGGTGGTTGTCTCTGTCATGAGCTGGTATAAAAATTCTGTATTGGGTTTGGATATAATTTTTCCCTGGTAAAACAGTTGCAGCAGATTTGTCATTTCCTTAGGCGTACACCAGTTTTTGTACTGATTGTTCCATCTCTTATGCATACCGGCTTCATTGTATCTCATCGAAAAATCCTCTATACCGAATTTGCGGATATATTTCTCCACGGTTTTGGGTTTGCCCAAATGGCGCATCAGCACATCGCAGGCGATATTGTCACTTTGCGACACCATATAACGCAGGAGCTTTTCAAAGGTGATATTGACATTGCCATCCGGAAAGGAGTCACGCATCGGGCTCCAGGTACCCTTGGTCATCTCTTTTGGGGTGATGTGTATTTTGTGCTTCAGGGAAAATTCACCTTTGTCTATTCTGTCCAGAATGGCTAAGGCGATAGGGAATTTAAAAACACTCTGCATCACACAGGGCTGATCACCGTAATACTCGAATTGAGTTGAACTTTCTATATCAATAACAGAAACACTTACCCTGCCTTTTGCGGCATCTGCTAGCATTTTTATTGTACTATAAAGTGAATCCTGCTGGGCATTAACGGAACAGGTAAATCCTATTAGGAAGCAAAACAGTAGGGTGGATATTTTAGGCATGGATTTTGTAATCTGAAACAAATATAAAGAAGCGATTTCAGCAATTTTTTGTAATTTGGATTTATATTTTAGTAAACATACGATTCATTTGACATGCAGAATGTTTTTATTTCAGTGGCCATAGCAGCTTTTCTTGCAGTAGGAATGCTGACGGTAAAGGCTGGAGAGGATAAAAAAAACCCGGTCTCGGTAAAGGATCCGAAAGCGGAAAAGCGCAAAGCGGATTCTTTGCAATATGCCAGTTTCACCACCGATACGAAAGATTATACCTACCTGGATTCACCTAATGAGGTGTTGCTGTTTAATGGCATGAAGATTAAATTGTTGGGCATTCGCCGTTTTCCCATTCCACGTGGTGTAAATGTGGTGATACCGGATGAGATGTCGCAGCGTTTCCTCTATGACCTGGCTGAATTGGAAATGGAAGCAACGAATACGAATTCAAAGGAATTGAAGCTGGGAGCTTCCGCATCGGAGGCATTGTTTATGTCAATTAAATTATACACTAAGGAAATGGGCGGTAAGGCATATGTCTCCCAGTATGCTTTATCTTTTGGTTCTGTATACGCCAGTATGGAACCGGCACAACCGGAACAGGTACCTGTTATATATAAAACAACCACTGCTATGATTAATGAATCCTATAAGCCGGGTGAAACCAAAAAGTGCAGAGGGATTATTGTTTGTATGGAAAAGAAAGCAAAGACCGTAGAAAAAATGATTATCAATAATCAGGAATTTGGTACCAATAAATCTTACGGCTGTCTGGTGGACTTAAAATAATCAGAACTTCTTTTTAAAACCATTTCTAAGCATTTCAAACAATTTCGCTTTAGAAGTACATTTTTTTCTGCCTTTTGAAGTATTATGCTATAAATGGAGAAATTAATTATTATCTTTTTCCTTTTTGTTCTTCTATTTAATTCATTAATTTCTCTGACGTGGAATTGGGATTGTATTATTTGACGTTTGTCAACTCATTTGTATCTAAACACTCATAGCTTTATAAGATGAATAACAAAATCAACGCCTTTGCCAATGACGCGCTTGGAACGCTGGACGCCGTGGGTGTAGCGGAAGCCATTGCCTCTAAAAAGATTTCAGTTGCAGAAGCGACGGAAGCCGCCATCGCCCGTGCCGAGAAGGTCAACGGTGCCTTGAATGCCATTGTATTGAAAACATACGACGATGCGCGTCATACTGAAAATTTAAATGATAAAGGATTACTTTATGGTGTTCCGGCATTTATCAAGGATAACGAAAATATCAAAGGGTATCCTACACAAAAAGGAACCGGTGCCTTCAAGGCGAAACCTGCAAAAAGCAACAGTAAATATGTAAAACAGTTTTTGTCGACCGGCGTAAACTGCATAGGTAAAAGTACGCTGCCCGAGTTTGGCTTTATCTGCAGTACGGAAAATGAACGCTGGGGTATCACACGTAATCCCTGGGATACTGAGTATACGACCGGTGGTTCTTCCTCCGGTTCCGCTGCACTGGTGGCGAGTGGTGTCGTGCCGATTGCGATTGCAAACGATGGCGCAGGTTCCACCCGCCTGCCGGCATCCTGCTGCGGACTGGTAGGTTTGAAACCTACGCGTGATCGCCTGAAACCCATGTTCGGCACGGAAACATTGCCTGTCAATATCGTTTATTCCGGGGTGTTGACAAGAACAGTGAGGGATACTGCAGCTTTTTACGCGGCAGCAGAACAATATTACCGTAATTCAAAATTGCCTGAATTAGGCCATGTGCAATTACCGGTTAACCGTCGGTTACGTATTGCCTTCTTTGAGAATTTACCAGACGGTCGGCAAGGCCATATGGACGAGGATACCTATCGGGTTCAGCTGGAAACAGCCAGATTGCTGGAATCACTCGGCCACAAGGTGGAAATGATTAAAGTACCGGTGAATATCGAGGAACTTACCGTTCATTACCTGAACTATTACGGGTTCTTATCATACATGACGAGTAATTTTGGAAGGCTGGTGCTGGGATCCAAGGTGGACAAGTCTGTACTCGAACCTTTTACGCTGGGGCTGATGAATACATTCAGCAAGAATAAACTAGCCCTTCCGGGAAGTCTGCGAACCTTGAAGCGGGTTGCTGAAAAAACGGAACGGGATATCGAAAAGGATTTTGATTTGGTCATGACCAGTGTCACCACAAAGACAACTCCTAAGATAGGGTATTTTTCGCCGACGCTGAGTTATGAAGAAGTTGCCTATCGTGCGGCTGATTTTGCCTCATTTCTGCCCCTGTTCAACATTTCCGGTTCACCGGCGATTGCGTTGCCATTAGGGGTGGCTTCCAATGGCATGCCGGTCGGCGTTCAGTTTGCCGCGCCACACGGACAGGATCGTTTGTTGCTGGAACTCGCACTCGAACTGGAATCCGTACAGCCGTTCAGGCAGATATACAATGTGTAGTTGTTCTGTTACTGCTTTGGTGAGATGAGATGCGATGTCGATTCCCTTTATTTATCGTGCAGCACTTGCCGGATTCCTGCATAATAGGTGATGCACGCAGAGACCAGCAGCGCAATGAATCCTTTCGACTGGGCATTGGTCAAAGGGGCATCCACCCGGAACATGATAAGTGAAATGATTATTGTCGGTACTATCCATCCGATAAGTGGTAACCAGTATTTGAATTTCATAGGCATAATCTTATATCCTGTTAAGATAAGATTTTTGCGCGGAATATTTAGGATGATTGCAAATATCCATTTTTCATTTTTCAGTTGTACTGAATTTTTAATTATCTTAAAGCAAACAATTAATGAATGGGATCAGATAATAATCTGGCTACAGATATGAAGACAGAGACGGCAAATGAACGGCAAATAAGCGCTTCCCAATTTGGTAAAGATTTTGTGTGGGGAACGGCTACAGCTTCCTACCAGATTGAAGGTGCCTGGAATCTGGATGGCAAGGGAGAATCCATCTGGGATCACTTCACCCATCATACGAGAAGAGTTAAAAACCGGGCTACGGGTGATGTAGCCTGTGATTTTTATCATCGGTATGAAAGCGATATCGAACTCATGCACAGGATGAAAATTCCCGCATCTCGTTTCTCCATCAGTTGGCCGCGCCTGATTCCGGATGGTACAGGAGCCGTCAATCAGAAAGGGCTGGACTTTTATAATCGCGTCATAGATAAATGTTTGAAAGAATATATTAATCCGTGGGTAACCTGTTATCACTGGGACCTGCCGCAAAAACTGCAGGAAAAGGGTGGCTGGGCCAACCGCGATATACTCGGCTGGTTTGAGGAATATGTTGCTTTATGTGCCAAACAGTTTGGAGACAGGGCGAAGAACTGGATGGTGTTCAATGAGCCGGTATCTTTTATACATGGCGGCTATCTGGCAGGCGTGGGAGCCCCCGGAAAAATCGGTTTCCGGAATTTCTATCCGGCAGTCCACTATGCCACCTTATGTCAGGGCGTCGGAGGAAGGGCATTGAAAGCGCTCGTAAAAGACGGGAATATCGGTACCACTTATTCCTGTATGCCTGTTGACCCTTTAAATGACTCAGCAGGAAGCATAGATGCAGCCAGACGATACGATGCGCTGTTAAACCGTATTTTTATTGAACCGACTCTTGGGATGGGATATCCGGTGGATGCCCTTCCCGCACTCAGGAAACTTGAAAAATATTTCAAGCCGGAAGATGAAAAAAATATCGTACACGACTTTGATTTCATAGGTCTGCAGAATTATACTAGGCTGGTCATCAAACCCTTGTTTTTTATTCCGGTGGTTCGGGGAATCCCCGTCAAACCGGGCCGATTCGGCAATGATGTCACGGAGATGAACTGGGAAGTCTATCCCGAAGGAATCTATAAAATCATCCGGCAGTTTGCGCAATACAGTCAAATAAAGAAATTCTATATCACTGAAAATGGAGCAGCTTTCAAAGATGAAGTGGTGAACGGCGAAGTAAATGACTACAAAAGAATTCAGTACCTGAAGGATTATTTAGCACAGGTGCTCCGGGCGAAAAATGATGGCATCGATATCGGCGGCTATTTTGTATGGTCCTTCATGGATAATTTTGAATGGGCGGAAGGTTACCGTCCGAGATTCGGACTGGTCCATGTGGACTATGATACCCAAAAACGCACCGTTAAGGATTCCGGAAAATGGTTTTCCCGATTTTTAAACAGTTAAGTAAAAAGTTCAGCTAAAGCACGTTTTTTTTTATTTATTTTTATAGCACATTCATTATATGGAAAGATATTTACATACCAATACTTCTCTTCAGATTAGAAAATGGCTGCCTGCCCTGCTACTGATGCAAATCGTGTTTTTTTCTGCTTACGCACAGTGCCCGCAGCGTTACAGGGACAGGGTTTTTACAGATACCAAACCGAGCCTGGATATCGGATATGGCGGCAATAAGCTGAATGTTGACGGAACATACACATTCCTGGCATACGATCTTTTTGAACCAAAAGATGATACGGCACAACTGCGTCCGTTGGTCGTTCTGATACACGGCGGTGGTTTTACCAATCAGATACCGTTAAACCGAAAAAGCCCGGAGATTATTGAAATCGCAAAAGACCTGGCAAAACGGGGATATGTAACCGCTTCACCCGAGTATCGCTTATTCGGTGGCGAGACCACCTATGATAAAATGTTGGGTACTGTTCCTGCTGCATTTCTAGACATCAATTCGTTTATGTGTTACATGGCCAATTCGGTGCAACACGGAAATCCATACCGGATAGACACTTCTAAAGTCTTTATCGGAGGTTCTTCCGCCGGCGCACTCCTTGCATTGAATTTTTCCGTTTTTGTAAATGATACTGCTGATCTAACCGGAGAGATGAAACGGGCCATGAATATTGTCACCGCACTCGACAGGGTAAATCCGCAAACCATCCTGCAAAACAAGTTTTGTGGTTTACGGCCCAAAGGACTTCTGTTGATCTCCGGTGCCATGATTGATACCAGTTTAATTAAGCCGGTGAATACGCCTGTCTTTTTAGTCCATGGAATGCTGGACGGTGCCTTGCCCTTTTATGAAGGGAATGCGTTGGGGGATCCGGCATTGCCTAAAGTATTTGGGCCGGGAATCTTTAGGAATCAATTGGAACGTGCCGGTATTCCCGTAGAAGCCCATATTTATCCGGATAAATACCACGTGCCTGTATTGTTTCCATTCGGGGATAATTTGCTTCTGGCCCTGCAGTTAACGTTACAGACAGGCTCTATCTTCGATAAACCGGTCATGGACAGCACACAGCGGCAAATGGCGGATTTTTGTTACAGGCTGATGGGCAGCCCGGCTACCGATTGCTCGGTGACTGCCGTAAAACAAAATGTCATTACCGGTCAGCTGAACATCACACCCAATCCAGCAGCAGGCTTGTTTAACGTACAACTTCCCAAAGCACTCCTCTATAAAAATGTTCGCATAATAGTGTATAACATCACCGGTCAAGCGGTCTATGATGAAGCGGTTCATACTGCCGGAAATATAGCCATCGATATCACCGGCCAGACAAGGGGAATGTATATGTTAACTTTGACGGTGGAGCAAGCCGACGGACCTTATCTTTATGCAGATAAGTTGATGTATCATTAGAAGGATCGGATTACCGTTTGCGTGGTAGGGGTTCTGTTTTTTCCAATGGGCCTTCTTTTTTTAATATCCAGTAATCGGATAACGGAATAAACAGGCTTCCTATCTTAAAGACTTCCCATCCAAGCAGCAGTTCCGTGGACCCTTCATTGATGGCCACCAGCGGGCAATAACCCAGTGCAGCGGGGTCTCCCGGTTTGTTACCTGCAACTCCGTAATCGAGGTAGTCAGCACCTTCCCAGCCTTTTGGAAATTTTTTACCCTTTGCCGGTAACAGATGGTAATGTCCGAAAGAAAGATCATTTCCTTTTTTATCTTTTTTAGGGGTTTGCGGACCGTCCCATCCCTGTTGCTGCAGTTTCACATTCCAGCCACGCAGTACGCCTGTTTCCGGATCGCGGTAAAAAGTTTTACGAAACGTTTTCCAGAAAAATTTATGAAACCAGGAAGGCATACCTACATCAATGCCCAGGTATTGTGTATTGTCCAACTCTTTCGTTTTGATGGGGTGGCCGTTTTGAAATACCTGAACGATTTCCTGTTTGCTCATCTTTAATAATTCATCCAGCGTGTATTGCTTTCCCATGGTGTATCTGTATATTTGAATGATAAGACCGTTGTAAATAAAAATAAATTTATTTACCCGACTTATAAATTTAGCATAAAAAACAATATTTTTAGCGTTAGTGGAGGCAATCTTTAAAACGATAGTACTGGGATGGACAGGGAAAGGGCTTCCGCGCGAATTTCCGTGGCATGTCCGTTTTGCGTTGCGCGCATCGGTGCTGGTTGCACACATTTTTGCCATCTTTCAGTATGGATTGCCATTCAACAGGATGAATGCTGAAAAAAAACAAGCGATTATCCGTAAAATATACAGTCATTCCAACCCCAACATCCGCAGCATTTTTGAATTATGGAAGACAATGGCCTTTTTGACACAATGCTGATGAATGATTCCATACACGCGGTAGAAGACGATGCTGACTTTGTCATCATCGGTTCCGGATGTGCCGGTTCCACCGTTGCACGTTGGCTTTCTGCTGCGGGTAAAAGTGTCATTCTCGTCGAAGAAGGTGCACCGCACCAACCCGGTTTAGGCAGTTCCATGGAAATCATGTCAAAGATGTACCGCGATGCGGGTACCAGTGTTTGCTTAGGCGAGGAAACGGTTCCGTTACTGCAGGGAAAATGTCTGGGCGGCGGCTCCGTCATCAACGCAGCCATACAGATTCGTTTTCCGGAATGGGTATGGCAGGAATGGGTGGCTGCCGATAAGAAATGGGAAAGACTGTTGCCCTGGAAGGAACTCATGGAAGCCAACGATATTCTCGACAGGGAATTGCAGATAACGGAAACTCCCCCGCATCTGCTGGGAGGAAACGGCGTTGCCATGCTGAAAGGCTTTGGCGATATGGCACATCCCATCCGCAGAAATACACCGGGCTGCAAAGGTTTGGGAAGATGCATATTGGGCTGCCCGAACGACGGCAAAGAAAGTACGGACAAAAATTATATATCTATGTCCGTGAAGAATGGTGCAAGGGTGTACAGCAGCTGTGCAGTGAAAAAGGTTGTCATTCAGCATAAACGCGCCGTCGGAGTGGAAGGTAAATTCACCTCGGGAGCTTCTTTCAAGGCACATGCCAGACAGGCCGTGATTCTGGCAGCCAGTGCGGTACAGACACCCTGGCTCCTGCTGAATAGCGGCGTTAAGCTGCAGGGTAACGGCTTTATGGCGCATCCCGGCTCGTCCATCATGGGCTTGTTTGATGAAAAGATAAGCACCGGTCCGGGCGGAACGCAAACGGCAGAATCGCTGCACTGGCTAAAAGAAAATATCAAGTTTGAAAGCATGCTGCTGCCCTATGATTTGAAAGCGGCACGTGTACCCGGCATTGGAAAAGAACTGCAAAGCCGCCTGGAGAAAATAGACCATACGGCATACTGGCAGGTGGCCTGTAAGGCGGAAGCCCGCGGGCAGGTCATTCGCGGGCCATTCGGGGCAATGGTAAAGTATAGCCTGACGAACAAAGACAGAAGCACTATCCTGCGCGGCATCTCCATGATGGCGGAAGCCATGTTTGTCGCCGGTGCGAAAGAAGTATGGCCGCACGTATATGGTGTCCCGGAAGCGATTACCACGGTGGAACAGGCGCGCGCCATTGCCGGCATAAAACCGGGGCCGGGCATTATGCCGATGGCGGCCACCCATCTGTTTTGCGGGGTCAATGTGCGGGATAGATTTCAGTTGGAAGGTATAGACGGACTAGTGGTGGCTGATTCTTCCTTTTTTCCGGGTAATATCGGTGTCAATCCTATGTCATCTATCATGTCTGCCGCTGCCTTGGTGGCGCAGGCCTGGTCTTAAATACGTTCATTCCATGACAGTACTGATTGTTTTATTGCTGGCGTCAGCCATTTTCTTCTTTTTCTTTTTGGGAAAACTGGTGGACGGCAACATCAATAGATGCGATTATCCCGGCACCGGCGAGGTTTCCGAAAAGGCAAAATCACTGCATGCGAAACTGCTCATTGCCGATATGCATGCCGACAGTTTCCTGTGGGACCGCAATTTTTTGGAGCGCAATCAACGCGGACATATCGACCTGCCCCGTATGCTGGAAGGAAATGCAGCACTCCAGATTTTTGATGCCGTCACGCAAACACCCAGAGGGCTCAATTATGACCGGAACGATGACCGCACGGATAATATAACCCTGCTTACCATTGCGAACCGAAGGCCGCCGCGCAGCTGGTTCAGTTTAAAAGAAAGGGCGCTGCACAATGCAGAGCTGGTTCATAAAGCCGCCGCGAATTCGGCAGGACGGTTCAGTGTCATTAAAAATCAGAAAGAACTGAACGCATTTCTGGAGAAGCGGATCCATTCGCTGAAAATGGCGGCAGGCATGCTGGCGGTGGAGGGGCTGCACGCGCTGGAAGGCAGGCTGGAAAATCTGGAGGTGCTGCACCAGGCCGGATACCGGATGATGGGGCTTGTGCACTTCTTTGACAACGATGCGGGCGGTTCTTCCACCGGCATGCAAAAGGGGGGACTGACCGATTTTGGAAAGGCAGCAGTGCGAAAGATGGAGGAACTGTATATCACCGTTGACCTGGCGCATGCGTCCGAACAGCTGATTGAGGATGTGCTGGCGTATTCCCATAAACCGGTCGTGGTGTCGCATACAGGGTTACGAGGCACGAAGGACAGTCTGCGTAACCTCAGCGATGCACACTTGAAAGCCGTGGCGGAAAAAGGCGGGCTCATCGGCATCGGTTACTGGAGCGAAGCGGTGTGCGACATCTCACCGGCGGGTATTGCGAAAACCATCCGCTATGCCGTGAACCGGGCAGGTGTGGAGCATATAGCACTCGGTTCGGATTTTGACGGAGCTGTGGCCACCCAGTTCGATATCAGTTCGCTGGTTTTGCTCACGGATGCCTTGCTGAAGGAAGGGTTTGAAGAAGAAGAGGTAGCACAGATTATGGGCGGCAACCAAATCCGGTTTTTACAGCAATGGCTGCCGGCGTAGCGACCGCAACGCCTGTCTGTCGTTTTCGTCTTACCACCCTCGAGGTCACACTGAATGAAGAGAGGTACATTTTATTTGCGAAAAATCAATGGAATGAGCCAGAATTGCGTAAGTGCGGAGTATTCAAAGGTTGTTACCTTCTTGCCGATAGGATGGGGTTGTAGTTTCAACCCTCGAGGTGGACTGAAGTAATCCTGCGGAACACTCGCCAGATAAAAAACAAACAAAATGTGCGGCAAGGACAATCAGTGATGCGCTAAGACCAGGGTGTAATGTATTTGCAGTTTGAGGACTGTTTTTATATATCTATTGTCAATATTGCCCAGAATTTATGGCCATCTTCGTTAGCTGCTATCTTATTTTCTCCTTCCCGCAATTTATAAAAACTTAATCTGTCGCTTATAAGGTGTTCCTTATCTTCTTCATCCAGATTATTGTGTTTTGCCCAAAGTTTGCCAAGTTCCGGTGTCTGAAATGCATACCAGAAGCGAATACCATTAACTCTTTCTTTTTGAAATTTTTCAGCAAGCAAGATCAGCGTCTTGACACCAAGCATAAAAGCATTTTTGCTGTCTGCAGGTGCTATAAGCCAGTCTACGTGAAAATGATTTTCGTTGTCTTCAATAATGGATTGATTTTCCCAGTCCTGCGTTGCTTTGTAAAGCCCTCCAAATGATTCTAAAGTGATTCCCAGTCCTGTCATTATTATTTTGTCGGTAAGTATCTTATGAACTTCTGCAGGCAGGTCAATTGAAAACGAAAGGTCGCCCGGCAGATGGTATTCTTTCAAAAGTTGCTTGAATATTTCGTTGTATGTTATTGACATAGGTTTGCCGCTAACTCTAAAATAGATGCAATTGTACAAATTTCCAAATATTAGGCATTTACCGTATTCCCTCCGATAGCTAAATGGAGAGAGGATAAAGCCTATGCAGCCGCCTGTTGTGTTCCCGTCAAATCGAACGAAGTAGCTGCCTTTCATCCCGTCATAGCCAGTACAGCGAAGTTATCTGCTGCAAATGTTTTCAAGAACTGTATTAGTTGGCTGTTTCCCGACCCTCGAGGTCGGCAGTTTTGAAAATTTGTCAGAGGACTTTGAAAAAGGACTCGATAAAGGAGAATAAGCGGATGGAGATTTTTGCGGAGCTAAAAGATAGTAACGGTAGAAAAATGTCTACTATTGAGTGGCACTATAAACAGGGTGGCTTACAAGTCACCTTTATTATAAAGATAAATCTTGACATAATTTTGCTTACTGTTGTTTTTTTAGGTTGGCAGTTCGTTGGTTACAAACTAACGACGGCGAACGGTATTTTGTAATTTTTTTAACATTTCAATTATTTCATTTTCAATAATTTCCGGTTGGTCTTGATTGATGTAATGTCCACTATTTGTCGCTAAAATCTGTTTACTCTCTGAGGATAAATTTAATAAATTCTTTTGCATTTTATCCCAAGCATTTAGCATCTCTGATTTCAATTTTTCGTCTGAAATAAAATTGTTAAACCGATTTTTATCAGCAGCTGTAATTACAACCAACGGTATAGAATCAAATGAATTTATTTTGCTTGCTTCGTTCTTAATATTCTTCATTTCATCTTGTTCTTCAAGTACACCATAAGCACTTTTATACAACAAAGTTGGCATGATTGAATTCTGATACTTGTATTGTTCTGTATTTGGGAACATATTGTCAAACATTACTCTTACAAATCCAAACTCGTTTCCAAATTTTAAAAATCTGCTTGGTAATCCCTGATTTACCATTTCATACAATTTTGGAGATAAAAAATCTTGATCATTGGGAAACTGACTGTCTACAAGTATTATTCCTGCGACATCTGGTGAATATTTTTTAACAAAAAAACGAGTTAAGATACCTCCTAAAGAGTGTCCAACTAAAATGTATGGCTTCGGTGCTTTTGCTTTTTTCAATAATTCGTACAATTCTTCAGCAATTTTCTCACCTGATTTAGGATTTATTCCTCTTTCGCTCCATAATACACCCGCTCTGTCATAGGAAATAGTTGTAAATGTTTTAGGTAGGTTTTTTTGTATATTTAACCATTGTAAATGCCCAGCCGGATCAAAGGCTGTTTCAAAAACTACAGTTTGTCCACCTGTTCCTTTTGTAAATAATGTAAACGATGATTTTCAAGTTGAACAAAATCCCCATATGGTGAAATTTTTTCTGCTTCTGTGCGAGATACTCTCTCAAAAATAAATCCAGAAATTAATACTATTACAATTAGAACAAAAAGTCCTACGCCTATTTTTTTAATCATTTTGATGATATTCATACTATATATTGATGTTGATTAATTACTGCAGGTAAAGTCAGATTGTGAAAAATCTTCCTCATCTGTTTATAAATATAAATAAAAGATAGAAATCTCTCGCCTTTGTTGGCTACATACAACGACTACGAGGGTGCGGGATTGTGGAGCTTCGTCTGTATCCCCCGTGACAAGCCCCGATGTAGGATGAGACGTTGCAAACCTTCTACATCCCGCATTTTTGCTAGGGTTTGTTACCAGCTGTTGTTTTTTATAAGTCTGTTTAAAATTTGAAACATAATTTTATTATTTGATTCTATAAATTCTGTTTGATTTAGAATTTCGCTTTCTGACTGGATATACTTTCCATTATTCAATTCATTTCTACCATTCTTTAACATTGCAGCAACACTATTTTTAGTTACTTCTAAATGGAATTGAAGTCCCAAAACCTTTTTATTGTATAAAAATGCTTGATTTTCGCAACATTCTGAATAAGCTAAACGCATTGAATTATTGGGCAATTTATACGTTTCACCATGCCAATGAAATACCTTTAATCTTTTAGTATTATTATTTATTATATTTTCAGATTCATTTTGTTCAATTAAATTTATATCATGCCATCCTATCTCCTTCTCTGAATTTCTGTATACTTCTTCACCTAATACATTTGCAACAAGCTGAGATCCTAAACAGATTCCGATGACTATTTTATTTTTTACAATTGCTTCTTTAATTGCATTTTTCTCAGTCTTAAGCCAGGTGAATTTTCCCTCATCATTAACACTCATCGGCCCTCCCATTATAATTAACAAATCTATATCATCAATATTGGGAATTTTATGATTTTCAAAGAATCGTGTATAATTTAAAATATGACCATTCAATTCAATCCAACTTGCAATACAACCTAAATCTTCGTAATGTACGTGCTGAAAACATTGTATATTCATAATTTTCTTATTTAATTTTGTTTTCGGAACTAATTTATTGTACTCAAACTAATAATAGCCGATAACGGTTTTGCAGTTTGGCGAAGGTGGCGATTTTTACCACAAATGTTGATGCGGAGAACTGAACTTTCTGTAACCATAAAAGTGTCTGCGGAGAACGAAACCGCCACTTTTGCCAAATTGTTGTTAGCGGCATGTGCCATTACTCGTCCACAGGAAGAGTTACCGTACAGGTTGAACTGATACTCTCCTTGTCTGACTGTGAACTGCGACAAAGTAAATGTATCACACAAACTATTGTAGTATCTTATGTAAAACCACATGTTGTCTGCCATCAGCAATAATTAAAAAGTCTTTGGTAAAAGGTGGTTTGTAATAGATGCCACCGAAAATAATTTTGAGCCGTGTTAAGAAATCTTTGTTGTGTGTCAACTCGTAATATATTTGTTGCAAACCTCCAAAAACTATTGCCGTTGCAGACAACTCCAATGCAGGCTGATGGGTTAGTCCAAAGTTGGGTTCGTTTTCAGGTAAGTCGCAATAAGTTCCAAAAATATAGTCCCAAAGTCCGGTATTTCCGCCAAGGTTTGCCATGGCGTGGTCTTCGTGCGATGAATGATGCAAGACATGATAAGGGCCGGTAACAAATAGTTTAGAAATGAAGTTTAGAACCTTATTGTTTTTCATAGGCTGATAAAAAAGTAGCTGCATGGTTAGTTACTTCTAGCAATTGATAAAATACCGCAAAACCAAAAAACATAATAACAACAGTTTCCTGTTCGGTAGTAATGAGTTTAGAAATTAGAACTACTATAACTGTCTCAATAATGACTACAATCCAACCGATAATAAACTGCATGTCGGCTAAAAAACCTGTGCCATTAGTCAGGGCAGTGGTAACATGGTGCGGACGATGCGAAAGCAACCACATTAGTCGTGATACATGACCTAAATAATGGTTGACGTAGAGCAAAAAAGACCAAACTAGATAGATAATAATTGCTGCTACAACACCTGGCAATTGTATCAGGTTTGGAATGAGGTGATAAACGCTTTTGGCTTTTGAACCACTATCGGTAATTAACCCGTAAACATCATTTGCCTGCCAGCCGGCTAAAAGTTGAAGCGTTTTTGAAAGCGTAAAGGCAAATACAATAAAAACTAGTTGAGACAATATCGTGCTACTAACTATCCAATACAAATAATTAGCTGAAATTTTATTATTAGGTCTGTTATTATACCTAAAGAAGTCATACAGGGCTAATGCCACTCTGTATAGGCTGATAACCGCTATTGTAATCAGCACAACTTTGATATAAAACGAATACTTGGGATTGGCAAATAATTCATCCTTGTCAAGCGGAACCGCGACTAGTGTCCATGAAAAAGTAATCACATACACTATCAATACATAAAAAGGGATAAACAGAAGCAGAAATACAGGTAATACCCATTTTTGATTTTGCTCGGCTATATTGAGATTACTAAAGGGATTTGCAAATTTCATTGAAGCAAAGTTATAATATTCTATATGTCGGTTATTCGTATTCGGTCTGTCGTGCTACACTTTTTAGATTAAGGGCTAATGGTGCGAAGGCATTACAGCCAACGTTGCCGGGGGCGCGGGCCGGGGGGGGGCGCCCCCCCCCGGGCGGGGTGTTGGGGGTGGCGGTGCCGCGGGGGGGGGGGGGGGCGGCGGGATTCTTTTTTTTTTTTTTTTTTTTTTTTTCCCTTCCCGCCCGCCCCCCCCGCCCCTCCCCCCCCTTTCTCTCTTCTCCTTCCCTCCTCGCGGCCCCCCGCGTATTTTCCCCCCGTCTTTTTTTCCCAACCCCCCCTCCCACGCGGAGAAACTTCCTGATGCCCCCCCCCCCCCCCCGGGCCCGGGCCCCCTTTTCTTTTTTTTGGGAATTTTTTTTCTTTTCTCCCCCAAACCCCTCTTTTTTCTTCTCCCCCTAACTGTTTATATGCGCACCATTGGTTCGCATATACTAACTACTCTATGTTGTATACACGCTCCTTTGTTACGTTTTGTCAAATATAGTATTTTTCATAAATAATCAAATAGGTATATTATATTTTGTATGCTCTTAGTGCTTATTTGTGTTTATATCTCCGCTGTTTTACCAACTATATAGAGAATCGTTTCTTATGTATTGAATAGGTGTCAGTAGCCGCCCTGCTTCTACCATCTGTTCAGCACATCTTCCGCAAATCCCAGCAGCCGGTCAATAGTGAGCACTATGCCGTCATCCAGTATCACCTTTCCGCTGAAATAACCGAACACCTGGTGCTGTTTGGATTGCAGCAGCAGCAGGTTGGTATTGGAATAGCGGTCTATCGCAGGTTGAAAATCTAATTCAAAACGCCCGTCGTTACTCGTGAATTTCCAGGGCTGCAGGTAGTCGTTCGTGTGGATGATGAATTTCACATCTTCCAGCTTATGGGCCACGCCGTTGTACAGCAACATGTTCTCCGTGGCCGCCGAGGTATCGCCAAAGCCATAGCCGATATTGAAACCAAACGGCTGTCCGTCCACATAGCCGGATGCGGAACCCCAGTACCAGCGGTTTTTATAGGTCCACACGCCGCGTCCCCAATCCAGCACACCCAGCGCTTTCTCCGGTTCGAATACATGCGTCTCATTGCCAACGGTGAATGAACCCGCCGCCGCCAGGCAGTTGATTTTCTGGTTGTAGTAAAATGCCAGCGGGTCTTCTTTCCAGGGCGTGGCAATTACCATGCTGTCCTTGTTCAGAGGTGTCAGCGATATGCTTCCTGTTATTCCTTTTCGGTTGTTGAACGACGGAAAATCAACATCCAGCTGCCGCCTTCCTTCGATATGCCGAAAGGATATCTGCACCTTTTTGTGCTGTACCACCGTATCGCCGAAGGCGGAGTGCGAGGGCATATTTAATTTCCCCATCGTAAACGGGAGGAGTACCATGTCGGTGGTTTCTTTATTATGAATGAAATCAAACACGTTGACGGCTATCAGGGACAGGTAGGAATTATCCGCCACGGTGAGTGCAATGCCAAAATCTTCCTGCAGGATGCAGTAATAATCCCATTCCTTGATTCGCAGTCCGGAGGCCTTGATGGCATTGCGGTCATACCGTAAAACTAAATCTTTTGCCCAGCCTTTTTGCGAAAGGCTGCCTTCTTCGTTCAGCAGGGGTCCTGCTTGTGTGATTTCGTGCTGCATGTGTGAAAGTTTGAAAAATAAGTGATGCTTGTTTGATAAATTTAGGGAATAAATTTACTTTTATGCTCATTCAAACTCAATGAAAATGGATAACAGGACTATCACGCACGAATTTGTGGAAGTAAACGGCATTAAACTGCACATCGCCAGACAGGGCACCGGCAAAAAGCTGGTGGTGCTCCTGCACGGCTGGCCGGAGTTCTGGTACACCTGGCGGTATCAGATTCCTGTGCTCGCGGAAAAATATACGGTGGTGGCTCCGGATTTACGGGGGTTTAACCTGAGTGATAAACCGCACGGAGTGTCCAATTATAAAACCGATGTGGTGGCTTCGGATATCGCGGCGCTGATTCCGAAACTGGGTTTTGATAAGGCGTTTATCGTCGGCCACGACTGGGGCGGTGCGGTGGCGTGGGCATTCGCGGCCATGTATCCCGGGATGACGGAAAAACTGGCGGTGCTGAACTGCCCGCATCCGAAAGAGATGCTGAAGAGTTTTAAGGAAAATCCGTCACAGTTGCTGCGCAGCTGGTATATGTTCATGCACCAGATTCCGTTATTGCCGGAGTTGCTGTACTCGTATGTGTTGCCCTTGTTCTTCAAACAATTTGTACGCGGATGGATGTACCACAAGGAAAATTTCACGGATGCTGACCTGGATGAATTTGTGCATGCCTTTCAGCAAAAAGGCGCGCTGACAGGTTCCATCAATTATTACCGCGCCATGCTGCAGACGAAACCGAATGTCAGCATTTTTAAAAATAAGATACAGTCACCGACGCTGCTGATTTGGGGCGAAGGCGACAAAGCATTGGGCAAGGAACTGACGTTCAATACGCAGCAACACATCAATGCGGCACTGGACATCAGGTATATCAGGGACTGTTCACACTGGACGCAGAATGACTGCCCGGATGAAGTGAATGGCTACCTGCTTGACTTTTTCGGCAGGAATGTATAACTTGAACCTGAAACATAGATGCTCCTGACTTCTCCCATATTGAAAACCCCGAAGTGGCTTTATACCAGGCACCTGCAAACCATTGTGCCAAATTTATACCGTCAGGTGGAAGGGGTGAGCTATCAGCGCGAGCGGATAGAAACCTGGGACGATGATTTTCTGGATTTAGACTGGAGCCGAATCGACAGTAAACAACTTATTATCATCTCGCATGGTTTTGAGGGCAGTTCCCAGCGTGTGTATGCCAAAGGCCTGGTAAAAATTCTGAATAAAAACGGATATGATGTCTGTGTCTGGAATTACAGGGGATGCAGCGGGGAAGACAACCGTCAGTTTTTCGGGTATCATTCCGGGAAAACGGAAGACCTGCATTATGTGATTGAACACATCCAGAAAAATAATACCTACGATTCCTACAGCCTGATTGGTATTTCCATGGGCGGCAACCTGACCCTGAAATATCTGGGCGAGGAGAAATGGAATAATGTACACACAATAGATGCGGCGGTGGCGGTGTCTGTGCCGCTGCATTACGAAACGTCCTTTCCGCATCTGATCAAAGGGTGGAATAAGATTTATGAACGCCGTTTTACCCAACAGGTGAAAGATAAGGTGCTGTTGAAACAATCCCGTTACCCGGATGCGATGGATTATAAGTCGATCGCGAAAGCCCGGAACTTATGGGAGTTTACGGAACGCTGCACCGTGCCGATGCATGGATTTAAGAATATCCATGATTACAATGTAACCGTTCAGGCATCCACCTACCTCAAAAAGATAAAGACTCCCACCTTGCTGATTAACACGGATAATGACCCCTTGCTGACCAGGGAATGCTATCCTGTCCAGGTGGCCAGAAAATCGAAAAGTTTTCACTTGGAAATTCCCATCGGCGGCGGGCATGTCGGTTTCTGCGAAGACCTGAAAGCCGAACACAACTGGCTGGAAAAAAGACTCGTCAATTATTTTCTGAAAGGAGCCTGATTGGTTAATAGTTATTGGTCCATAGTCCATGGTCCATCGTCTATTGACCATCAAATATGGGCTCAATTTCATGTTCATCTTTCCATGGGCAATGTTTGCAGTCATTCTTGCAGCAATGTCCACGCTTCAGATGATAGGCCTCCGTAATTACCATTCTGCCGATTTCATCCAAATAGTAATCTGCATCTTTGATAAGTTTGTTTTCCATAGTATTCAGGAATAAAGGGTATCCAAAAATGAATTTTGTAAAATCCAACAGTAATTTATAAAAATCAACCTGATTTATGCAAGAGGTAGGCTTTGAAAAATCCGTTGAGGTCGCCGTCCAGCACATTATCCGGGTTGGTCACCTTATAGCCTGTCCGCAAATCTTTCACCCATCGGTCGTCCAGCACATAACTTCGGATCTGCGAGCCCCATTCGTTTTTCATCTTCTGCGCTTCGATGGCATCCCGGGCTTCCAGTTGTTTCTGCAGTTCCGCTTCATACAATTTTGATTTCAGCATCTTCAGGGCCGTTTCACGGTTCTGTATCTGCGAGCGCTGTGTCTGGCATTCGCAGACAATACCACTCGGCAAATGCCGCACGCGTACCGCGGATTCCGTTTTGTTGACGTGCTGTCCGCCGGCACCCTGCGCCCGGAAAACATCCCACTCCAAATCGGCTGGATTGATTTCTATATCGATGGAATCGTCCACAACCGGATGCACAAACACTGAACAGAAGGAGGTCATGCGTTTGCCCTGCGCATTAAATGGAGAGATCCGGACAAGGCGGTGTACGCCGTTCTCGCCTTTCAGCATGCCGAACGCAAAATCACCATCTATTTCCAGCGATACCGATTTGACACCGGCCACCTCACCCGCCTGGTAATCCAGTTCTGTTACTTTATAGTTGTTTTTATTCGCCCACATGGTGTACATGCGCATCAGCATACCTGCCCAGTCGCAGGCTTCCGTACCGCCCGCGCCGGCATTGATTTCGAGAATGGCGCTCAGGTTGTCTTCTTCGTTTTTGAGGGTGGATTTGAATTCATTGTCATCCAGCTCGGCAAGGATGGTTTCGTATTGCCGGTCGACCTCTTCTTCGGTGGCTTCGCCCATTTCCTGGAATTCACGCAATACCATTAAGTCATCGAATTTCTTTTCGACGTTTTTGTACAAAGACACCCAATGCTTGTTCTGCTTGATTTCTTTCATTAAGGCCTGTGCCTTGAGCTGGTCGTCCCAGAAATTCGGCGCTAGGGTTTTGGCTTCGTCGTCTTTAATTTGTTCTGCCTTGTTAGCGACGTCAAAGATACCTCCCAAAAGAGCTGACTCTTTCTTGAAGTGTTTTATATTGTTCGTTGGTCATTTAGTTAAGTTGTGGTTGTAAATGGAATAGTTGACAAAGGTATGAAAAAATCTGTTAATGAATCCAGCAGGCTTGTTGTGGTTCAGTAAAATGCATCTTCAAAATGCGTGATCTTTGTCTCGTTTTCTATCGAGATGATGTCAAAACGCAGCTCACCGGGCCAGTCGGATTGTTGGATATATGCTTCGGCCGCCTCGTGCATTTTTTTCATCTTATGTTTGTCTACAAATTCTTCCGGATGGCCGAATGAGTTGTTTTTTCTGGCTTTCACCTCAATAAACACTACCACGTTGCCATCCCGGGCGATTATGTCAATTTCAGCGTGTTTATGGCGCCAGTTGGTGAACAAAATGCGGTAGTTCTTCTTTATAAGATAGGCCTGTGCTAAAAGTTCGGCATTTTGTCCCGTTTGCGCGTTGTTTTTCATAAAATTAACGTGTATAAAGATAAATGATTTTTGAGTATGGCGATTTTTTCGTTTTTTTACAGTCTGATTATAAACACATAGATTCATGATAAAATGAATTTATTCATTTCTATGTATTCTTTTGGGGTTTATTTTTGCAGGATTTCATTTGAAAAGTGATTTATAGGATTTGCTAAAGCAAATTTTAGCTTAAGAATCTATATTTCGATGTGTTTAAATATAATTAATTATGAAAATGGATGATTTGATACAGGGGTTCCCTGCTCAACTGAAACGAGCGATTGAAATCGGGGAGAAGGCTAAAATCGGTAAGAATAAATTTCCGATACGCAATATTTTAATTTCGGGTCTGGGTGGTTCCGGTATCGGTGGTACGATTTTGTCCAATGTACTGAGAGATGATTTATCCGTGCCTGTTATTGTCAACAAAGAATACCAGATTCCGGCCTTCGTCAATGAGAATACGCTGGTCATCATATCATCGTATTCGGGCAATACCGAAGAAACGTTGTCGGCGCTGATGCAGGCGTTCAAAAAAAATGCGCAGATTGTATGTATCACGTCCGGCGGATTGATTCAGGAATACGCGGAAACGAACGATATCGATTTTGTGAATATTGACGGTGGTTCACCGCCGCGGGCCGCATTCGGACAGTCGTATGTGCAGCTATTGTATATTTTGTTTCATTTAGGTTTGCTGGAAGACGGATTTAAGCAATACCTGCAGGAGGCAATTACCTTACTGGAAACAGACGAAGCAGCCATCAAGTCACAGGCGAAAGAAATTGCACAGAAGTTAAGCGGTAAAATTCCGGTGATTTACTCGGATGCTAAATTTGAAGGAGTATCCATACGTTTCCGTCAGCAAATCAATGAAAATGCAAAAATGCTTTGCTGGCATCATGTGGTGCCGGAAATGAACCATAATGAGCTGGTCGGCTGGCGCGAAAAGAACGAAAACATCGCGGTGGTGTTTATCCGCAATAACCAGGATTTTGAACGCAATCAGGAGCGCATGGAATTTACAAAAGAGGTAGTCGGTCAATATGCCAGTGATGTGATAGAGATTTATTCCAAAGGGGATTACGATCTGGTTCGAAGCATGTATCTGATTCATCTGACAGACTGGGTATCCTATTATCTGGCTGAGTTGAAAGGTGTGGATGCCGTAGAGGTCGATGTGATCGGCAAACTGAAAAACAAGCTCGCGGAACATCCATTTTAGAATTATCCATTGTCCATACCCAATAGCCCACTGCTTCTTTTGCTGTCGTCCATTGGCCATTGACTGTCGACTATCATGCAAAAATTACAAATTATTGATGTAGGTTTGATGAAGTACGCGGATGCTTTGGCGATTCAAACGCATAAATTCGAAGAACTGATCGATAACAAACTAAGGGGGCAGTCCAATTCGGACGCTCATTCTTTGTACTTGTGTGAACATCATCCGGTCATCACCTTAGGCAAGGCAGCCAACGAACAAAATGTTTTATTATCCGAAGATTTTCTGAATGAGAAAGGTGTAGATGTGTTCCATATCAGCAGAGGGGGGGATGTCACCTTTCACGGGCCGGGACAAATCACGGGATATCCTATTTTAGACCTGGAATATTTTTCGTCCGATATCAAACTATACATGCGCATGCTGGAAGAAGTGATGATACAAACCATCGCAGAATATGGTATTGCGGGCTATAGGATACCCGATGCTACGGGCGTTTGGGTGGATTCAAAATCAGATGATCAGACTAAAAAGATTGCGGCGTTTGGCGTTAAAACCTCCCGATGGGTGACCATGCATGGTTTTGCCTTAAATGTGGATATGGATTTGAGCTACTTCAAGTATATCCATCCTTGCGGATTTACGGATAAAGGGGTTACCTCGATTCAACATGAACGGAAAGACGGCAGAAATGAGATAAACCTTAATGAAGTTAAGCGGGTTTTAATCGCTAAATTTGCCGAAGTGTTTAATGTTGAATGTTTTTAAGGGCAATAACTACATTTTTCTTATCTGCAGAGCATTAAGAAGCGTCAATGAATCCGATGGAAAGCATAGAGATTACAGAAGAAAGCGAAGATGAACTCTTTGAACATTACCGGTTTGTCATAGATAAAGGTCAGGAGCCCGTACGGATTGATAAATACCTGTCGGACAAGATACAGGCGGTTTCGCGCAATAAAATACAGAATGCGGTAGAGGCGGGAAGTATCTTGGTGAATAATAAACCGGTTAAATCCAATTATAAAATCAAGGCGAATGACCTGATTCAGGTGATATTGCCGAATCCCGTCTGGGATTATACGGTAGAGCCTGAAAATATTCCGCTGGATATCGTATACGAAGACGAGGACGTGCTGCTGGTCAACAAGAAAGCCGGTATGGTTTGCCATCCCGGCCACGGAAATTTTCACGGCACCCTGGTGCATGCCTTATTATGGCATTGTAAAGACCTTCCACAGATTTCCGGTGATACACGCCCGGGTTTAGTGCATCGTCTGGATAAGAATACATCCGGATTAATCATCATAGGCAAAACCGAACATGCTCTCAATCATTTATCCAAACAGTTTTTTGACAGAACCATCAAACGCCACTATATCGCGATGGTTTGGGGTGACATAGAAGATAAGACAGGAAGGATAGAGTGCAATATTGCCCGTAATCCGCGCAACCGGAAAGTGTTTATGGCTGTGGAAGATGGCAGTGCCGGAAAATTTGCAGCTACCAATTATGAAGTGATAAAGCGGTATGGTTATGTGACCTTGGTGAAATGCAAACTGGAAACCGGGCGCACCCATCAGATTCGTGTACATCTGAAATATATCGGACATACACTTTTCGGTGATTACAGTTACGGCGGGGATCAGATTCTGGCAGGAACGATTTATGGGAAATACAAGACGTTCATAGAAAACTGTTTTAAGCTTATGCCTTACCATGCGCTGCATGCGCAGAGCCTCGGTTTTATTCATCCCCGTACCGGCCAGGAAATGTATTTTGAACAACCCCTGCCCGATAACTTCCAGTCCGTGATTGAAAAGTGGGATAATTATACGAAAGGATTTAAATTGTAAGATGCACAGACACCTTATTCGTTATTCAGTTTACTGATCTTAATGCACGTATTGGTTACGAAACGTTCCGAATAATCCAGATAGATGATATTAGGTATCCTGCCTTTGCGGATTTGCCCAACGGAAATAAGGGAATCCATTACCGGTGCAATCTGCACATTGGCACTGTCAGCCGTTTGATGTATATAAGGAGCATTTGGATTCAGGAAGCAATTGATTGCCTGCAGGTCATTCTGTGTGATTTGCCAGCTAAACTGAAACAGATGTTCTCCGTCATTCGAGAAGCTTCTGTATTGAGCCAATTGGTCGCGTTTCAGGTCTGCTGAATAGTGGCTGTTGGTCCAGCTGCCCTCGCGGGGAAGAATGGAACCTGCAAACAGGCCGTTGGCTCTATTGACGGCATTATCAGATACGCCTTCATAAATGAATAACACCTTACCGGATGTTCCACTGCCTATTATATCATTTAAGGGTCGTTTGATGAAGGGAGATGTAGAGACAGCAGTCTCTTTGTAAATCTTATCATCCAAGGTTCGGTTGGCTAGATTCAGCAGTGCGGTATCCGAAACAGAGGTGCCACAATAGTGGCTCATTTCCAGGATGACCAGTTCTGCATGGGTGTTCAGGAATTCATTGATATGCGAGTAGATGGTAGATAATAAAGCACCTTTGCAGCCCAAGCCATTACAGGATGTGGCATGTTCCGTATAGAATTTTTTATTGTATAAAGTGGGTCGAACATCAAAAATACGCATGCCCTGTGTCAGTTGCTGGGAAAAGTTTAATAATTGTGTTTCGGTATTGCAGGCATTTGCCCCGAAGGTACATTCATTCAGTTCGTACAGGCCGGCATCATGGGCACCGGGCATCATGATATCTTTTAACGCAATCGTCTTATCCGGATAAAGGGTGATTAAATCATGCATCCAGCTTTCCGATTTTATCTCTGCTGTAGCAGACGGAGGAGTAGTGTCTTCGGAGGATGGTTTATTACATGACAGCATCAGTATGCAACCGGCTATTAGTAAGAGATGTATATTTTTCATCCGATGGTATTAGAGATTGCAACCTGGAAATAATAAGTTGATAAAAAGCAGATCAGGATTTTAAGGCCAGTATGAATCCTAATACCAGCAACGGCGTGAACACCATCCAATCCAGTCCGGCGGCGGCCAGGATAGAGCCACCGATAACACAGCATCCGCCGAAAATGGTATTTTGCACTCCTTGTGTAAGGGGTTTCTTTTTTTCTACCAGTCCGTTTTCAAACCGTTTGAATGCTTCGGAGAGCACTAATGGGGAACGGGAGATGATATCCATGAACTCCGGTGCATTCTGCAGTTGCGCCTTGAATAGGTCAACCGGATTTACTTCACCCAGCAACATCTTCCGGATGTGTTTCTTGCTGACTTTCTGAATGTCAAATCCGGGCATAATGACATTGCCGACTCCCTCATAGGTGATGATGGCCTTTACCATTAATACCAACTCTAACGGATAGTACAGTCGGTATTTAGAGCCTAATGCCACGGACTCCAGTATGAGTCGTGCCAGAGAAAACTCTTTGAAATTCGGGGACTTCAGCCACTTGTTACCAACGGTGGTAAAGGCCCTGCGGAATCCTTCTATATCGCTGCCCTTTCCCGGACGTGCAAGTAAAGTCAGGTATCGTGCAGCACCAAGTGGGTCTCCGGTAACCAAACTGTTGAAATAATACAACATCGTTTTCCGGGTGTTTTCCTCAAACCTGCCCACCATGCCTAAATCAATAAACCCCACTTGTGGTCCGTTCGGGCCATCCATGATCATTAAATTGCCGGGATGTAAATCGGCGTGGAAGAACCCGTCGTGATACAGCATCTGAATGATGGCATAGGCGCCGTAGTCCACGATTTTTGCTCTGTCTTCTTCGGAATAACGTTCATAGGCGCGTACATCGGGTTTGATTCCTCGGATAAACTGCATACAAATCAAATCGCTGGTGGAGTATTCTCTGTATATAACTGGAAAATGAATTTCAGGGTGTTTTATAAAATTGGAGCTGAACTCTTCTGCATTATCCGCTTCTAACCTGAAGTCTACTTCACGATTGGTATAATCGCAGAACTCCGTAAACATATTCTTTGGCTGCAGCTGCGGAATGAACAGTTCTAGGAAACTTCCCATCACCTTTATGATCTTGCTGTCTGTCTGTATAAGCTCGCGGGTTCCGGGTTTGATGAGTTTTAAGACCACTTCTTCGCCGGTTCGGAGTGTTGCCCGGTGTGTTTGAGCGATAGAGGCGGAGCCTAACGGATTCTGTTTGACCTCAGAGAAAACACGATGAATAGGTTGTCCTATTTGTTCTTCTACCAGTTCCACAAACCGGTCGTAGCTGATAGCCGGCAGGGTGTCCAATAGTTTTTTTAACTCATCCGTGATATCTTTCGGAAGCATATCTTCCCTGAGACTCATGATTTGTCCAAGCTTGATATAGGTGGCACCTAACATTTCCAGGCGTCTTCTGAGCTGAACAGAAAATGGTTGTCGGATTAATTTTTTCTTGAGGATGGGCCAATGGAGCCATAATAAGATGCGAAAGAAAATGTCAATAAACAGGTTGAATTTCGCTTTGCTTGCTTTCCGGTGCCGAAGATAGGCATAACCGCCTCCCAGTATTAATCCGGAGAAATGGCGTTGTGTTATCAAGAACCGAATAAAAAGGGAGCTGGGTTTGTGTTCAATATATTTCTCAAATACTCGATTTGCATCTTCGTCCTGCGGATGAAGATCTACCGTTTCTTCAACTTCTGCTGTTTCCATAGCTTAATTCAAAAATATCTCGTAAGATACTATATGGAAATTAATTCTAAAAATATTTTAAGGAAAATATGCTTTTTCATGTTTAGATTCAATAAAAATGGCTAATCTTCAGATTAGCCATTTTTATTGTTTAAGATATAAGACGGGTTATTCAACTCCCACGTGCATGATTTCCACGCGTCTTTCCAATGATGCGGCTTTGCCGTAAATGGAGTTCTTCTTGTCACTGAGTTTATCGCTGATGCCGGCAGGTGATGCCAATTTGCCGTAAGGCAATAATTCGAATTTCAGTTTGCCGGAATCAATGTACGATTTCAATGCACCGTTATTTCGTGAAATCAGGTAATTTTTCACGCTTTCAATCCTGCGTTTAGATAAATTGAAGTTGTATTCGCCATCTGCCAGTGGAGATGTATAACCTCTCAGGTTCAGCGTTATCTTATGATCGTCTTTCAGGTATTTTTCCAACAGGTCAAACACCTTTTCGAGTTGTGCGTAAGATACCTGAACTTTGCCGAATAATTCCTCCGCTTCTTCTTCAGATGTTTGTTTGGCAAAGACATCTTTCTTGCTCATGTAAGTTTCGAACAGGTCTTTGTAATTTTCGCCGGTAGCTGTTTCTTTCGCTTTTCCAAGAGGGACATCATTGTCAAAGAATACTGCTGCAGGCAAATTCTCATTGATTTCTTTTGCAATCTTGTCGCATGGATTTTCAATGATTTCAGCAGGTTTCTCCACTTTCACTTCGACTGTGTCATGGACAATCAGCGTATCGGTAACAATCTGAACCTGTGTTATACGGACAGTATCGCATTTTTTGCGTTTGCTTTTTACTTCACCAAATTCATAGTTCAGGGCGATTTCAAATGCACCCTGAGAACGGCTTGCTTTGCGCAGGCCGGATACATTGAAGTCATATGCGGCACCTATCCTCAATGTTTTATATAAAAATGAAAGGTAGGCGATGGCGGCATCGTTATCTATAGCGCGATAACCCGCACCAAACCCTAACCCAAAATCTTTTTTATCGCCAAAACGGACTTCAGCGATTGCATTTATCAGTAACTGATTGAATTTTCGCTGGTTCTGGAAGAAAATACCCGGTTGTACGTTCCAGTTATCTTTTATGGCCACTTTCGCTTTTGCATAAGCGGTATGTCTGGACGGAAGTCTGGAGGTGGTGTAATACAAAAAGTTTTGTGCCGGCCTGTGTAAATTGGAAGTGGATGCGCCAATATCTAACGTTGATTTTTCTTTTATCTTGGTACGGAAATTTAAACCCAAGGTGAAATTCGGATAGGAAACGCTGTTATTTGAAAATGTTTCGCCGCTTGGTAACGTTGGTTCAAAGGTTGCGCCGTTATACTGGTTGTCAAACTGCAATCCTAACATGTCCAGCGTCTTGATACTGATACCTGCCGTTACCCCCAGTGTAATCAATTGTTTTTCTTTATTGAAATATTTTCCAAAGTTCATGGTAATAGTAGGATTGAAGATACTCAGGTTACCATCGCCCGCTCTGTCGTACAGAAAGCTTAATCCACCGCCAATCAACCATCCCTTATCCCATTTTTTTATCAAACGGTCATAAGAAGCAAATGTTGTGGAGTAAGGAATTGGAAGCGTTCTCCACTGATCTCTGTATAGCCCTGCCAGTCGGTTGGCTTTTCCATATTCAGTTATACCCGCAAAAGCAGGGTTCAGGTATAACGGATTGTATTGTATCTGACTGAAATGCGGGTCCTGAGCCAAAGTAAGCTTAACTGCTGATATCACCAAAAGACTTAAAATTAAATACCTTTTCATTTGTATATTTTTAATTTTTAAAAGGAGCAAATGCAATACCCATGTGCTCACTTTTACAGGTTTGTTGGCAGGATATTTCATAAGTGCTAATATAAGTTTAATTTTTTAAATAGTTTTTATCTCAATAAAGTAATATTTCCGTTGATGTTTATTTTACCTCCCTGTGAGCATTCACCAATAAAGAAATAACCATACGTACCGGGTTCAACCGGTTCTCCTTTATAATTACCATCCCAGGATTTGGTCAGGTCATCTGTTTCGAATACCTTATTACCCCATTTGTTATATATGCCCAGTCTCATCGATTTCAATATCAGTGAACGGGGAATAAACACATCATTTATGCCATCACCATTTGGTGTGAATGCATTTGGAATGAAAACATTCTCTTTTGAACAGCTCAATTCATTTAATTCGACAAATACGGAGTCTTTACTGCTGCAATTGGTGTTTCGGTTTGTAGCGGTAACAATAAACAGGGTTGATACGGTCAGGGTGGCCGTTGGGTTTTGAACGGAAGGATTGCTTACAACATCGGCAGGCAACCAGGAGAAGATTGGCTGTTCGGTAGTGGTGACATTTAATTGTACCTGTTCTCCGGTATTGACAATTGTCTTGTCGGCAACGGCATCAATTACCGGCAATGGATGGACCGTAAGGTTCAGGAATATGGTCGAATCACAGCCCGATGAATTTTGTAAGACAACAGTATACGATCCGGTTTCGTTAAATGTCTCACCACCAACACTAAAGGATTCTCCTGCACAAATATTTTTGTCTATGTCAACTGAACTTTTCGGATTGACAGTGAGTTTAAGGTTGATGGTGGAGTCGCATCCTGTAGCAGCTTGTAAGACAACTTTATAATCTCCGCCTTCCGTAAAAACCTGAGTTCCGATGGTAACAGAATCCCCCTCGCAGATAGTGCCTGAGATTGTTTCTTCAAAGGTTGGATTTACGGTTAAGTCAAGTGAAACGATCGAATCACAACCCAGTGAGTTTTCCAGGATAACGGTATAGTTGCCTGTTGAAGTGAAAATGCTGTCGCCGATAGCGATGGCATCACCATTGCAGACAACAAAATTTAAGTTAGTTCTCGAAACAGGATTTACTGTCAGATCTAAATTTATAATAGAGTCGCAGTCGATAGAAGATGTCAGAGTAACGGAGTACGTTCCGGAAACAGAGAATGTCTGATTACCTATCACAACGACTTCACCCTGACAAATGACCTTCTCAATATCCGTTGTAGTAACCGGTTTTATTCTTAGATCCAGAATGATGGTACTGTCACATCCATTTGAGTTTTGGAGCCGGATGGTATAGATACCGGCATCCGTGAATGTTTGTCCGTCTATTGTAATGGATTGTCCGTCACAAATAGTTGTTACAAATGTTTTTACACTTGTATCGAGGACACTCAGATTCAGCTGAACGATGGAGTCGCAGCCTAAGCTGGATTGGAATTTAATATCATATTGACCTGTTTCGGTAAATATCGTGCTGTTGATGATAAATGAGTCGCCTTCGCATATTACCCTGTTCAGTACGGTATCTTTAGCCGGATTAACCGTTAAGTTTAAAGTTACCGTGGAGTCACAGCCCTGTGATGACTGCAAAACAACAGGGAACGTTCCGGATGTATAAAATGCCTGTGTCCCTATTACGATACTATCTCCTTCACAAATGGTTTCAGATATTCTGGAGTTTTTAGTTGGAAACACGATTATTGTTAACGTAGATGAATTCGCACACTGACCTGCTGTTGGTGTGAAGGTATAAGTGGTGGTAGCCGTATTATTTAAAGACGGAGACCATGTTCCATTAATTCCGTTGGTAGAAGTGGTAGGTAATGGATTTAGTATTCCACCCTCACAAATCGGTGCCACCGGATTAAATGTCGGTATTATTGTGTTTTGGTTTACTGTAATGGTCAAGGTGGTTGAATTCGCACACTGACCTGCAGTTGGTGTGAATGTATAGGTTGTGGTAGCCGTATTGTTTAACGCAGGAGACCATGTACCATTGATGCCATTGGTGGAAGAGGTTGGTAAAGGATTTAATGTTCCGCCCGGACAAATCGGGGCAACCTGGTTAAACGTTGGTGTTACCTTCTGATTCACCGTAATGGTTAAGGTGGTTGAATTCGCACACTGACCTGCAGTTGGTGTGAATGTATAGGTTGTGGTAGCCGTATTATTTAAAGACGGAGACCATGTTCCATTAATTCCGTTGGTAGAAGTGGTAGGTAATGGATTTAGTATTCCACCCTCACAAATCGGTGCCACCGGATTAAATGTCGGATTATGTTTGGTTTACTGTAATGGTCAAGGTGGTTGAATTCGCACACTGTCCGGCAGTCGGTGTGAATGTATAGGTTGTGGTGGATGTATTGTTTAACGCCGGTGACCAGGTACCGCTGATTCCATTGGTGGAAGAGGTTGGTAAAGGATTTAATTTTCCCCGGACAAATCGGGGCAACCTGGTTAAACGTTGGTGTTACCTTCTGATTCACCGTAATGGTCAAGGTGGTTGAATTCGCACACTGACCTGCAGTTGGTGTGAAGGTATAAGTGGTGGTAGCCGTATTATTTAAAGACGGAGACCATGTTCCATTAATTCCGTTGGTAGAAGTGGTAGGTAATGGATTTAGTATTCCACCCTCACAAATCGGTGCCACCTGGTTAAATGTCGGTATTATTGTGTTTTGGTTTACTGTAATGGTCAAGGTGGTTGAATTCGCACACTGACCTGCGGTTGGTGTGAATGTATAGGTTGTGGTGGCTGTATTGTTTAACGCCGGAGACCATGTACCGTTGATGCCATTGGTGGAAGAGGTTGGTAAAGGATTTAATGTTCCGCCCGGACAAATCGGGGCAACCTGGTTAAACGTTGGTGTTACCTTCTGATTCACCGTAATGGTCAAGGTGGTTGAATTCGCACACTGACCTGCAGTTGGTGTGAAGGTATAAGTGGTGGTGGAGCCGTATTATTTAAAGCCGGGGACCATGTTCCGTTAATTCCGTTGGTAGAAGTGGTAGGTAATGGATTTAGTATTCCCACCCTCACAAATCGGTGCCACCGGATTAAATGTCGGTATTATTGTGTTTTGGTTTACTGTAATGGTCAAGGTGGTTGAATTCGCACACTGACCTGCAGTTGGTGTGAATGTATAGGTTGTGGTAGCCGTATTGTTTAACGCCGGTGACCAGGTACCGCTGATGCCATTGGTGGAAGAGGTTGGTAAAGGATTTAATGTTCCGCCCGGACAAATCGGGGCAACCTGGTTAAACGTTGGTGTTACCTTCTGATTCACCGTAATGGTCAAGGTGGTTGAATTCGCACACTGACCTGCAGTTGGTGTGAAGGTATAAGTGGTGGTAGCCGTATTATTTAAAGCCGGAGACCATGTTCCGTTGATTCCATTGGTGGAAGAGGTAGGTAATGGATTTAGTATTCCCCGTTACAAATCGGAGCAACCTGGTTAAATGTTGGTGTTACTGTTTTTGATTTACTGTAATGGTCAAGGTGGTTGAATTCGCACACTGACCTGCAGTTGGTGTGAATGTATAGGTTGTGGTAGATGTATTGTTTAACGCAGGAGACCATGTACCATTGATGCCATTGGTGGAAGAGGTTGGTAAAGGATTTAAATTCCCCCCGGACAAATCGGGGCAACCTGGTTAAACGTTGGTGTTACCTTTTTGATTCACCGTAATGGTTAAGGTGGTTGAATTCGCACACTGACCTGCAGTTGGTGTGAATGTATAGGTTGTGGTAGACGTATTATTTAAAGCCGGAGACCAGTTCCGTTGATTCCGTTGGTGGAAGAGGTAGGTAATGGATTTAGTATTCCCCCTTACAAATCGGGGCAACCGGGTTAAATGTCGGTATTGTGTTTTGATTTACCGTAATGGTCAAGGTGGTTGAATTCGCACACTGACCTGCGGTTGGTGTGAATGTATAGGTTGTGGTGGCCGTATTGTTTAACGCCGGTGACCAGGTACCGCTGATGCCATTGGTGGAAGAGGTTGGCAATGGATTTAATGTATCCCCGTTACAAATCGGGGCAACCTGGTTAAACGTTGGTGTTACCTTTTGATTCACCGTAATGGTTAAAGTTGCTGAATTCGCACACTGACCTGCAGTTGGTGTGAATGTATAGGTTGTGGTGGATGTATTGTTTAACGCCGGTGACCAGGTACCGCTGATTCCATTGGTGGAAGAGGTTGGCAATGGATTTAAATTATCCCCGTTACAAATCGGAGCAACCTGGTTAAACGTTGGTGTTACCTTTTGATTCACCGTAATGGTTAAAGTTGCTGAATTCGCACACTGACCTGCAGTTGGTGTGAATGTATAGGTTGTGGTGGATGTATTGTTTAACGCAGGAGACCATGTACCATTGATGCCATTGGTGGAAGAGGTAGGTAAAGGATTTAAATTATCCCCGTTACAAATCGGAGCAACCTGGTTAAACGTTGGCGTTACCTTCTGATTCACCGTAATGGTCAAGGTGGTTGAATTCGCACACTGACTTGCAGTTGGTGTAAATGTATAGGTTGTGGTGGATGTATTGTTTAACGCCGGTGACCAGGTACCGCTGATTCCATTGGTGGAAGAGGTTGGTAATGGATTTAAATTATCCCCGTTACAAATCGGGGCAACCTGGTTAAACGTTGGCGTTGCTTTTTGATTGACAGTAATCGTGTAATTCTCCGTCTGTATGCCGCAACCGTTAGGTAAAGTTATCTGACAGGAATAAGTGGTAGTTGTACCCGGCTGTACGGTTACAATTGAATCCGTTGTGGACCCAATTATAGAGCCGGCAGGAGTCCAGATGAAGGTAGTACCCGCAGGTGCCCCGTTGACTTTGATGGTAGCAGTTTGTCCCTGGCAGATGGTGGCATTAGTCGGATTGGAGGTTAATGTGATGACCTGAACGCCTGTATTGGCGGATACCGTATAATCACATATGTTACCGGCAAATCCGTCAATCATCAGGTAATATTTCTGTCCGACAGTCAGACCGGTACCAGTAACGGAAAAGCTGCCTGAGCCTGTACCCTGGCTGACGCAATTGGATTTAGACGTAAAGCTGGAACAGTTCGTTGTACTGAATATCTGTGCCTGAATACCCGATGTGGTATATGCACAGTTAAAAGAGTTGATATTTAAGGTAGCGGTAGTGGCAGAAGCAATAAAAGATATCCAGGAATTATTTTCAATAGAACCGCAAAATGGGCCTGCAGGAGATCCGGTAGTTCCGATTGTTCCGTTATCCTGTGTATACCATCCGCTGGTGTTTCCACAATATCCGTTTAAGTCACAAATTTGAGGGGCGGCACCGCAAAGGTCATTGGCGGGTGTATTTGTTCCGCAGGCTTCGGGAGCACAACCAATGATTGATTCGAATCCGCACCATCTGGTAGATCCGTCGGTTACAAATCTAAAAGTAAGACAGGTTCCGGACGAAGTGTAAGACCTTGGTGAGTGCGGATTATATATATCGCCGGATCCGGTGATAGTGCCAATTAATGGCGAAGCTGCAGTTGGGCCATCGTATACATAAACGAAGTCAAAATTGGTTTCCAGATCCCACCACATAAAACTAACACGAATGGGCCTGCCGGGTGTGCCGGAGCACAATGTAACCGTTTGATTCACATTATTTGAATAATTTCCTGAACCTAAATTGTAGTAGCAACTGGTCCCGTCTGTTGGAGTTTGCCGTAAAATACCTTTGCAGGTTGTAATGGTTTGCCCGCTGTTGCCGCTCATCGAATAAATTTGAGCATGGGAAACAAATTGGCAGCAGATGATAAAGGATATGAGCAGTATAATTTTATTTTTCATGGTTCAATTTTTACAGTTTGGAAAGTTGAGTCATCTTTTGCTCTAAAGCTGTTCTGGAAACCAATTCTATTTTTACTTTACAGTCGGTTCCGAATTCCACCACCTTTGATGTTGAAATATCTCTGTATACTTCCAGCTTGGAAATATCAATATCTATTTCCGATAGTGAACTGCAGGATGACGGGTTCAAAACCCTGAAGGATTCAGTATACAGATACTGGATCTGTGCACGTTTGGAGGCAGTCATCTCTCTAAGTTCTGCTTCCGTGTAATATTTCAGCACCCTAAAATCAAACGACCGGTTTTCGATGCTGACTTGTTTGCCTTTTAAGGAAGCTTTTATACTTTCCCGCTGGTTGGGTGCATTTACGCCGTCTTGTGAAAAGGCTGCGTGGACTGCACAAATAAAAAATACGTTTAAAATAAAACACTTCATGTAATGCATTTTAAAAACAGTTATGAATGAATAGTAAATTAATAATTACCCCAAAAGAACTACATTCTGATAATGTAGGTTTTTATTACCAATAAAGAAAACGAGGGCTGATTATGTCATCAAGACTTAAAAAGTTTTAATGGCTTGTACGGCAAAATTAGTTAAAATTTCCTAATTACAAGGTGCTTTGTAGAAAAATACACAATTTTTTTACCTCAGAAGCGTTACGTTGCCCTTTAATGTTATATTGCCGCCGTCAGTGCATGTTCCGGTAAAATGATAACCATAAGCGTCTACCTGTGCAGGCTGTCCTTTATAGGTTCCATCCCATCCTTGCGCGGGGTCATTGCTTTCAAAAACTTTATTTCCCCATCTGTCATAAACCTGCAATCGCATGGATAACAGAATGGTGGATCTCGGAACAAAGTGATCGTTTATTCCATCACCATTCGGAGAAAATGCATTGGGGATAAAAATATTTTCTTTTACACAGGGCAGAATTTCCACGTCAACGAATACAGAGTCGACAGATGCACATTCTGTTGTAATATCGGATGCCCTCACAACGAACCAGGTTGGTGTATTTACAATGGCGGTCGGATTGGCTATCAATGGATTACTGACTGCTCCGGCCGGTGTCCAGTTGAAGGAATAGCTGCCCGATGCTGTAACATCTAATTGTACAGCTTCGCCCGGCAAAACAATTGATTTATCAACGGATGCGTTAATGACAGGCGTACTGTTTACGTTCAACGTCAGGAATACAGTACTGTCACATCCTTTTGAGGTGTTCAGGATTACAACATAATTACCATCTTCCTTAAATGTTTGATTCCCTATCATTACCGAATCACCCGCACAAATTGTTCTTTCCAGTTGCGTGCTCTTCGGCGGATGAACAGTCAGGGACAGGTTAACGGTACTGTCACATCGGAAAGAGCCGAGTAATTTTACAGTGTAATTCCCTGTTTCCTTAAAGGATTGTGTCCCTATGGTGACGGAGTCCCCTTCGCAAATTTCTCTGAGAATATCGATGGAAACATTCGGATGTACAATAAGTGTAAGTGTAATGATACTGTCACAATCCAATGACGTGGAAAGTATTTGTGAGTAATCTCCCGGTTCGGTCAAAATCTGATTGTTGAATGAATAGCTGCTGCCCTCACAAATGGATTCTGTAAAATTGGTGCGTTTTAGCGGATTGACCGTAAGATGCAAGGTTACATTACTGTCGCAGCTTACTGTTGTTTGTAACGGAATCGTATATACGCCAGTTTCCCTGAATATCTGTGTGCCTATTGAAACGGAATCCCCTTCACAGATGGTTGAAAACACATCCGTGGATCTGGTAGGGTTTACAGTGAGGTTTAATGTTATGATGCTGTCACATTGCTGCGAGGAAGTTAACGTTACCGTATAAGTTCCGGCGTCTTTAAAGACCTGGGTTCCGATTACAACACTGTCATTATCACAAATTATTCTGTCGATGGTTGTTCGTGCAATATTATTTACGGTTAGCGACAAATGTACGGTGCTGTCGCAGCCGGCAGCAGCCGTTAAGTATACCGAATAGTCACCACTCGCTGTAAATACCTGATTTCCGATGAAATACCTTTCTCCTTCACAGATGGATGCCGTTATATTGGCAACAATCGTGTCTGTTACCAGCAGCTGGAGGTTGACAATACTGTCGCAGCGCTGTGCGGATGTCAATGTTACGGAATAGCTTCCTGTTGTGTAGAAGGTCTGGTTGCCGATGGTGACACTGCCGCCTGTACAAACGGTTTGATTGAGCTGAGTAGTGAGGACATCATTGACGGATAAATTTAATGTAACAACAGAATCACAGTTTTGAGAGGAAACCAACGTCACCGAAAAAGTTCCTGTCTGATTGAAAGTCTGATTTCCAATGGTGACGGATTGTCCCTGACAGATGGTTCTTGAAATAGTTGTTGCAACAGGTGGATTGACAGTCAGATTTAATATGACCGTGGAATCACAATTATCGGATGATTGAAGCAGAACGGTAAAGACTCCGGTTTGATTGAAGGTTTGGGTTCCTACGGTGACTGATTGTCCCTGACAGATAGTTCTGCTGATATTGGTGGTGAAAGGTTGTTTTACAGTAAGATTCAGGCTCACAATAGAATCGCAGTTAGCAGAGGTTTGTAAGGTAACGGAAAAGTTTCCGGTCTGATTAAAGGTTTGGTTGCCTATTGTTACCGATTGTCCCTGGCAGATGGTTCTGCTGATACTGGTACTTTTTGTTGGATTGACGACAAGGTTTAAATTTACCACTGAGTCACATCCTTGAGTCGTTTGTAAGGTTACACTATACGTACCGGTGGTATTGAATGTCTGATTGCCAACGGTAACAGACTGCCCTTCACAAATTGTTCTGCTGATAGGATTGGTTTTCTTTTCCCGAACGGTAATCGTAAATGTAGCGGAGTCGGCTGGGTTACAGTTATTGGGGTCTTTGATGACAAGTTTTACGGTGTATGTTCCGGGATTGTTGAATGTATGCGAAGGGAATTCAGCTGTCGAAGTGGAACCGTCACCGAAATTCCAGAAAAATTGAGTGGCGGGTTGAGTGGCGGTGTAGGTGAAATTTACAGATAGCGGAGAGCATCCGGCCGATGGGTTTCCGGCTGCCGTAATGATCTGGAGACCTGTCAAATCAAATTTGAATTTGAACCCGGCCATGTTGCAGTTAATGGAATTATTATTTTGTCCAACAGTGCCGGCCGTAACGGGAAATGAATTGGTTGCATTGCAACTGGCACAAACAGCCTGATAGATGATACCGTTTTTATCAAATCTACTCGTACCCCCGTCTACATGGTCGCCGACTCCGCCATTTTCTCCGAAGTAGGATGCATATTTAAGGCTGCTTGCATTTTGATTAAGATTAATAAAATAAAAATCTTTGTTGTCCGTACTGCTTTTATAGGCATCTGCCGTAACAGGCATTTGGGCAGTGGTGCCAGCATTTGGCTGGAAGCCAGAATTTACACCGCCTCCCCAGCCAGCCGCATAAATGTTTCCGCAAATGTCCACCAAAAGAGCGGTAGGGGAAATATTAATCAGGCTATAGTTAGGCCTTCCAAATACAGTCGAAAATGCGGTTGTATTTAAACTGTTGTTGAGCTTGTGGAGGAATTGATTGGAGTTGGCGTTTGAATATACACCTGCCGTAACGGGATAACTGCCCAAAGTCTGACCGAATATATAGATGTTATCATTTTTATCCACATCCATCAGGTAAGCCTGATCGTAGCCGGCGGTACCTAAATAAGTGGCGGCCAATACACTGTTCCCGTTATTATCGAGTTTGGCAACATATCCATCAGTTGTACCACCCCGGTAAGTGGTGTTAAGCCCGTTGGTTCTTCCGGGCAAATTGCTGCTGTTTGTACCGCCGCAAATAAAAATATTGCTGGCAATGTCTAAGGAAATGCTGTAAGCGGCATCTGCTCCGGACCCGCCATAATAGGTAGCCCAGTTTAATGAAGATAAACCTGAATTGAATTTAGCCACAACACCATCATACGAACCGCCGCCTATACTTGGCTGTGCCTTTCCGGCTGTGCCGGGTATATTCGAGGAACTGGTAGTCGATACGATATAAATATTTCCGGAATTATCCAGTGCGATATCATTTCTTGTATCGTCTCCGTAATTAAACAAAGTGGAGGGATGAAGATTTAATCCGTCATTACTGGTTCCTCCAAAATAGGTGGAGCCGACCAGTCCGGTTCCTGCAGCGTTGAATTTTGTGACGGCAATGTCTGATCCATTTGGAAATTCTATGGAACTCTGGATGGCAACGGTACTTCCTCCGCCGTTAAACGTTTTGTCAAAGGCATCTGCCGATGTGGGGAAATTAGTGGAACTGGTTGAAATAACCGCAATCAGCTCATTGCTGGGGGTGCAGTATAAACTCGATAATAATTCGTTGGACGAGCCTCCTAAATAGGTAGAATACAAACGTGCCGTACCGGTCGAATTGAATTTGGTAATCGCAATGTCCGTGATATTAAAACCGGAACCGCCGGAAAAAGAGGTTTGAAAAGCACCTAAAGTGGTAGGGAAACCTACATCCAGCGCAATACCACCCAAAAACATATTCCCGGCTGCATCGTGTGTGGCGGAAGAACCCCAGTTGTCGCCGAAACTGCCGGAGTAGGTGGAGAATATTAAGGTAGGGTCAATGATGAGGTCGTTATTGTTATCGTACCCTTCCGGTAAATGAAAGGTGACAACATTGCCGGATATCCGGTAAGAACATTTTACTTCCTGTCTCATGCCATTAACGTATTGATAGGCATATGGTTTCAGTTCGTTTACGGTATTGACAGATGTCTGAATAATTAATCTTCCGGATTCATCCACTTTAATAGCATCTGCTCCTTTATATTCCATCTTTATCAGGGTCGGGTTTCCTCCTTTGTGAATGATATAATCCGTTTTCATAGACTGAGCCTGACTGTAAATCCTGGCATCTATCTGTTGATATAAGTTGGTATAAAAAACACTACTGTACAATCCAACTGCTGATTGCCACTTTGAAGGATCATTGCCTAAAAAATAATTGTTGAAATAGGGTTGTTTATCTTTCTCCACAATTTTCACCAAGGGATTGGATTGCAGCCAACTCATCTGGTAGGCATGTCCCCTGGCCGATTTTTCTGCTTCCTTGTAATTCGGATTGAGTGTCTTTACACCGTTTATCTCGATATACTTCTCATTTCCTTCCTGATGCTGATGGTGCATCTCCTTAGAATCGAGGAATAAATAAGTCAGTGCATTTTTTTCTAAAAACACCCAGCCGCCGCGCAAATCAGCTTTGTATAGGACGGATTGTTCCCATTGTCCGTTATTTTTTATATAATCCAACTGAGCAGGCAATTCCACTGCCTGTAAGCTGAATGTCATCACAATCGTCTGTATGAAGACCAGGAGTTTTCTCATAATCTGAATTTACCAACTAAATATAGAAACTTTATTGCTAACGCAGTAGGGTAACGTTGCCTTTTAAAGAAATTTTCTCTCCCTGCAGGCATTGACCGGTAAAAAAATAACCGTATGCATCCAACAATGCCGGCTGGCCTTTATAGGTGCCGTCCCACCCTTTGTGGATGTCATCACTTTCAAAAACTTTATTGCCCCAACGGTCATAAATGACGAGTTGTATGTTTTTTAGCGTACTGGCCCTCACTTTGAATTCATCGTTTACTTTGTCACCGTTCGGTGTGAAAGCGTTCGGAATAAATACCAGATTCTTATCACATACGGATTCCAGCACCTGCACGCTGACAGTATCCTGACCGATACAGTTATCAGAAGTATTTACGCTTACTGTATAGACGGTGGTTTCTGTCGGTGAGGATACGGGGTTGAAGATGTTTGTCTGAGAAACGAGGCTCGAAGGTGTCCAGTTATAAGAATATTCTTCATCCTGTGTTACCGTTAATTGCACCTGTTCTCCTGTAAATATGACCGGTTTGTCCACTGTCGCACTTACTGTTGGTAATGGATGAACTGTTATCAACAGGGAATCATCCACCGAACAACCGTAGGTATTAATAACGGAAAAATAAAGGGTATGAGACTGGTTGGGTTTTATATGGATTGAGTCAGTATCGCTCGTCTCAAGCGTATCTGATTCCGTCATCCATTTTATGTCATATTGCCCGTGGGTTTGAACAGACAATCGCACAGTCAGGCTGTCGCCCAGGCAAACGGATTTGTTTTCGGCAGCATACCGGATGTTTTGCTTTTCTAATTTTATGCTGTCAATGACATAGCAGAAGTTGTATGTTGCCCTGAAATAATACCATTGTACTGAATCGGTCTGAACATAGGTAAAGGATGAATCGGCAGAAATAACATGGTTGAAATCCGGGTCTGTTGACCATGTAAGAGTTGTATTAAAATCTACCGTTGCAGAAGTGCTTACACTATCTTCACAGTAAAGAAGTTTGTCTCTGTTGATGCGGATGCTTGGTAAGGTATCGTTGTAAAATACGGCTATACTGTCAATAGTCTCACAGCCCGCATAATAGGCTTTCAGATAGTATGTTTTTTGAGGTTCCGATTGTACCGTAACTAAAATTGAATCATGAGAAAGTACTTCATCAAAATTTATACTGCCGAACCATGTCAGGCTATCATAATTGCTGATGTGTGCAAGTATTCTGACGGAATCCTTGCAGACAAATGCAGAGTCAGATAAATCTATGGACGTTAGCTTGTCCGGTATCCTGATTTGTATACTGTCCGTCACAGAACAGAATTGATACGCCGCCTTTATGTAATACGTTTTTAACGGTGCAGTTTGAGCGATGATAAAAGATGCCTGATTCGATAAAACAGGTGTAAACGTCGGATTCACCGACCAGGTAATCTGGCCTGCATTATTTACGACGGCAGATGCACGAATAGTATTGCTGCAGATAAATGCACTGTCTGCCAGATCAATAGTGGGCGGGTTACTATTGTAATTTACAATAATACTGTCTGTAACAAAACAGTCCCTGTAAAATGCTTTCAGGTAATATACCTGACGCGGATTACTTTGAAAGACAACTAATGTGCCCGTTGTTCCAATCACTGAAGAGAAAGTGGGGGAGTCTGACCAGATCAGGGAAGTAAATTTTCTCACAACAGCTGAAATTACGATATCCTCCCCGCAGATGGAAAGTGAATCTGACAATGCAATGCTGGGTAAGGTATCCTGTATGGTTACCTTGATACTGTCGGTATTGCTGCAGGTTTTGTAGTCTGCTTTGATATAGTATTTTACAGTCTTAGGGATTTGAACCGCAATTAATGGATTTTCCGCAGACAGAACCGGATTGAAGGTTGGTGATGCAGACCATATGACCTGGTCTGCAAAATCAATACCGGCAGTTATCGAAAGTTGATTGGAACATTGTAAAATGTTGTCCTCTAAAGCTATCTGTGGAATGGTATTGCTGTACAGCGCGATGATACTGTCTGTCGCTTCGCAACCTTGTGCAGTGATCTTTACAAAATATTTCCGGGAAGGAGCGCTCTGTGCTACAGCGATGGAACCCGTTGTTCCAATAACCGGATTAAAAGTTGCAGAAGTGGACCAGATGACCGATTGGCCTGTTGAAATCGGGACACTTAACCGAACCGAATCACTGCACACTTTTGTCGTATCGCTGGCGTTTATCTGAACGGTATTGATGGTCTTGACCTGCACACTGTCTCGTTGGAAGCAGGTATCTCCGTTTGATAGTGGAGTTTTAATCGTAACGTAGTACGTGATGTTGGTATTTGTGTTTGTGTTGGGGTTCTGTATGTTCGGGTTATTCAGTCCTGTTGTTGGCGACCATTGGAAAATATTATTACCCTGCATGCTCAATTCCAGTTGTGCAGTCTGTACATTGCTGCATTTGGTAATGACGGGTGTAATGGCATAAGGCGGCTTTTTAAATAACCGGATGGTCTTTGTAATCGTGGAGGTACACCCATTGGTGGAGGTAACCAGCAAGGTTGCTGTAAGGATGGTGTCATTGCCATTATATGACAAAACAGGATTTTGCAGGGAAGAGGAATCGCCGGTGGAAAAATTCCATTTCCAGCCGGCTACATTGAATGAATCGGTGCTTCTGTCTATGAAACGGATGATATCACCTCTTTGCAGACAGGCATCGACGTCAACATTAAAATCAGCTTCTATCCTCTTGAACTGAACGGAAATGGTTTTGGAATAATTGGCAATACAGGAGTTGCTGACTGAATTGTAGCAAATTAGTGTAACGGTATAAGTTCCGGCGCCGGTATAGGTATGTGTAGGGTTGTCCAGTGTTGAAGAGTCACCGTCGCCAAAATACCATTTATAGCTGGTGGCACCCGAACTCTGATTCTGAAAGTTTACGGTAAAATCATTGCACTGAATGGTTGGTGCAAAGAAACTACTGATGATCTGTAAATTACAATCCACCACATTGAACTGAAAATCCCGTATGGTTCTTGTAAGCAATGTGCCATTTCTGTATTCATCCACACAAATGCCCACCACAAACTGACCAATCGTATTGGGTGTACCGGTCAGTAAGCCGTTAACAGGATGGACGGCTAATGGGACACCTCCCAACATGTTGCTTTCACTGTATGACGAATCCCATACAACATTTTCAAAAGGGGGGAATTCTGTTGTATAATAATTTGCCGGGTCATAGGGAAAAGCTCCTGAATAGGGCGTACACAGACGGTAAACCAAAGAATCACCATCTGTATCAATGACACTGTTGTCATAGGTAATCGGTTTGTTTACACAAATATAAACAGGCGGGTAGTTGACAAAATAGGGGGAGGCATTCGTTATGTGTTCATTCGCCAGGGAAGGCGGGATATTGATCGTATAGGTCGCTCCCCAGTCCATCGCGCCATATCCCCTGGAGTCGTAGGTGAGGTTAAGAATTGTATTGTTTCTGCAGCAGCGTTGATAATAGATCGTATAGCCTAAATCATTGGGTGGTAAAACCAATGTGTCCAAATACCTCGTCCAGTTGACACACACCGGAGTCTCGATTCTTGAACACGGATCCGGTTGCAGGGGTGGTAATGTATCGTCAAAAGGTTTTGAAAAGCCATAGACGCTTTCTGATACACCATCCCATACCCTGATATAAGCAGGATCATCTAAAGGAGGAATTCCATAGATGCAGTCCCTGTATACATAAAGGGAGATTTCATAACGGTCATTTCCTACATATCTGTAATTCATCACACCACCGACAATGTGTGTGGCGAACAATGAAGAGTCTATGCCGGGAATCAACAGAAAAATTGTCAAAAGTTTATAGAAACTTTTACATACCATATGAAGGTGTTGATATTGGAGTTTTCGATTTCAAACAAATTTACCAAACATTTACATACAAATCAGCATCTTTACAAAGAAAAAATCAGTAGATGTTCAAACGATTAAAGGTAAAAGGCAAGGAATTCGGTTTTGGAAGTTCTGCCATAGGTAAGAATCAGCGCATCTTGAACAAGGATGGTTCTTTTAATGTAAAGCAGAATGGCCTGACTTTTTTTGAGCAATTCAGTTTCTTTCACTGGATGATTAACACGAAATGGCCGTACTTCCTGGCTATTGTTATTATATGTTTCTTCTTTTCCAATGCGTTCTTTTCACTTATTTACTATTTTTTGCTGGGCCCTGCTCATTTTCACGGCCTTGAATCGAATACGCTTTGGTGTAATTATTTTGAATTATTTTTTTTCAGCTCTCAAACTTTCGCCACTGTAGGATACGGGCGGATAAACCCTGCCACCAATATTGCCAGCTTTGCAGCTGCTTTTGATGCGCTTTCCGGTGTTTTGTATTTTGCCATTGTAACCGGTCTGTTATACGGACGATTTTCACGACCAATTCCAAAAGTGATGTTTTCAAAGATAGGTGTATTTGCTCCCTACAAGGAAGGTCATGCCTTTATGTTCCGGCTTGCCAATAAATTAAATCATCAGCTGCAAAATGCAGAAGCACGCCTTATTGCTTCCTTGATTACAGAGGTAGATGGTTCTGCGGTGCGTCAGTATTTTGAGCTGGAACTGGAGAGAAAAGAGATCATCTTCCTGGCTTCCTCGTGGACGATTGTGCATCCGGTTAATGAATCAAGCCCGCTTTTCGGTATGTCCAGACAGGAGTTTGATTCGAGTGAACCCGAGTTTATGCTGCAGTTGAAAGTATATGACCAATCCTATAGTCAGGATACCTTCACCAATACTTCTTTCCGTAAAGAAGAGATTATTTGGAATGCCCGATTTGAAAAGATACTGACGAGTCATGAAAGCGTCAATTATGTCGATTTCTCCAAATTCAATTCCACCATTCCGTTGGATTGACTTAATATTTCATGATTCGCTAATCTGATAATGCTTATTTTTGCAGATTAATTACATTTACGATTCCTGAAATGTCTATCATTACCGACGAAATACACCGACGAAAAACATTTGCCATCATTTCCCACCCGGATGCCGGAAAAACAACGCTTACGGAGAAATTCCTGCTATACGGCGGTGCCATACAGACAGCCGGTGCCGTTAAGTCCAATAAGATAAAGAAGTCGGCGACATCCGACTTTATGGAGATTGAAAAGCAACGGGGGATCTCGGTAGCCACTTCCGTCATGACCTTCGAATATCAGGATACACTGATTAACCTGCTGGATACACCCGGCCACAAAGATTTTGCGGAAGATACCTATCGGACGCTGACAGCGGTCGACAGTGTTATCCTGGTAGTGGATTGTGTGAAAGGGGTGGAGATGCAGACGGAAAAACTCATGGAAGTCTGCCGGATGCGCAATACGCCGGTGATTGTTTTCATCAACAAGATGGACCGCGACGGAAAAGATCCGTTTGATTTACTGGATGAACTGGAACAGAAGTTACTGATACAGGTTCGTCCGCTTTCCTGGCCGATTAACAGTGGTACGCATTTCAAAGGTGTGTACAATCTATACGACAAACAGCTGAACCTGTTCCGCGCATCCGGAACTAAAGTGGAAGAGGAGTATGTGAGCATTAAGGACTTGAGCGATCCGGAATTGGATAAACAAATTGAGGCGAGGGATGCCGCTAAGCTCCGCGAAGATGTGGAACTGCTGGAAGGCGTTTATGAACCATTTGACCAGGAGACCTACAAAAGCGGTGAGATAGCACCGGTGTTCTTCGGCTCCGGGGTCAATAATTTCGGGGTGCGCGAGCTGCTGGAAACATTCATCCGAATTGCACCGTCGCCGCGAGGCAGAAATACCAATACCCGTGTGGTGATGCCGACGGAAGAGAAAATGACAGGTTTTGTTTTTAAGATACATGCGAACATTGACCCGAATCACCGGAGCAGGATAGCCTTTTTAAGGGTTTGTTCCGGCAGATTTGAACGCAATAAATTTTATTATCACACCCGTTTGAAGAAAGAACTGCGTTTCAGTAATCCCGTGACCTTCATGGCTTCCGATAAAAATATCGTGGAGGACGCCTACCCCGGCGATGTGATTGGTATGAACGATACCGGCAATTTCAAGATTGGAGATACACTGACAGAGGGAGAAGATATGGTGTTCAAAGGGATTCCGAGTTTCTCTCCTGAAATTTTCAAGGAAATGGTGAACACCGATCCGATGAAGACAAAACAACTGGAAAAAGGTATCCGTCAGCTGACGGAAGAGGGGGTGGCGCAGTTGTTTACCGTACATACCACTCAGGCAAAGATTGTCGGAACGGTGGGAGAGCTGCAGTTTGAAGTGATTCAGTACCGTCTGTTGAATGAGTACGGTGCATCCTGTCAGTTTAAGCCTTTGCAGTATTACAAGGCATGCTGGCTGACTAGTGAAAATCCTGCGAAACTGAATGAGTTTATCCGAACCAAATCCAATTATATTGCATTTGATAAGGAAAATCAGCCGGTATTTCTGGCGAGTTCGGAGTGGATATTGCGTCTGACTAAACAGGATTATCCAGACATTCACTTTCACCTGACCTCTGAGTTTAACAGGGACGAAGTGGTGGTGTGAGGATAGATTGAGAATGGAGAATGGAGAATGGAGAATGGAGAATGGAGAATGGAGAATGGGAGGTTTATACCACCCTGTGTCCTTTCGACGAGGAACGAGGAGAAAACCTGATGAAAATGAAGACAAAGCTCTGATAATTTGCAAATAGTATTTTATGAACAAACGAGTAGCATTATTTAAAACTCAGATAGGCCAGGAGAAATGGCTGTTTGATTATCCGCTGATGGACTGGATGAATGCCAGGGTGCTGGACGTGGAGGAAGGCAAGGTGAAAATGCAGTTTACAGTAGAAAAATATATGCTGAATCCGATAGGAATCCTTCACGGCGGTATTGCCGCTGCCATGCTGGATGAGCTGATGGGCGCTGCCGGCTTTACCATCGGCCGTCCAACCGGCTATGCCACCATCAATATGAATATAGATTACCTGAACAGCGCCAAAGCCGGTGAGACAATTATTGGAGAGGGTATCATTATCCGGGCGGGAAAAAATGTACTGCACGCAGAGGCTAAATTATACAATCAGGAAAATAAGCTCCTTTCGAAAGCCAGTTCCAACCTGATAGCCACTTCTGTTCCGATTCCGTTTTAAATTACTTTTACGTCATTGCGAACGCAGTGAAGCAACCTATGCTGTTTTCACGCACCCTTAGCCGTCTATAACACTAGTTTGCTATTACCAGCATCTTGTCATTTCCACGAGGTACGGGGACCTGTCTGCCGCCAGGCAGAGAAAATATACTTAGTTAGAACGTCTTCTCTGCTTTAGATTTAAAATAAAAATACGGAGTGGCGAAACCACTCCGTGTAAGAACTAAACTACTAACTATTTTATATAATAGTGGGGGGATAAAACAAATTAATTACCAGAGTTAGGATCAACTGTTCTGTTACCAGAATTAGGGTCAACTCCTTTATTACCAGAATTAGGATCAACTCCTTTATTGCCAGAATTAGGATCAACTCCTTTATTGCCAGAATTAGGATCAACTATAATCTTATTACCTGAATTAGGATCAACTATTCTGTTACCTGAGTTAGGATCAACACCTAAGAAAAGTGTTGAAATAGCGAAAAGAATAGAAACTAAAAATTCCATATTGTTGCGATTTGTTAATGCAAATATGGATACTTATTACCAAGTGTTGATTACAGTTTGTGCAAAGAAGTGACTATTCATAATGTAGGGTTAATATGATTTTGTGAATACAAATAATTGTAAATCACACAGTTATATGTGGGTTTGTTGGGTTTTTATTTCATTTTTGTGACAAAGGTTGTTTATGTTGGGTTTTATGAAATTGAGTGTTAGCAGTATCCTTTTGTTTGTAATCCGGGTTATGTTTTCTAATCAGGGATCTCGTAAACACCATTGAAAGTTGGGCATTCAGTGGTATTACAGGAAACGTATATACTGCTCAACGACTCAAAGTTGATATATAATTCTGTTGAAAGCAATCAGCGGATCATTTTATTTGTGACTTCCATGATTATTCATTAAATTGCATATTATTATTGTAATTGTTTAATTTACAGTTAATTGTTAATTTTGTTTATTGCAAAAATGTGACTTATGGAAGCATTAAAAGAATTAGTTAAGGTACTTAACCGAAAGTGCCTGTCAAAAATAGATGTATTGGATAAAACATTATTACATCAAACTAAAGAGAATCTTTATTATCGACTTTATGAAGGTCTTGAGAATGGTAAAATCACCGATGATGCTTCAGCTGCAAAATATTTATATGGTTCCACAGAAAAAGATGCAAAGTACAGAAAGTTAAAATCCAGATTCAGGTCAAAACTAATGCGTACAGTATTATTGTTTGACAATGAAGATGTTTTTGTAAACTCACAAAGCCAGGCATATTATGAATGCTTAACAAATAACCACATTATTGAAGTTTTATTAAAATTAACTGGTACTTCTAAATTGGTGTATGAGTTAGTTCAGGACAGTTTGCCGAAAGCAAAACAATTTAAATTTTATGATATTCTCAAGAATTATAGTTTTTATATGCTTAGCTATTATTCTGTAAAAGGTGATCAAAAATCATTTAATAAAGAACAGGAAAAATATCTAAGCTATTTAGATTTGTCAGGAAAGGAGCAATATGCTAAGTTCCTTTTTTATAAATCTTCTATAAAATTAGATAATCAATCGCCTATCACAGATGATTTGTTAAAAGAAGTTGAGTTGATTTTACTTGAAATGACACAACTAAGAAAGTTGCTAGAAAGTTATGAAATTGACTTCTTTTATTTCTTTTTAGCGTTGGAATATTATCAAAAGAGTAATAAGCTTGATAGTATTATTTCTATTTGCGATGAAGCGGAATACATAATGACAGAGAACACGTTAACTTATACAAATACAAGAAAAATTATCATCTTATTTTTTAGATTAAATACTTATTTGTCACTCAAAAAGTTTGAAGAAGCTATTAAACTAATAAAAACAGAAAAAGCACTTCAAATACCTGTAAATTATTATAATTGGTTTTTATTAAAGGAGACTGAGTTTAAGCTTTATCTGCATAATAATAATGTAAAAGATTCATACAGAGTATACGAAGAAGTAATAGATAACAATTCATTTAAGAATCAGGTTGACAGGATGACAGAAAAATGGAAAATTTACCATGCATACTTGGTGTTTCTGGATAATTATCTGAATAATGGAGACTATAAGAAATTCAGTTTGCCGAAATTCTTGAATTCCGTGCCGGTGAATTCAAAAGATAAATCCGGTTTCAATTTCGCCATCCGTATCATTGAATTGCTGTTTCAATTCGCCCGCGGAGAGGACGCCATGGTATTCCATAAAATGGACGCACTTCGGGTGTACCGCTCCCGTTACCTCAACGATAATACTTACAAACGGAATCACCTGTTTTTAAGCCTTTTGCTCAAATCTGAAAAATCAGGTTTTGATTACAAGGTACTGCACAAGGCTGACTGGCAGGAAATCCAGAATCTGCGCGACAGAAAGCACATCATTGCCGAATGGGAAATCATCCCCTACGAAGAACTGTGGGATATCTTTGTGGAGCTGGCAAAAAGATAACCAGTTCTGTTTATTGCCGTTCTGTTGCCTTACTTATCAGATGCCAGACTAAAAACTATGCCTCTTTGTTAATTAAAGCCCCTGGATTTAATATCCATCCGGCATCAACGGTTGTTTTGGCATGTTTCAGCATCTGCTGAAAAGTAGCACTCGACTGCATTTTGTAATACGGCCTGTGGTCGCGCCCGACGGCATGGTGGTGTGTGATCGTTCCGCCCTTTTCTATAAGAATTTCTGATACCGTTTTCTTGATGAAATCCCATTCTTCGAGTTGCTGTCCGGGTTTCCCTTTTGCAATTACAGTATAATACGGAGCCGGGCCGTCCGGATAAATATGGGTGAATCGGCAGGTGATGATACCCTGCATGCCTTGTTGTTTTAAGGCACAGTAAACGCCCTGTTCTACCGCATTGTGGAATTCGGTAAACTTATCCCAGGTTACCGCGGTTTCAAATGTCTCGGCAATCAGTCCGTGACACATCAGCAGATCGCGGATATAAGGTGCGCGGATGAAAGATTTCTTCCATTCCATAGCATCCGGATCTTCAGTCTTTTCAAAAGAAGCATTGGCGGATAAAGTGCCTCCTGCATCCAGACAAAGTGCTGTCGCTTTCTTCAGGTTATCATCCACGGCAAAATGCGCTGATTCAAAACCCAGAATCAGCACTGTGTGTACGCCATCACCTAATCCGTTGGAGAATGCTTCAAGGGCACTTATCAGCCGGGCATTGGAAGGATTTAATCCCGACTGAGAGAGCAATCGGCAGGCCTCAGCTCCTTTAGCGAAATCGCGGAACAACAAGGTGGCTGTTGCTTTGCAGGTTGGAATATCCTGCAGGCGCATCCACGCTTCTGTAATGATGCCTAAAGTGCCTTCAGAGCCACAAACCAATCGTTCTTCCGAGGGCCCGGCGCCTGAGCCGGGAAGGCGGCGGGAATGTAAAATGCCGCCCGTAGGAGTCATCATTCTTACCGATTGAACAAATTCATCTATATGCGTAAACAATGTGGCAAAGTGTCCGCCGGAACGGGTGGCAATCCAGCCGCCCAGCGTGGAAAATTCCAGACTCTGAGGAAAATGCCGCAATGTCAGCCCGTATCCTTTTAACTGCTGTTCCAGATCAAGACCGAAGATGCCGGCTTGTATCCGCGCACTCCGGCTGGTTTTATCCACTTCCAGCACCTTGTCAAAATGCAGCATATCCACTGTGATGCAGCCGTTATAGTGTGGCGGAATTAATGGTTCTACACCGCCGCAAACACTGGAGCCGCCGCCAAATGGAATCAGCGCAATATGATTGGTTGCGGCAAAATCAAACAGAGTGGAAATCTGATTTTCATTTTTCGGATAGGCAACATAATCTGGCGGATTGGGAAAGATACCGTTCATGCCCCGCCACACATCCCGGAATGATTTCCCATAGGAATGTCCAGCTCTCTGTTCGGTATCTCTGCTGCAGAATAATGTAAGTTCTTCCGTCAGTTTGAACCTCGGCTCGCGTAAGCGAAGCTGATTCAGCGTTACAGGCTGGATCTTATTGAATTCTTTAATACCAAGTCCCATTCGTAATGCGTTGAGCAATCTTGCAGTCGCATCGTCCGGCAGATTGAAGTCTTTATATCCCCATCCCCAAAAATTTCTGTTCTGATAATCCATATCGTGTCTTTTTAGTACAATAAAAATACATAATGGAACTGATTAACAGAAAATAATAAGAAATGGGTGGAAATGTGGAACAAAAAAGCGTACCCGGGGCGGGACTCGAACCCGCACAGCCGCGATGGCCACAGGATTTTAAGTCCTGCGTGTCTACCATTCCACCACCCGGGCACTGAAATAAAAAAGGAGTTTATACAAACTCCTTCTGGAGCGAAAGACGAGACTCGAACCCGCGACCCTCACCTTGGCAAGGTGATGCTCTACCAACTGAGCTACTTTCGCATACATTTTAAAGAACGGACTGCAAAGATAGAAATCTTTTCATTTTTGACAATAGGGGAGTTGAATTTTTTTAATTCATAACAATTTCCTTAACTCATCCAGCTTCATCAGGGCTTCCACCGGTGTCAGGGTATTGATATTGACTTTTTCCAGCACTTCTTTCAGTTTCAGCAACCTCGGGTCATCCATCGCAAACATATTCAACTGGAAGTCGTCGTTTCCGGAGGGAAGATTTTTTAAGGTCGATGCCACATCACTGGCCAGGTTGCGCTGCGACTCCAGTTCCCGCAGGATTTCATTGGCCCGCTGTATCAGTTCATTAGGCATACCGGCCATTTTAGCCACGTGGATACCAAAACTGTGCTGCGAGCCGCCCTCTATCAGCTTGCGCAAGAAGAGGACTTTATTGCCGGCTTCTTTCACGGCCACATTATAGTTTTTGATCCTCGGAAATTTATCTGCCAGTTCATTCAATTCATGATAGTGGGTGGCAAACATCGTTTTGGGATGTGCCGTTTTGTTGTTATGCAAAAATTCCACCAGACTCCACGCAATTGAAATACCGTCATACGTCGATGTGCCGCGACCGATTTCATCGAGCAGCACCAGGCTTCTTTCTGAAATATTGTTTACGATACTGGCGGTTTCTATCATCTCCACCATAAACGTGGATTCGCCCAGACTCAGGTTGTCGCTCGCACCCACGCGTGTGAAAATCTTATCGACGATGCCGATATGCGCTTCCTGCGCCGGAACAAAACTGCCGATTTGTGCCAATAAGACAACCAGCGCCGTTTGCCGCAGAATGGCGGATTTACCGGACATGTTCGGCCCTGTGATGATGATGATCTGCTGTTCGTCGGGATGCAGGTACACATCGTTGGGTATGTATTGTTCGCCTAACGGCAGCTGATGTTCAATCACCGGATGCCTGCCTTCCACAATCTTTAAAGCCAAGTCATCCGACAATACGGGCCGTCTGTAGTGATGTTTCAGTGCGATGGCAACAAACGACTGCAAGCAGTCGAGGCGGGCAATCAGCTGCGCATTGAGCTGTATGGGATGAATATATTCCAGTATTTCCGTGACGAGCGCTTCGAACAATCTGACCTCGAGGGTCAGGATTTTCTCTTCCGCGCCTAATATTTTTTCTTCGTATTCTTTCAGTTCCGGGGTGATGTATCGTTCCGCACCGGACAGCGTTTGCTTGCGTATCCAGCCGGATGGTACTTTGTCCTTATGCGTATTGCGCACTTCCAGGAAATAACCGAACACATTGTTGAATCCTATCTTCAGGCTGGGTATCTGTGTGCGTTCGCTTTCGCGGTTTTGTATTTCCAGTAAATAGTTTTTTCCGGAAGAAGACAGGTTGCGGAGTTCATCCAGTTCTGCTGATACGCCGGCTTTGATGGCATTTCCTTTTTGTACCTGAACGGGAGCGTCTTCGTTCAGGGTAGCGTCTATTTTTTCCTTTATCAGCTGACAAAGCTGCAATTGCTCCCCGATTCTCTTTAACCCGTTATTTTGGGTTAGGAGACAGATTTCCTTAATGGGCTGAATGGCTTGTAAGGCTCTCTTTAACTGGGTCACTTCCCTTGGGTTGATTTTCCCCATCGGCACCTTGGAAATCAACCGCTCCAGATCTCCGATTTGTTTGATTTGATGAACGATGGTTTGTAAGGTATCGTTCTCTTTGATGAGATATTCCACCGCGTCGAGCCGCTCGTTGATCAGCTGAATGTCTTTGAGTGGCAGCACTATCCATCTTCTCAGCAGGCGGCTGCCCATCGGGGAGATGGTTTTATCTAAAATCTGAATGAGCGGTACACCCTTTTCATGGGTGCTTTGGGTCAGCTCCAGATTACGGGCGGTAAAGCGGTCAATCCAGACATATTTATCGTGCTCAATTCTGGAAATGGCTGCGATATGCTGCAGTTTGTTGTGTTCCGTTTCTGCCAGGTAATGCAGGCAGGCGCCTGCAGCCTGGATACCCAACGGCATTTCATCCACACCGAATCCCTTCAGTGTCTGGACCTGAAAATGCTGATGTAGCTTTTCTTGCAGGAAATCTTCCTGATACACCCAGTCTTCGAGGGCAAATGTATAGTAATGGCTGCCGTAGATACCGGCAAACCGTTTTTGCTGGTGTTTCGGAAAAATGACTTCGGAAGGAGAGAAACTTTGTATCAGTTTGTCGATATAGGCTTCATCACCCTCTGCTGCCAGAAATTCACCGGTAGAAATATCCAGAAAGGCGATGCCGATTTGTTTATCGGCAAAAAAGACTGAAGCTAAAAAATTGTTGGACTTATGGTCTAAAATTTTATCATTCACCGCCACGCCGGGGGTGATGAGTTCGGTTACTCCGCGTTTGACGATGGTTTTCGTCATCTTCGGGTCTTCCAGCTGCTCGCAGATGGCCACCCTGTAGCCGGCCTTCACTAATTTTGGCAAATAGGTATCCACGGCGTGATACGGAAAACCGGCAAGTTCCAGTTCTGTCTGGGTGCCGTTCGCCCGTTTGGTCAGGATAATACCCAGAATCTGGGAAGTCTTGATGGCATCCGCCCCAAAGGTCTCATAAAAATCACCAACACGGAATAATAGGATGGCATCCGGGTATTTTTGCTTTATCCGGTTGTATTGCCCCATGAGCGGCGTTTCCTTCACTTCTTTTTCTTTTGCCACAATTTTGTGTATTTTTAAATGTCATTTCGAGTGCAGCGAGAAATTTTGCTACAATAACCAAGATGATTAAATAATACTGCAAAATTTACCTTTCAGTCGAAATGACGGACTGCTAAAATACAACTAATGCGAAAACTAAAGTCGGCTGAGCTGAACAGATTATCCACAGCGCAATTTAAGGAAACCTCTAAAATGCCGGTGGCGGTGGTACTGGACAATGTCAGAAGTGCGATGAATGTGGGGGCTGTTTTCAGAACTTCGGATGCATTTTTAATTGAAAAGATTTACCTGGTCGGCATTACCGCCACTCCGCCGAACAGGGATATTCAGAAGTCGGCATTGGGCGCTACGGAAACGGTAGAATGGGAATACAGAGCCACCATTCAGGAATGTATTGAATCGTTAAAGCGGGCAGACTATACCATCCTGTGCGTGGAACAGAGTGACCGTTCCGGTCTGTTGCATGAATTTACAGTTGACCGGCAAAAAAAATATGCATTAATTTTTGGAAATGAGGTGGATGGTGTATCCCAGTACGCAATGGACCATTGCCATTATTGCCTTGAAATACCGCAGTTCGGAATGAAACATTCGTTGAATATATCCGTGTCAGCAGGTATGGTAATATGGGAATTTGCTCGTAAATTGCGCTTGTAAATTAAAACGATTCTAAAAAATAATAGTAACCTATGAAAAAATCAGCATTACTTCTGACCATCCTCTTCGGCATGTTCGTCCTGTCTTATGCTCAAAACACCATGAAACTGCGATATCCGAAATGTGAACTGACATCTGCGGCCGTATCTGCGGAAACTAAGGGTATCAAAACATTTGAAATCACGACTCAGGAAGAGTTTGACAAATATTTTAAACTGACGGATGGCAACACCATCAATTTTGAAAACAATATGGTTCTGGCTGCTATTGTCGGGGACGATGAAGCGGATAAATATATACAGGTTGATGCCGCCTCTTTCATTTCCTCCAAGGCACGTACCGTTTATGTACGTTATGACATCAGGGAACAGCAGGATAAGAATTACTCGAAATTTTCAGTTGCAGTGATTCAGAAAACCAATTACAAGAAGGTGCTTTTTTTGAAAGGGAAGAAATATAATATGGCTATCTCCGGGGGGTAATCACCCCTCGAGGTGGAGCAATTCCTCCTGTTCCAGTTTCACGAAGTTCATGCCGACATTGTACTCTCTGTCAAACAGTTTCAGCAATTGCCTGTAAGCAAAGACATTGCTGACCCAGTCTATATTATTGACATCGATGATTACATATTTGTGTTCGGGATTTTGTTTGAAAAATTCGAAATACATCTTTTCCAGTCGGTTCAGGTAAATACGCGAGATGTTTTGCTCATATTCTCTTCCACGTTTGCGGATGTTACGCATCAACTGGTCTGTATCAGCATGCAGGTAAAAAATGATTTCCGGTTTTGGCAGTTTCTTGTATATCTGGTCGAAAAAATGCTTGTACAGTTTATATTCCTGTTTGGTCAGGTTGACTTTAGAAAACAGCAGGCATTTTTTCAGCATATAATCCGTCACGGTGAAATTGGAAAAGATATTCGGCTCGCTGAAAATACGGGTGAGCTGCTGATAGCGTTCAATCAGGAATGACATCTCCAGCTGCAGCGCATATTTGGAATTATCTTCGTAAAATTTCGGCAGGTACGGATTGTCTTCAAAAGCTTCCAGTATCAGCTGTCCGTGATATTCCTCAGCCAGCAGCGACGCGAGTGTCGTCTTTCCCGCACCAATATTGCCTTCTATGCTGATGAATTTGTAAATCATGGTTGCCTGTATCAGAAATGGGGTAATCTTTTTGAATTCCCTTCTATCGGGTAAAAATACTTACTTTCAGCGTATCCTCACACTCTCTAGTCAGTTGTTCTATCGACTTATGGATGACGGGATGTGTATAACTTTTATTCAACTCCATCAGCGGAACCAGGGTGAAGTTTCGAAGATGCAGCCGCGGATGCGGGATAATCAGATTTTTTGACTGAAGGATGATCGTGTCATAAAATAAGATATCGATGTCAATGGTACGGGCGGAATAGTTATGTTTATTGACCCTGCCTAGTGCCTTTTCTATTTTTTTCAGTGTTTTCAATAACTGCAGAGGGGTCAGTAGGGTACTGACTTCCAGTGCCTGATTCAGGTATTTGGGTTGATTGTCCTTTCCCCAGGGTTCTGTAATAAAGACCTGTGATGATTGGATAACAGAACCGGCATGCTGTTGTATCAGGTGTTGTGCGAGATTCAGAAAACGGGTTCGGTTACCTTTATTAGAGCCTAATAGCAAATAAACTGTATGCAACGTAATATTTTCCCAATTATAACAACTAATTTTGAACTTTCTGTACTTAAATATCATTTAATCCGTATAAATACTTTATATGAAGAGTTTTTTTAAACTATTTTTTGCGTGTCTGCTTGCATTGGGAGTTGGGTTTTTGCTGTTCTCTCTTATCCTGATAGGCAGTTTTTCGGGAAATAAACCTGTTGTCAAAGTTGAGGCAAATTCCGTGTTGAACTTAACATTGAAAGGAGAGATTACCGATCGGGCATATAACAATCCGTTCAGGAATTTAAGCCCGATGGCTGCTCTGACAGGATCCATATCGGATGAATCCACCATAGGATTATTTGATTTGAAAGAAGTGTTGAATTATGCCAAAACAGACGACCATATCAAAGGGATATATTTAAGGATTGATGAGCTAAAATGCGGACCGGCGACCGTCTTTGACCTTAAGGAAGCATTGGAAGATTTTAAGAAATCGGGAAAGTTTATTTATGCATATGCCAATTCATCCGGTGAACTTAATTTGGTATTGAATGCTGCTGCCGGTAAGTTTTACCTGAATCCGCTGGGAGAATGTGAGTTTGACGGATTTGCGATGCAGCGTCAGTACATGAAAGGGTTGTATGATAAGTTGGGGGTAGACTTTAAAGTGTTTTATGTCGGAGAATACAAAAGTGCTACGGAAGGGTTTCGGAGAACGGATATGAGTCCGGAAGACAGGACACAGCGGACTGCTTTGCTGGAGGATATCAATACCGCCTTTTTTGCTGCTCTGAAAAATAAAACTAAACTGTCAGCAGACTCTTTAAAATCACTTCAGGATAATTTAGCTGTTATGGAGGCGGACGAAGTTTTGAAATATCGGTTTGTGGATGGGCTTAAATATGAAGATGAGGTAAGAGAAGAGATGAAAACAAAATTAGGCTATAAGAAAGGGGATGAGTTAAAAATGATTTCATATGACAAGTACCTGAGCTATATTAAGACTAAAAGAAAATCAGCTGGAGAAAACAAGATAGCAGTAGTCTATGCGGAAGGTGAAATCAACGATGGCAAAGTGGATGAAGGTGTAATAGGCAGAGATGCATATATTAAAATCTTACAGGAACTTCAGAATGACAAAAATGTAAAAGGGGTGGTGTTGCGCGTCAACTCTCCGGGTGGCAGTGCCTTTGCTTCCGAGCAGATTTACCATGAACTGAAAAAACTGAAAGCTAAAAAACCGATTGTGGTTTCCATGGGCGATTATGCGGCATCCGGAGGGTATTACATTTCTGCACTGGCGGATAAAATAATTGCTCAGCCCAATACCATCACCGGCTCTATCGGAATCTTTGGGATAGTTCCGGATATCCGTAAGGCACTCAATGAAAAATTGGGAGTTACTTTTGATGAGGTAAAGACGGCCCAACATGCCAATTATATGAATATCACGAATGACTGGGATGAACTGGAATTGAGCAAGATGCAGCATTATGTGGAGAAAGGATATGGCGTTTTCCTGAACAGGGTAGCCACCGGAAGGAAAATGGATACTGCAGCAGTCAATAAGGTAGCCCGTGGAAGAGTATGGACAGGCCAGGATGCAAAACAGATAGGATTGGTAGATGAACTGGGCGGTATGGAAGTGGCGATTACACGTGTGAAGGAACTGGCAAAAGTAAAGGAAACGAATGTTGTGAACTATCCTAAGGAAAAGACATTAATACAAAGCATTTTGGGCGGATTTATGGGAGATGAAAAAGACAGTGAAATGAAAATGCTTAAATCGCTAACTCCGCAGATGTTGTACTACAGGGAACTGCAGCGCATTCAATCCATGGATGTGTTGCAGTATAAACTGCCGTATGATATCCAGTTGAAGTAAGTCATCCGAATAAAGGTGTCACTATCCGTATTTCTGTCCCACAACCGGAACAGTTCATGACTTCTTTCCAGTTCTCGGTCAATTTATTTTCAATTCCGCAGGAGGTACAGTTTATGCTGGACTTAATTGGATTCAAACAATGACACTTTTCACAGATAAATTGAATGCTGTTCTCCGGTATCAGCTGCTCATACTGACATTGAGAGCAGTGGTGTTTATTTTTGGTTACATGGCTGTAATCCGCATACTCGTAGTTTAAACCCAGCAATTCTAATAAACGGGAGGATTGGTCTTCTTCCATATAAGGAAGCCATACCTGAGCCAGCTGAGAAATTTTCAGTCTGAAATGTATGTCTTCAGGCAGCACCTGGTGCATAATGGCATAATCAGGGTTATCATAACAGGCACGGAAAGATAATTTGACAATTTTGATATAATGGGTTAGCATGGGTTCAAACGTATCCCAGGTAACATAGGATTTATTCCCTTTCGTATGGTAGGCTAATCCTGAATATTTCGCCTGATAATCTTTCTCCAGTTGTTTAAGTTCGGGACTGAATGCATAATCGGCACTCATTTTTGCGGCAGCTTCAACATATTCTTGATAGATGTCCGGTGTGTTCACCGTTGGGGGAAGATAGTGCGGAAATGCCCTGTAATAATAATCCCAGTAGTGGAATTGCAATTTTTCGTATGCCTCTTTCTTTTGTTCTGTCAGGAGCTGTTGGAGCTGCGATTCAATAATCACCTTTTCTATCTCATATTTCTTCACAGCTTCCTGCTCATTCTGCCAGATTTTATAACCCATTGTGTAATCCACATCAATCAGATTGGCACAAAAATCACATATCACAAACGGGGAATGATAGGCATTGACTTTCGGAGCACCGCAACGCTTACAACTGAATTTTTTGGAAAGCATAAATCAACTAGTTTTAATGGTACAGATTTTTTTGGATTATCTATTTCCGGTTCGCTTATTAAAACTTCCCTTTAAATTTGTGCCGCCTTTGCCCCAGTTCTTCTTTTTAACACCCGACATCTTTTTTTCTTCTGATACAGAGACCATGATTTTTCTTCCCATCAGTTCGGTACCGTCTAATGCCTTAATGGCCAGCAAAGCTTCCTCATCATTTGGCATCACGATAAAAGCGAATCCTTTGTTTTGCCGCGTGATATTATCTAGGATGATTTTTACGGAAGCGACTTCTCCGAATTGACTGAAAATCTCATTCAGCTCTTTCTCTTTTATCTTAAAGGGAATACTGCCCGCGTAAATGTCCATGGTCTATTTTTACTCTATAAATGTAAGCATTTTTCTTCCGGATAAAAAAATGTCCCGGATTAAGTCCGGGACACACAACATATAAACTTCTTTAAAAAAAATATCAGATCAGCTTAGTCTTTATTAGCTTTTACTGATAGACTGGATGATTTTCTTAAACTCCGTGTAAGAAGAAAGTTCCTTCAGGTTCGGATCGTTCAATGCCTGATCGCTGTTGCTGAATCCTGTTCTGACGGATTCTTTCAGAGATTTCAGCGCTTTGTACAGTTCATTGGTTTGCGTGTAAGTACATGCCTGTTGGTACATGATGGCTGAATAGACATCGTTATACTGTCCTTTCTCATTGGCAGATAATGTATTGTAGCTTTCAATCCATTTTTCAATGGCTTTGTTGGCATAGTCAAATTTTTTATCGGCAATGTATCTTGCTGATAAATCCTGCATCTGTCTGGAGTAAGATTCAAATGCTGTAACGTTGATGCTTGGTTTTGCGATAGACAAGAAGACAAAGCTTCCCAGGGCTATCAAAAGTGATAACTTTTTCATTTTTTTTAGTTTTAAGAGTATTAAGAAATTTGTTTAGTGTTTTTGTCTAATTGGTTTCATTTTCCTCCGGCTCTGTAAGGAGCCGGAGGATATTTAATGAATTTTAACGGTTAGTCAATGGCAATCAATTCACCATTCTGCATTCTAAATATGTAGTGCTCACGTTGCAGGCGTACATGGAATTCCTGATCCAGAGAGTCTTCTAATTCTGCTTGCTGAGATTCCAGTTCCGCTGCAGCATTTTCCAGTTCCGCTTTTGCCTTCTCCAGTTCTTCCGTCACATTCTTGTTTTTGGTGTCTATCTTGATGGAAATATTCGGAGGTACAGGCGGCGTTGGCGGTACCGGTATATTTATTTGGATACCGTTCGGGTTCTTTACATTATCCCAGTTGACGACTAGCTTTCCTTCATCCATATATTTCTCTGCACGCTCATCCCATCGGATAATCTTTCCTTCCGGCACAAACACTTTTACCTTAAGCTTTTGATTCCTGAATTTGATCATATTGTTTTCAAACTGTATGTACGGATCAATGATCAGTTTGTTGTTGATTTGCGATATGCTGTGTGAAAAGGAGGTGGCATTTTTGATGGCATCTTTATCCGTTTTTCCATTCGCTGAAAATTCTTTGATTATACTAAAGGAATCGGTAAGGCTAGGGAAAATTTCAATTTCCACAGGGAAGAATTTATCATTGTGATCCGAGATAAAATTCATCAGGTCCGTTATGCCGTTCACATATACATCGTTGTACTCCTCATCTTTTATCGTCGGATTGATCATCAGCTGCAAAGTGTCGGATTTGTATCCATAATTCAGGGGATAGGTCTGATTGATGCGCTGCTTTTCGGCGATTAATTTTTTCGCATTGTAACCGCTGATATTTAACAGAACCAACCCGAATAGAAATAATCCGATTAATGGAAACACAACCTGTTTTTTGAGCGGTTTCACTTTTTTGGATGTGATATGTACAAGGGCAACGATACCGAAGATGATTGGAATGATACCTACTAAAATTCCACCAAGTCCCAGAAACCAGCCATTGGATGTATTTTCAAAAAAATACGTGTTTACAAATGGAACGCCTACAATAGCCAGAACGGATAATACAATCATGGTTATGAAGAATGCAAACAGCAGTACGCCTCCTATTAGAACGGCACAGGCTATTCCAATCCACAATAGGAATTTGAAAAACAACAGGACACCTGCTCCCAGGAATACGATGAGTTGTCCAAAGACCCCTTTTGGTTTCGAAGCCGGCGTTTCATCCTTTAGTTGTTTTTCTATATTGCTTAAGTTCACAGCTTCACCTTTCATTTCCAGTTTCTGTGTGGAAGTTACAGCCTCCGGCATGATAAACCACAGGATAGGGTAGGCCAGTAATCCGAATCCGAAACCGGTTATGATGGTTATAAGGATAAATCCTAGCCTGACCCAAATGGGATCAGCTATGCCAAAGTAGTTGGAAATTCCGGAGCATACACCCGCTACCAGGCTGTTGTCAGGATCACGGTACAAGCGTTTTCCGATAGAGAATGCAGCTGCAGATGAAGAGGAGGAGGAAGAAGCTGTTTGGCTTTGCTGTGTTTTCTCTTCGTCAAATTCCTGCGGATTGCCCATCATATTGACCACTTCGGCGGCATCTGCCTTTGTGATAATGTAATTCTTGCCTTTTGCCATAAATAGTTCGGCAAACCGGCTTTCTATATCCCGTATGATTTCATCTTTTTCTTCTTCGTCGTTGTAAAAGGAACGGAGTGAACTGAAATAACCGGATAGATGTTCGTACGCGTCTTCATTGATATTGAAGATTTGTCCTGCTAGGTTGATATTGAAAGTCTTAATCATGACGTTTATTTTATTAGTTTAATATGATTTTTTAAAGATTGGTTTCATTTTTTTGATAATGTGTGGCCGCATTCGCTGCATTCAGCAGTTCATTCCACGTTTCTTTTAATTCTTCCAGCGCCGTGTGGCCTTCCAGCGTCAGTGTAAAGTATTTTCTGGGCGGACCGGATGTAGACTCTCTCCACTCATACGTCAGTAGGCCGGCATTCTTTAGGCGCGTTAACAGCGGATAAACGGTTCCTTCCACTACTAACAGATTGGCGGACTTCAGGGCGTCTAAGATATCGGAAGCATATACTTCCCCGCGGGATATGATACCGAGTATGCAAAATTCAAGGATGCCTTTACGCATTTGAATCTTGGTATTCTCGATACTAAACGCTGATGTTGATGATGGTGTTGTCATATCTAAAGTTTAATTTTTTTGAGAAATGAATGGGTTTATTTTTTCAATGTTAATTGCATAGAGTAAACCTTTCCCGGAACCATGTTGTGGCTGTAAGAGGCACTCTCTATGAATTTGACCACTTCGGTTTTGGATTTTTGATCTTCCGCATTGATGTAGGTAATATAAGCGCGTCCGTCTTCCTCAATGATGTAATCCACGTCTACGGAAGCAAATTCATCTTTTGTGGTTAAAGTGTTTTCTGAAGAGAGGTTATGGATAATGTCATTTGTGAAATTCGTTCTTTCAAAAATGAATTCGCTTTTTGCTTCTTTGCAGATTTTACTGTTTTTTGCAGAAACGGTGTTGTTGTTGAGTGCAGGTAACATTACAAATGTCAAGGCTGCGATAATTAAATTGTTCATGTTTATTATTTTTAATTTTAGTTAACCAAGTAATTGACAATACAAATATACAGATAAAACAATGAATTATGCAATACATAGTACTAAAATTTAACATTAAATTTTCTAATCAATTGATAACCAATTATAATAATTTTTACTTTTTTTCATTCTTTAGGTATTTTGAGTATTTTTTGATATAAAATCGGCTATATTTGTAGTCCGGTTATGAAAAGATTTGCAGTATTTTTTTTCCTTTTGTACAGTTTTCGTGTTTTTTCATCAGATGACAACTTCAATTCGTCACCTTATTCCACCATTTATACACATATTCATTACTTGCAAAATGAAGAATATGATTTAAAAACGTCGGCTAAAGCTTTCAACACGAAGAATATAAAAGAGGCCGAGCACAATGCCGTTCAGCTTAAGCAAATACTGGATGGTAAAGGAATTTTTATCAAACTAAATGATATTCCCGACAAGCCAGATTATTTTGATACGGTTAGTAAGAAAGCAATTTATGTTCTAAATAACAGACTGCCGCAGGTATATCTGGAGAAAGTTGGAAATAACTGGTATTATTCAAAAGAAACGGTCAATGCAATTCCGTGGCTGCATAAATTAATCTATCCTTTCGGTTCTGCAGTCTGGGTAAAATTGTTCCCATATCAGGCCGGTAAAACTTTTTTAAAACTTCATTACTGGCAATGGATTGGCTTCGCAGGAATTGTACTGATATTTTTAATTACCTTTTTTATCTCCAGATTTATTGCCTATCTCATTATCAAGAAAATAGCGGAACGAAAAATCTCCAATCCTTTTGATGATTTGGATTTATTAAGGGTAATTGCAAATTCATTCAGTCTGGTATTGGCATTTTTTGTTTTAAAACTGATTTTACCAACTTTATTGCTGTCAACGAAACTTTCCGCTTCGTTGACCAAATCGGTTGATTTGGCCGCTGCAGTTATTTTGATCTGGTATTTATTCAGCCTGACTGATTTTATTATGCGGTATGCTGCTCAGGCTGCAAAGAAGACGCCGAGTCAACTAGATGATCAGTTAATACAGGTGCTGCGTCGTTTCCTGAAAGCGGGTGTCATTATTTTCGGAATATTCTATTTGCTGAGGATTTTAGATGTTAATATTACAACAGTGATAGCCGGTATTTCTATCGGAGGTTTGGCAATTGCGTTAGCCGCACAGGATACGGTTAAAAATTTTATCGGCTCATTGATGATTTTTGCGGACAGACCCTTTAAAATAGGCGATACCATTTCCGGTGATGGGTTTGAGGGCGTCGTTCAGGAGGTGGGATTTCGCTCTACAAGAATTAAAACACCGTCAGAATCGATTGTTACCGTAGCAAACGGTAAACTGGCAGACATGACAATTGACAACAAAGGTTATAAGATTCTGAAAAAATACAAGACGGAAATTTTTATTTCATATGAAACACCTTTACCCAAAGTGGAAAAATTCATTTAAGGCATTCGTACCATTTTAATGAAGTATCCGTTTACTAAAAATTCTTCCATCGATGTTTTTCTGGCAAACATTCATGCGAATGGTATGACGGTCTCTATTAATTATACCTACAAAGTTTACAACCAGCGCGAAGAATTCCAGCATCGTGAATTCATTTTATTGAATATCCTGCGCCTGGCTAACCTCTTGCAGATAAAATTATTTGAACAGCAACAGCATGTTTTAGTGGAGCAGATATCCGAGGATTCTCTGAAAATATCCGATGAAGATATTAGCTATCAGTTAGACCGTTTCTTTGCAGATTTCGATGCGGAGGACAATCAAAAGAAATAATTTTTATTTCAATAGGGTTACGATACCTTTTTTGAATATACGTTTATTTCTGAGGATGTCGAAGTATTCGACAATCCATTCGTAGGAGTCGACCTGCTGATCTTCACTTTTGTACATACCGTTCCACCCGAGGGTTATATCATTTGTTTTGAAAACGAGCTCCCCCCACCGGTTAAAAATGCTGAATTCAAAATCATTGAATTTATCACAATTGATAAAAGCGAAGAACAGGTCATTTACCCCGTCGTTGTTGGGGGAGAAAGCCGAAGGGACATAGAAGTCACAGAAACAATCCTCGCTGTCAATGACGGTGGTATCGGAAGCCTTACAACCGTTGATGTCATTAGTGACGGTAACGGCATAGGTTGCGCTGTTATTGGCGGAAGGCTGCGGGCTTGTATTATCACTGACCAGGTTGGCGGGCGTCCAGGCGTAGCTCATATTGGCAATGGGTGCGACACCGAGCGTTACACTCTGAGTGGTGTTTATATTGATACAGATAAGGGTCTGGTCAGGTCCTGCATCAGCCAGCGGTGTGATGGTGTCGATGGTTACATTCATGTTGTCAGAGTCACTGCATCCGTTTGCGGTTTTAGTCACGGTCACGAGGTAAGTGCCGACTGTATTTGCCACAGGTTGGGCAGCAGCGGTGTTGTTCAGCCCCGTCGCCGGCGTCCATTTATAGGTGTTCCCGGAGATGGCCTGCGTACCGATAGAGACAGACTTCACGACACAGGTTAAGGTTTTATCAGGCCCTGCATCGGTTACGGGTCTGGTCGTATCAACATCCACCGATACGACATCCGCGGCAGTACATCCGTTGACGGTTTTAGTTACGGTTAAAGTAAATGTACCGATAGAAACAGCGGTAGGCTGAGCGACAGCGGGATTGGATAAACCGGCTGCGGGTGCCCATGCATAGGTGTTCCCTGCAATGGCAGCGGTACCGATTACATGAGCAGGATTGGAACAGGTGATGGTCTTATCTGTACCGGCGCTGGCAACAGGCCTGGAGGTATCGACAGCAACGCTGACGGCATCCGAATTAGTACATCCGTTGACGGTTTTGGTTACGATAACGGAATAGATGCCTGTGGTGTTGGCAGTAGGCTGAGCGATGGCCGGATCGCTTAACCCTGCTGCTGGCGCCCATGCGTAGGTATTGCCTGCAATGGCAGGTGTACCGATAACATGGGTAGGATTGTCGCAGGTGATTATCTTATCGGCTCCTGCATTGGCAAGGGGATGAATGGTATCCACGGTAACAATCACTTCGTCGGATTTGGAACATCCGTTGGAGGTTTGAGTCACGGTAAGCGTAAAGGTACCGGTAGCTGCAGCCGTGGGCTGTGCAATGGCAGTATTACTTAAGCCCAAAGCCGGCGACCAGGCATAGGTATTCCCTGCGATGGCAGCAGTACCGATGACATGAGTGGGATTGGCACAGGTAATTATCTTATTGACACCTGCATTGGCGACAGGCCGGGAGGTGTCAACGGATACGATCATCGCATCGACGGCAGTACAGCCGTTTACGGATTTGGTTACGGTTAATGTATAGGTTCCGGTAGTGGAAGCGGTAGGCTGATCCAGCGCCGGATCACTCAGCCCCAAAGCCGGCGACCATGCGTAGGTGTTCCCTGCACTGGCAGCAGTACCGATTACATGAGCAGGGTTTGTACAGGTGATGATTTTATCCGCTCCTGCATTGGCGACAGGTCGGGAGGTGTCAACGGATACGATTATCGCATCGACGGCAGTACAGCCGTTTACGGATTTGGTGACGGTTACGGTATAGGTTCCGGTGGTAGACGCAGTCGGCTGTGCAATGGCAGGATTACTTAGTCCCAAAGCCGGCGACCAGGCATAGGTCTGGCCGGCAATGGCCGGGGATCCGATGACGTGAGTCGGATCGTCACAGGTAATTATTTTATCCGCACCTGCATTGGCGACAGGTCTGGAGGTATCTACGGAAACGATAACAGCATCAGAGGCGGTACATCCGTTGAAGGATTTAGTGACGGTTAAGGTATAAGTACCTGTAGTGGAAGCGGTCGGTTGCGCGATGGCCGGATCGCTCAACCCGGCAGCGGGTGCCCATGCATAGGTATTGCCTGCAATGGCTGCAGCTCCGATGACATGAGTCGGATTGGCACAGGTATTTATTTTATCCAACCCTGCATTGGCGACAGGCCTGGAGGTGTCAACGGAAACGATGACCGCATCGGAGGCGGTACAGCCGTTGGCCGTTCTGGTAACAGTTAGGGTATAGGTGCCTGTGTTGGAAGCGGTAGGCCTTGCAATGGCGGGGTTGCTTAGTCCCAATGCAGGATTCCAGGCATAGGTATTCCCTGCAATGGCCGCCGTACCAATGACATGTGTGGGGTTGGAGCAGGTAATAATTTTATCGGCACCCGCATCGGCAACAGGACGGATGGTATCGACGGTAATGAGGACATCATCGGTCCGTGTACAACCATTGGATGTCTGAGTGACGGTAAGGGTAAAGGTACCGGTCGTAGAGACGGTAGGCTGGGCAATGGCCGGATTAGACAAACCTAAAGCGGGAGACCATGCATAGGTGTTGCCAGCCACAGCAGGGTCACCGATGATATGGGTAGGGTTGGCACAGGTGATTATTTTATCGGTTCCTGCATTGGCGGCAGGGCGTGAAGTATCGACAGAAATGAGGACGGCATCGGATGAAGTACACCCGTTGGCCGTTTTGGTTACGGTTACGGTATAGGTACCGGTAGTGGAAACGACAGGCCTGGCAATGGCGGGGTCGCTTACCCCTGCTGCGGGCGACCAGGCATAGGTATTCCCGGCAATAGCACCGGTACCGATGACATGGGTGGGATTGGCGCAGGTGATTATTTTATCGGCCCCTGCATTGGCTATAGGACGAGAGGTATCAACGGCGACGATAACATCATTGGAGTTGGTACACCCGTTTGCCGTTTTGGTGACGGTTACGGTAAAGGTACCAGTGGTAGAAACGGTAGGCTGAGCGACAGCGGGATTGGATAACCCGGCAGCTGGTGACCAGGAGTAGGTATTACCTGCAATGGCAGCGGTACCGATGACATGCGTAGGATTGGAACAGGTGATGGTCTTATCTGTACCGGCGTTGGCAACAGGCTTGGATGTATCAACGGATATGGTCATGGCATCAACGGAAGTACACCCATTTGCGGATCTGGTCACGGTTAATGTGTAAGTACCGGTTGTTGAGGCAGTAGGTTGTGCGATGGCAGGATCAGAAAGACCAAAAGCCGGAGTCCAGTTATACGTATTGCCAGCGATGGCAGCGGTACCGATTACATGCGTAGGATTGGAACAGGTGATAAGTTTATCCGTTCCCGCATTTGCTCCGGGACGTATTGTATCTACCGTGATGGTTACATTATCAGCGGAGCTGCAACCATTCACCGTTTTAGTCACGGTTAGAGTAAAGGTACCGGTGGTGGAAACGGTTGGTTGGGCGATGGCTGGATTTGACAAACCTAAAGCCGGTGACCAGGAATAAGAGTTACCCGCCGCCGCCGCAGTTCCAATAACAAAACTGGTATTTGAACAGGTAAGTGTTCGATCCGTACCGGCATTGGCTGTAGGTCTGGTGGTATCAACGGAAATAGTGGCAGCATCAGTCGCGGTACAGCCATTCACCGTTTTGGTGACGGTTAAAGTGTAGGTACCGGTGGTCGAAACGGTAGGCTGTGCAATGGCCGGATCGCTTAATCCGGCAGCCGGCGACCAACTGTAGGTATTTCCTGCGACCGCTGCTGCGCCCAAGACAAAGGTTGGATTGGTACAGGTGATGATTCTGTTAAAACCGGCATTTGCCACGGGCCTTATCGTATCGACAGAAATGGTTACGGCATCGGAAGAAGTACAACCATTGGTGGTATTGGTAGCGGTAAGCGTAAAGGTTCCGCTAGCAGAAACGGTAGGCTGAGCAATGGCTGGATTGGATAACCCGGCAGCCGGCGACCACGAGTAGGTATTTCCTGCGACGGCTGGCGCACCAATGACAAAAGTCGGATTGGCACAGGTGATGGTCTGATTGGCGGTAGCATTGGCGACAGGCCGTAAGGTATCCACGGTGATGGTTACGGCATCTGACTTTGTACAACCGTTGACGGTCTTGGTGGAAGTGAGTGTAAAGGTACCGGTAGTGGAAGCGGTAGGCTGTGCGATGTTGGGATTGCTTAATCCGGCGGCCGGCGCCCAGCTATAGGTTTGACCGGCGACAGCAGCGGTACCGATGACAAAAGTAGGGTTGGTACAGGTGATGATGTTATCCGGCCCTGCATTCGCAGCAGGAGAGGAAGTATCTCGGGAAATGTCTGCAACATCGGTACTGACACAACTATTGCCGGTATTTGTTACGGTCAGTGTATAGGTATTGGGTTGTGAAACGGTAGGCTGAGCAATGGCCGGATTGTTTAATCCGGCAGCCGGCGACCAACTGTAGGTATTGCCTGCGACAGCTGTTGCGCCCAAGACAAAGGTTGGATTGGTACAGGTGATGATTCTGTCAAAACCGGCATTTGCCACGGGTCTTATCGTATCGACAGAAATGGTTACGGCATCGGAAGATGAACAACCATTGGTGGTATTGGTAGCGGTAATCGTAAAGGTTCCGCTAGCAGAAACGGTAGGCTGAGCAATGGCTGGATTGCTTAACCCGGCAGCCGGCGACCACGAGTAGGTATTTCCTGCGACGGCTGGCGCACCAATGACAAAAGTCGGATTGGCACAGGTGATGGTCTGATTGGCGGTAGCATTGGCGACAGGCCGTAAGGTATCCACGGTGATGGTTACGGCATCTGACTTTGTACAACCGTTGACGGTCTTGGTGGAAGTGAGTGTAAAGGTACCGGTAGTGGAAGCGGTAGGCTGTGCGATGTTGGGATTGCTTAATCCGGCGGCCGGCGCCCAGCTATAGGTTTGACCGGCGACAGCAGCGGTACCGATGACAAAAGTAGGGTTGGTACAGGTGATGATGTTATCCGGCCCTGCATTCGCAGCAGGAGAGGAAGTATCTCGGGCTATTACAACAGTATCTGTATTTGTACAGCTGGTTGCGGTATTGGTAACTGTAAGGATAAAGGTGTTGGGTTGTGTAGCGGTAGGTTGGGCTATGGCTGGATTACTTAATCCGGCAGCAGGTGACCAACTGTAGGTATTCCCTGCAATTGCGGCAGTGCCAATGACAAAACTATTGGTGCTGCACGTCAGCGTCCTGTCAATCCCGGCATTGGCAACAGGTACTGTAGTGTTTTGATTAATAAGTACAGCATCTGTTGACGTACATCCGTTAGAACTTTTGGTTACAGTGAGTGTGTAGTTATTTGGAAGGCTGGCAGTGGGTTGGGCTATGGCAGGATTATTTAATCCTGCGGCAGGAGACCAGGAATAAGTATTCCCACCAACAGATGGAGAACCAATGACAAACGACACATTTGCGCAGGTGAGTGTCTGGTCGCTGCCGGCATTTGCGCCCGGACTTACCGTGTCAATAGAAACAATTACAGGATCAGTAGCAGTACAACCGGTCGTGTCATTTCGTATTGTAAGTGTATAGGTATTCGGCTGAGAGGCATTCGGTTGAGCTAATGATGAATTATTCAATCCGGCAGCCGGTGACCAGGAATAGGTGAATCCCACTATGGCGGGTGTACCTATGCTGACAGAAGGATTTAAACAGGTGATTGTTTTATCTGCCCCTGCATTGGCTGTTGGAAATCTTAAAGGAGATATAACCACGGTATCTCTCTTAGTACATCCAGTTAGGGTATTTCTAACAGTTAAAATATAGGTGTTTGGAGTGTTGGTTGTAGGTTGGGCAATATTGGAATTGCTTAATCCTGCTGCCGGAGACCAGGTATAGGTATGTCCGGCTACTGCCGGGGCACCTAATGTAATATTTGGTGTGATACAGCTAAGGGATTTATCAGGTCCGGCATTGGCAACAGGCAAGGCGTTTACCCTGAAGATAAAGGTATCTCTTACCGTTACACTTGAACCATCACACCTGTTATTCACTAAATTTGCAACATACGTTTTGGTAGTATTTGGACATACAGAAGCATTTAATGTTGCTGTATTGGAAACAACAGTACCATTATCTGTCCAGTTAATGGTTTGCTGTAGTGCACCATTTGGATAAAATCTGAAACAGGTATTTCCAAATGACGATGTAGAAGGGTTGTTTCCAGGTGCAGAAAAAGCAACACTACCTGCAGCATTTTGAATTCCGATTATACCTCGCCCTCCATTCCAGGAAGAACAAACTGGTTTATTGTTGATAATAACATCAATGATATTATACGCTTCGTGTAGGACTATTTGAGAAGTATGTAAGGAGCCAGTACAGGAAAACATCGGAATTCTGTAGAAATTGATTACAAATCTTCTGCAAGGATATACGCCTTCTGTATAGAAATTAATTCTGTTCGGACTGAATCCTACACTTGGATCGATGTCTGTATAAGGACCCATGATAGAATTGATCGGTTTTCCGGCATCAGGAATACCTCCGGAATATGACCATGGACAATAGGCACCTGCATATCCCAGATTAAATGAAATCAAGCCATTTGCTCCAATTACCAATCTGTTGTAACTATTTCCAAAGAAACAAAAATTAAAACCTATTGGAACAACACCGCTCCAGATATCATCCTGGTCGACAATTACATTTGTTCCGGTAGTATTATACGATGGGCTTGGTAGTGTCATTTGCTGAACCAGATATGTGTTAGTGGCCCGGTTATCATATTGCGGAATAGCAGTCCTATTGGGGTCAATACATGTTTCGCTGCATTGTGTTACATCCACACCTGCATTTATACTATAACACGGCCTGACATATGTTGCCTGACTGGATGCATCAAAATGTGCCCATAAAAAACATAAAATAAATGAAAGGATGATGTATAGTTTCTTCATTCCAATTGTTTTAGATAGTTAGAAGTAGCAATAAATAAAGTGAATACATGAATACTTGAGAACCCCTTAAAAACTCATATACCCAACTACAAAATAAGGAAAAACATTTAAATTGTTAACATTTCTTAAGAAAACTTCCTCTTTTTAACAATTTGTTTAATTATCAGTGACATTATGTGATAAAATGCTGAACTTTTTGAAAAATTGATTTTGACGGTCTAATTAAATATAATACATGTATTTGATTGGATATCAATATGTAACGAACAAGAAGGATTATCTAAGTAGAGTCAGATTCCCATTCTTCCTGATTTTTAGATTTCCCAAAATATCATCGTATTCCAATATCCAAATGTAGGTATCAATTGGCTGAATTTCATTTTTGTATTTGCCATCCCAACCCATCTCAGTTTCGGTAGTATGGAATATCAATTCACCCCATCGGTTATAGACACTTAGAGTATAATCTTCAAAAAATACACAGTTGGCAAATGGCTTGAAAATATCGTTGTATCCGTCGTCATTAGGTGAAAATGCAGATGGAATATAAAAGTTACAACTGCAGTCTTTTATTCCTATGGAAATGGTATCCGTGGTGACGGTGCATTCGTCAAAAACCCTAACAGCGTAAATCCCGGCGGCATTTATTGAAAATGAAGGAAGGGTGCTGTTATCCAGCCAAATAAATCGAACGTTACTTGGATAGTTCAGGCTGATGGTATACGTGTCACCATCGCAAATCAGGGTATTCTCGCCCAGATTTACTTTTGTTAGCGCATCTTTGACTCTCAGTTTTGTAATAATTATACTATCACATCCGTAGACGTTGTGAAAAGTATCATTGTATATACCGGATTGTTGTGTCGTATTTCCGTTTGGCAATGTATAACTCAATCCCGCGCATATTGCGGTGTCTGTTATTTTTTGACTGGCAGCATTGAATCGAATATGATAATGAAGCAGACTGTCGCATCCCACCAAATTTGTTAGTTTGACCATATAATTTCCTGACCGTGTTATCACCTGTCCATCGGGAAGTACGTATGAATTTTCTTCACAGAGATAAACGGTATCGTGCCGGCTGCTATTGTTCAGCAAACTGATCCGAACTGTTAAGATACTGTCACACCCGACACTGTTCTGTAGTGTATCCGTATAGATGCCTCCTGTAAAATATTTTTTGTTGTTGATGGTAATGCTGTCTCCGTCACATATTGTACGTGCAAAGGTTGAAAAACTGGATTGACTGCCATTTATGTAGATGGTGTCTAAGGCATCTTCGGTACAATTGGTTTCATCAAATATCCTTACTGTATAAATCCCGTTAGACAGGTTTTTAAGAATGGAGCTTGTGTCTCCGGTATTCCATATAAAATGAACAGGCGTGGAACTCTGTGAAATAGCTATGGTTATTTGTGCATTGTTTGTGCAGGAAGATAGAACTGTCTGTTTGCTGTAGAGTACAGGTTTTATTCCCGGACACCTCACAAAACTGACCACCACCGTGTCTTCCGAAATACAACCGTTGGCCGTATCGTTCAATGTCCAGACATACGTATATTGTCCCGGAAATATAGCTACACTGATTTTTGTATTGGCATCGTGGATATTGTAAAAATAGGTGTTGCCTGAACTTGGATGGACTTGTCTCCATGTTCCAGTAGTATTGGCACCGGCAGTGTTGGCATGTAAAAAAATGACCGTGGTATCAATTGCGATATCCATACCTGCATTTGCACGAATCGTACTTCCTGAGATATCAGTAACATAAATGTTCTTATGGAATGTGCAATTCAGGTATTTGATACTGACATGAAACGTATCATCACCTGAAGGATAGGCATAAATGCCGGGCGTATGCCCTATGGTGTCACCATGTTTGTTGGTCCATATGTAGGTTGCATTGAAAATGTCCGGTGCAATTAACTGTACCTGGCCGTTACACTTTTTCCGGTAGGTAGGTTCAAAATCAACATTTAATACTTCCGTGGAATAATCCGTGCTGATTCCGCAGGCATCGCTTACCCTGAATTGTGCTGTACCCAATGGCATACTGTCATAGAGTACAAAATTTGAATTCGTAGTAATGGGACGAATGGTGCTGTTCAGTACTTCATAGGAGTATGGCGGAGTGCCGCCTGTTATCATTGCTTTCACACTCGCCCTGTTGTTGTTGCAAATTAATCCGTACGTGGCGGACAAAGCAGGCCTTGCATAGAATGACGTAAAGAGGGTATCCCTGCCGTGGCTGCAGAATTCATCCCCTTTATAATATACGACATGATAGGTGCCTGTCTTTAGATTGTTAAACAAGCCGGAATAACTATAAACCAGCGGATTACCGGTGTCCAGCTCCCTGATGTTGTAATCGATTTCCGGTAAATCACACAATTCGAAAAAATATTTTCTGCTCAGGCTGTCGATATATAATGAGTCGATATCATAGCCAGCCGTTATGGAAGCATTGCTAGGGCACCCCGGATTCACAGAACTTCGAAAATGATAGTAATCCGGCAGGAATAACGGCTGTTCATTGCATCCGTCTTTGAGTACATAATGACCCGTATCTACACCGCTGAATCCTGTTGAACTTTGTCGTATGGTACCATTGCCGACAAGACTGAAATTTATATTACTCCGGTTATTCAGCAGTTTTACTTTCCAGGCGAATGTACATTTGCTATTCACGAGTTTTAAAGATGGTGTAAGGCAAAATCGAACAGTATCACTGAACCCTCCGGTTTTTAGATATCTTACCGTGTCACTGTTGCAGCTCAATCCTCTGGCATATATCCAATAGGTATCCGCAGGTATGGAATTTATGAGTCCGGTGTTGTTGGTCATCAGGATATTGAGCGTTGAGTCACACAAAATATATTCCATATCATCGGCAAATCTGGGTGTAGATGCCGTACCACAGTTTTTTTTATCATATAAACTTACCCTAAGGGATAATTCATTACAGGAATTTTGAAACATACCTAATTGCAATCCTACCGGATGCACATAGTCAGTGAGTATGGTGTCGCAAACCAATTCACGTACTTCCATCTTATAACAACTGTCGTTGTCAATACTGCTGAAGATCCCATTCCTGTTTTGTGCGACAATCCTACCATTCATATCTTTCAGCGTATAGAGCGCGGTCGTATCGGTGGCGCAATCTTTTTCCAGTCGGAATCTTAAACCATTGCAGCTTTGATATTTATATAGATTGAGCGCCGAATAACATTGTTTTGAATACGAAAATGAGTCTATGACTTCATCGCCGCAGGCATTGGTTATTTTATATTTATAACTGCCTGTCACCAGCTGATAAAAGGATACCTGTGTGGTGTCCGTAGAGATGCTGTCTGTTTCGTCGAATGAAGTCGGACCGGAAATAGACTGGAATCTGGTGGGAGGAAATGATCTTCCTGTACCATTGAAGGGAATGAATGTATTTACAATCATTCCGCCGTCAGGACAATTTACGGTGGGTTGTTTTAAGATTTTCATCTTATTGATTTTAACGGTACTGCTTAAATCGCAGCTATCTGTGATACCGACAACTATGGAATCTTGTGTGTTAGGTATGTTTTGAATGAACGCTGAATTACCGGTGCTGCCATTTGCAGTAAACACAAAGGGAATATTGTTTCCTCCGCTGATATTGGTGAGTGTAACGGAATTATTTTTGAAATTGACACAGGCGACCTCATAGGTGTAATTTGGAAAAGGACAGACTTCAAACCGGTTGGACAAGGAACATTGGTCTTTTACATCAATCTGTATGTTTCTATTACATTTGGTGATGTTGCTGAAGTGGCCGTTTGAATTGGTCTCATCATAACCGTTGCCATATGCATGGAAAATATAGCCGCCGTTGCCGCTTATAATCGAATTCAGTCGGATGCTTCTGTTGCTTCCATTTTCTATGCAGGAAAAATCCATATTCACGGTAACCGGATTGACAGCTACCGCTTCCGAATAAAAGTTTTCACAACTGTCCGTTACTCGAAATATATAATTACCGCTTGTCATACATCGGAAAGTGTTCGAATCGGAGGGTGTTGTATAGGTGAAGCCTCCATCCGGTGAATAGGCATATTTATAAGGGCCTTTTCCGTTGTTTGCCTGAATGATGACGGAGGATTGCACCTGCGTGTGTGAAAATGAAAGGGGGGTATAATTTCCGCTTATCAATGCTGGGGTGGTTTTTGTGGTATTATTGGCATCTGAAACACGAACGGAGTAATTCCCTGACGGTAAGTTTTGAAAGATGTTTGCATTTTGCAATGGACGAACAATGCCGCTGCTGCTGGACGTTATCTGATAGAAATAAGGAAAGCTGCTTCCAGAAGCATTCACCATAATCGAACCATTTGAACTGCAGGTAGAGGGTGTTGTTGAAATGGAAATATTGAGTTGTGCAAGAACTGACTGCAGGACAGTTAAAATACAAACTAATAAAATCAGGATTCTTTTCATTAATTTCAAATTTATATTCATTCAGCTTGATTATGTTGTTTTTATACGATTTTTGCTGAAACCCATAAATCAAAGATGTGTATAGGTTGTTTTGTAATAGACTGCTTATTAGTAGATTGTATTGAGTATATTGGGTAATTTATTTACAATGACAAAAATTTGTATTATTTTCATGCTCTACAGAGCTTATATTTGAACCGATATGAGAAGAAGATTGATCTGTTTGTTGATGGTGTCTGCATTTATTTCTCAATTAAATGCGCAGACGTTACTACAGGATTTACCGGTGCTGAAAAATAAATCCATTTCATTTTTACAAAGTACTTACGACAGAACCGGATTAAACGACGACCGCATTTCACCGGAGTTTAAAAATTATTACGACGTCATTCCGCAGGGAAAAGTGAACAACCCCGGAGGAACAGCTACCAACAAAAAAGAATATGTCATTTGTCAGGTGCAGGGTCCGGCAGTAGTAGAGCGGCTTTGGATGATTACCTTTCCCTTGAATTTTGATGCACGTATTCGGTTTTATTTTGACGGAGAAGCCATACCGCGTGTCAATAAGACTTTCAATGAATTATTTTTACAACAGTCGGCACCGTTTATAAAACCATTGGTACAGAATCTCTACGAATCCAGCGGCGGATTCTGGTCGTATATACAGATGCCGGTTGCGCAGTCATTGATTGTGACGATAGACACCGCTGCATTATTCGGGCAGTTCGGTGTACGGCAACTGCCGCGTGATACAGTCGTACAAAGCTGGACAGCCACACAAAATAATTCTTACCTGACGAATGAGTTTAATAAAAGCGGTACCTACCCTAAAACAAATTTTGCACTAACCACCAAAGACAGTTCTGTGGTTGCTGTCTTACCAAGTCAGACGGTACAGGTGTTTTCAAATTCAGGGAGTAACGTCATTGAAGGCATTCAGCTGCAATTGCCGCAACTGGATTATATGTATTCAGACTTCATAAAAGACAAAGGTAATTTCCACAAAGGCACCAGTAAGTTTACAATGCAAATCAACGGTAATGCAGATTCGGTTTTACTGATTAAACGCAGCAATAAATGCTACCACCTGGATTTTAACTTCAGAAGTCTGGCAGAAAATGCAGTTATGAAAGTAGACAACCTGAATGCAGGTACCTGGCGCAATACGGGCTACAGGACCTACCGATACTGGAAGAATGACACGTTCCGTATTCCAAAGGCACTGTACCAGGGGAAAAATCAGATTACCATTCAGGCACAATATAGTTCCGGTGAACCCTGGAATGAATCATATTACTGGATCAGCTGCAACAATATACTGACCGATTCATTTGATGTGGGAACAGGTTCCAGTGAAACAACACATGCTTATTCTGTGACGAACGTACAGGTCAATTTGTACAGTGAAATCAATAACCGCTACGATGCACCGAAACCGGTGAAGCAAAAAAACAGGCAACTGTTGGATTCGGTGTATTTAAGAATTTATTTCGATAACGAAACGACGCCTTCCATCAGTGCACCGCTGGGATTGTTTTTTGCAACGGGCGTGAACGACGTCACCTACATGAGATCCATTCCGTGCGGAAATATCAATGGCTGGTTTTACAATTATTTTTCCATGCCGTATTGGCAAAATGTAAAGATGGAACTCGAAAACAAAAGTTCAGTTCCTGTTTCATCCGCCATCCTGAAAGTCTTGACGGCAGCAAATCCCTATGACAGAAAGGAAACGGGTTACCTGAAAACCGTTTTAAGAAAAGAAACCAAAGGGTTTTCCGATAAATCGGATTACCTGGTGGCGGATGTCAGCGGCAGCGGAAAATACGTAGGAACGGTTATCGAGGCGGATCAGAACAACGATACCGCTTTCTGCTGGCTGGAAGGAGATGAGCGTATCTATGTGGATGATGCCGGAAGCCCTGTGTTTTACGGAACCGGTACGGAAGATTATTTTAACTCTACTTTTTATTTCTTTTTTGATGAATACAGCCTGGCGCAGAATGGTACCACCAACTCGGATGATTTTTACCACAAATCCATGTATCGTTTCCACCTCACCGATCCGATTTATTTTGAAAAACATTTGAGGTTTCAGATAGAGCACGGCGACTTCAATAACAAGCTCGGCAATTATCAGTCACTTTCATTTTTCTATCTGCAATCAACTACCTGTGTGCTCACTGATTCGCTGGATGTAGGCAACACAAACAGCGAACTGCTCCATCAGTATGCAGCATCCAATGCTAAAATTTTCATCAGTAAAAATGCTTCCTTTGAAGGCGATCCATATCTGTCATTGTTATCGCAGGACGGATATGCGATTTCGGACAGTAGTGTCTTTAAGGTGGCGATACGCCCTGATAACAAAGGTGTGCGCTTGCTGAGAACCTATGATTATAGTATCAAAAACCAGCAGGCAAAAGTGTATGTTGATGACAGTCTTGTAGGCGTTTGGCTGAATGCGGGATTAAATACGACATCCCAATTAAGAGAAGAATATTTTGATATTCCACAAAAATATACCAACGGAAAGTCAACTTTGAAAATTATGATAGTGAATCACAGTACATCTAATTGGACAGAATTATTCTACAAGGTGTACACTATTGTCGATTCCTCCGTGTTGTCCTCGGTGAAACAAACTGTATCCTCCAATCTTTTCAGAGTCTTTCCGACCGTTACCGATGATTTCGTAACGTTGCAAGACCGTGATATGCGTTCTGCTTCGGTAAGGATAGTGAACGCTTTAGGTAAGGTTGTTCGGGAATTTACTTCCGTCGATTTCAGAAATCCTCTTCGTATCAGCTTATCGGAATACCCTTCAGGTATCTATTTCATTACTATTTCACAGGAAGATAAAATACTGAAAACCGAAAAGGTGCTGCTGATTCATTAATTTTAAACTTTTGAATTTAATTCTTGTTACATTAATTATGAATATAGCAGCTAAAACATTTGATGATATAGTCAATGCCCGTCGTTCCATCCGAATATATGATGATAAGTCCCCGTTTGACGGAGAAGCAGTGAAGCGTAGTTTGGAAAGAGCCGTTCTGGCGCCGAATTCCAGCAATTTGCAGCTGTGGGAATTTTACCGTGTCAAATCAAAAGACAAAAAAACAGAACTCGCAAAATACTGCTTAGGACAGAAAGCAGCTTCCACTGCGAACGAACTGATAGTCTTTGTAACCCGTAAGGATAAGTGGAAAGCACATGCTGAATTTGTGCTGAACGAAGCGATGAAAGATTTTCCATCTAAAATCGGTAAGAAAGAGCAACTGATTATCGATTATTACAAAAAAATCATCCCTACGCTTTATTTTTCCGATCCGATAGATTTAACGGGCAGTGTCAAGAAAATCGTATCCGCCGTTGGCGGTGCATTTCAGCCGATACCGCGACAGGTAACTGCCGCCGACATGCGCATTGTGGTTCATAAAAGTGTAGCATTGGCGGCACAAACCTTTATGCTGAGCATGAAAGCGGAAGGCTACGATTCCTGTCCGATGGAAGGCTTTGACAGTGCACGTGTAAAAAAGATGCTTGATTTGCCGCGCGGTGCTGAAATCTGCATGATTGTTTCCGTGGGAACCGCCAAACCTGAAGGTATTTACGGCAGAAGGGTTCGTATTCCGAAAGAAGAAGTTATCTTCGAAGTATAATTCATTGCATGCTGGATGCTGTTCTCAAAGGTGTGTTCACCGGCATTACCGTTAGTTTCCTGATTGGCCCGATTTTTTTTGCGCTGATGGAGCTTGCCATCCGAAAAGGCTGGCGCTCCGGTCTTTTTTATGTGTGGGGTGTGATTCTGAGCGACGTCGTTCTGATCTATTTTCTCTATAAATTGATGCAGCGTTTTGATTTTACGCAGTATAAATTTTATATCGGACTGATTGGCGGCTGCGTGCTGATGGTATTCGGGGCGCTTACCTTCTTTTCCAAATCTGATATGCAGGCGGTGCATATCGAAAATATCAAAACCTATATCGGCGCCTTTCTGAAAGGCGTGACCATCAACCTGCTGAATCCGTTTGTGGTGGTCTGGTGGATAGGCGTACATACGACAATCAAAGCATTTGACTATACTCTGCCGGAACAGCTGGGTTTTTACTTTTCTGTTCTTCTTATGGTCTTCTTGTTTGATTTGGTAAAAATCCGGTTTGCTTATTACCTGAAACAACGACTGCAGGCGCACAAACTCATCTGGGTAAAAAAAATAGCAGGTATCTGTCTGTTTGTATTTGGTATTGCGATGATAATACGGGTGTTGTAAAGTATGGAATACTGACTCATGAAAAAAACTTATACCACAGCCTTTAAACGATTGCTCAAAGCAAGCGGTATCCGTTTGTTGCAGGAACGTATGGCTGCCGCGGAACGGGCGATGCAGGAGGCGCAGGTTGCCGCCAATAATGAAGAGAAAAGTTCAGTGGGCGATAAGTATGAAACTGCCAGGTCTATGTCGCAACTAGACAAGGAAATGAATGCCCGCCAGTTGGAAGCCGCCCGACAGCAGGTGCAGCACCTGCAGCAGGTGAACGTGGATTCCTGTCAGGATACTTTTGTCGTGGGTTCGGTGGCACGCATCGGCGGACAATATTATTTTCTATCGGTTGGCTTAGGTGGTATTCAGATGGAAGGGAAGAAAGTCTGGTATCTGTCCCCGCAGGCGCCGTTGAGTAAAGTGCTGCTCCAAAAACAGGCGGGCGATACGATACTGTTTCAGGGGAAAAACAGTACGATAGAGGAAGTGTTTTAGAGTTTGACAGAAACCATGGTGTGGATTTTCTTCCATATCATTTCAATCTGCCAGTTGGCGGTGAAAATCAAAGCGTTGATTCAATAAGGTGTTGTTTAGTTTAGGATACCCTCTAGGTCGATTTTTCCAATTTCCAATCCTCATTCCTCATCCTCATACAAAATGCTTCGTACGCTCACGTAATCATCTACGGTGGAGAAGCGGAAATCCGGGTATTCCGACATGAATTTTCGATTCTTCAGCCCGCCCTGTAATGGCCGCGCCGCCGGCGCATGGATTTGTTCGGTCGTCAATGGAATCAATTCATAACTCGCATCAGGAAAATATTTCAGAATGGTCAGTGCCAACTGTACGCGGTTCATGTAATCGGTGCTCGCAATGTGGTATACGCCGCACTTACGGTCATCCAGCAAAAGGAATAAACTGCGTGCAATGTCATATGCATTGATTGGGGTGGCATACTGGTCAAGTGGCAGGCGAAGCGTCAGTTTCTGTTGTTCAAAGATCTGTTCGATGATTCTGGAAACGAAATTTTTGCCACGCTCTTCATTGCCGTATACATTGGTGATACGCAGTACGATATTGCCATCATTGGCAGCCAATACGGCTTGCTCTGCTTCCAGTTTATGCCGACCATAAACGGATAATGGATGTGGTTCTGCATTTTCTTCGTACGGACCGTTGATGCCATCAAAAATATAATCCGTGGAAATGAATACCAGTTTGGCGTTCAGATCTTTGGATAAGTTTATCATATTTTGTGTGGAGGCAACTGTTTTTTCATGACTTTCCGCTTCGTGCTGCTCGCAATAATCCACGTGGGTCAGTGCGCCGCAATGTACGATGACATCGGGCTTGAAACTGTAAACATCAAAGTTGGATGGGTTGCCTAGGTTCAGCGTATCAAAAAATACAGTGTTGCGTGCTTGGTATGAAAAATAGGAACCCACAGATTCCCAGCCTTTCTCTTTGAAATGGCGAAGGCAGTTGGAACCTACCAATCCCGATGCACCGATGATAAAAACTTTCATTGAGGATGTTTTGAAAATTTTGAAAGAGGTAATTTCGAATACGCTTTGATTCTGCAGATAAAATAATCCCAAACGATGCATCCGTTATAAATACCGGTGGTATTCGGGCTCCCGACAGAAATCTCTTTTTCCAATTGCTCATTGTTCATCCTTTTCTTATCGAGTAATGCATTTGCGGCACTATAATCTCGGAGAGCGTTTATCACAGCGTCTGCATCTTCCTGTGTGTCCGTTATCTTTATTTTCAGCCAGGCAATCCGGTCCAGTATATTTCTGATAAAATTGACGTTTTTCAGTAACTTTTTAGTTAGGTTCTTATGCAGCAGCGACCGGCTGTTCCTGAAATTTAAGAATGTTTTTCGTGGGTTGGATTTATGCAGCGTTCCCCCTCCAACGTGGTAAACCACACTCTCCGCACAGTACCCGATTTTGTATCCCAGGTTTTTCAACCGCCAGCATAAATCAATTTCTTCCATGTGGGCAAAAAAATCCTCATCGAGTCCGCCGGTGCTGTGATACAAATCGGCTCGGATAAAAAGACAGGCTCCGCTTGCCCAAAACACTTCTCCACTCTGATTGTACTGACCATTATCAGGCTCACTCGAATTAAAGATTCTGCCTCTGCAAAATGGATAACCGTATTTGTCAATGAATCCTCCGGCAGCGCCGGCATATTCAAATTTTGATTTTTCGTAGTAGGAAAGGATTTTTGGCTGACAGGCTGCCATGGTATTATCTTTCATCATAAAATCCATGACGTGTTCAATCCAGCAGGCAGTTACTTCAACATCGGAATTCAGAAGCACGTAATAATCACTATTAACCTGTTTCAAAGCCTCGTTATAGCCGCCGGCATAGCCGGTATTGGTATGGTTTTGAATCAGCCGTATAGCTGGATAATGCTGCTGCATGAATGCCACAGAGTCATCCGTAGAGGCATTGTCTGCAATAATGATTTCTGAATTTGGATAAGTTGTATGTGCGATGACATTGGGTAAAAATTTTTCAACCCAGCTTTTGCCGTTGTAATTTAATATGACTACTGAGACTTTTGGGTGCATATCAACTTTGAATGCACGAAGATACACGAATTTTTATGAATGACAATTGGCTAATACTGAATGCCGGCTCTTTTCCATCTCCTGTGGCTCCAAAGCCAGTATTCGGGTTTGCTTTCAATATCCTTTTCCAAAAAGCGGGCATACTTTTCTACAATGATATTTTCTGCTTCTGTCTGGGCATGTTCGGTAATGGTATTGAAATGCAGTTCGTAATACCCGCGGTTCAGCTTCTGAATGGAAGCATATAATACAATGGCATCTGTCCGTTGTGCCAGCGTGTCGAACCCTTTGAAGAAAGGTGTCTGCAGGCTCATGAATTTGGTCCAGTAGGCATTATCCGTATCAACGGGGGTTTGGTCTGCGACAAATGCCACTAAGGAAGGACTTTTTTGTAAGTGAGAATAGAGTGTCTTCAACTGGTTCATGGCCACCAGCTGACAGCCGAATCGGGAGCGGTTTTTGAGCAGAAAATGTTCAAAGGTTTTGTTACCCGGCGGAGAATAGAGAGCATAAGATGGTAATTTGGTTTCCAATCCTGCAAGCAACGAAGCCCATTCCCAGTTACCGTAATGCCCTAACACCACAAAAATATGCTGTTGGCGCTGTTCGTATTTACGGAGCAGGGCATAGCTTTCGTGGTGCAGCTGAATACGTCTTTTAAGTTCATCTTTTGAAATGGTGATACTTTTGATGGTTTCGACCAATAAATCTGCCAGGTGGCGGTAATAATTGCTGCGAATGAACCACAATGCTTCGCTGCGTTGATGCGGAAATGCATTGATCAGATTTAAGTCAATCACGGTTTTGCGATAGGTATATATCCGGTTGAAGAGGAAATAGATAACATCAGACAGCGTAAATAAAAAATCCAAGGGCAAATAGGAGAGCAGCCTGGCATAGCATAATCCAATTTTGGTAAGGATTTTTCGCATAGTGTGAAATTAGGCATTTTTAATCAGGTTCGGATACCTGAAAAACTTTAGATGCATCTATTTGGGATGTAAAATAATATCTTTGCCGCATGAAACAGGTCTTGATAGAATCTCAGTACGCAGGCAGCTGCACCTATTGGAGTATTTTATTGCAGTCGGAAAAGATTATTGTCGACCGGCACGAGCATCTTGTCAAGAGAAGCTACCGCAACCGCACTCATATCTTAGGCGCGAACGGATTACTGAGGTTATCCATTCCGTTGGAGCACGGAAAACATCAGCATGCGGAGATGAAAGATGTGCGAATATCCTATAAGGAGAACTGGCAGAAGTTGCATTGGCAAAGCCTGACATCCTGCTACCGGCGTTCTCCGTTTTTTGAGTTTTATGAAGATGCTTTCCGTCGTTTCTATGAAGATGGATTTGAATTTCTGACGGAGTATAATTTTCAACTGCTGCGGGCTATAAACGGAATATTGAAGACAGAAATGGATATTGCCTTTTCCGACAAATATTATACCGCAGCAAATTTTGAGGGAGCAGATTTCAGGTCTTACCTGCTGCCATCCAAGCCGACTGCACATCATTTTCCGGAATATCCGCAGGTATTCAGCGACAGGTTTGCATTTCAAAATGATTTATCGGTGCTGGATGTTTTATTTAATCTTGGAAGCCGCAGTAAGGAGTATCTGTTAGCGCTTAAATTTTAACTTCCACTTCTACTTTCCAGAGATCTTTGTTCTCGTCTTTGTCGAATTCTTTCTTCAGTTTAACATTGATATTCAGGTTGGACAAAGCCAAATCAGAAACCTCTTTCGGTTTAATGGCATATAGTTTGGATTCAGGTTGCAGGTTTTCCGTTTTTGTAAGCATAGCATTCTTTAAATTGAAATTCCGGAGTTGTATGACTAAATAATTATACATACCATCCGCCTTGGCTTTATCATCTGTTTTCACGAAACTGCAGTTCCAGGTCACTTTACCGGTAGGATTCCTGAAATAAACAGATTCATAAGCCCCGCGAATATTGTAAGTACAGTACACTTTATTTTTGTCGTCGACTATTTTGGCAGCGGTATCAGTGGCATATTTTCCGTTTAGTTTCAACTGGCTAATGGTATAATGAATGCCATCCAGAAATCCATAGTAGCGGTAATCCGGCACCTGCCACCAGGTAGGGTTCATATCCAGCGTGACACGGATACGATTGATTTCATAGTATTTTTCAATACCGTTATAGCGCAGGACTTTCAAACTCATGGGTGTACCCACTTCACCCTGCACCAGGCGCAGCACTTCCCCGTAGGTCATTTGGTGAACAGAGATCTTATCAATTTCTAAGATTAAATCTCCCGGTTTCAGGGAATGGGCATTGATATAGCTGTTTATTTCCAGGGATTTGATGATGGGCCGTTTGGCAATGGAGTCAAAAATGGCCATACCTCCGATGCCACCGATGTTTTTGCCGGTTTTCTGTGCACTGATAGTAAGACTGATACTGAGAAGTATCCCCCAAATAAATAAAAATCTCATCCCCTTGATTTTCTGTAGTTCTATCAAATATACGACCAAATCCGCTTAAAAACAAAAGCCCTCCGGTTTTTTGGAGGGCTTTACAGGTATAATCTGTCTGTTATTTACAATTCTATAACTTTTTAAAGAGTCCGCCAAAGGCCATCATCTGCATCAGGTCTGACACTTTGATCTTTCCTGTCATAAAGGCTTCCTGCGGATTGATTTTGCCTGTTTCGACGTTGATGTAGGTTTTGTCATCCGTTTCGACCAGGCAATTGGCATCGCCGTGCAGACCTTTCTCTACCTCCAGTTTTCCATCAGCAATCGATACTGTAAAGGCATCATTGGTGAACTGAAAATGTATATTCAGGTTTTTACCGGCTGCTTTTTCCGCTTTGAAGCGGGACGGAAGTGTGGCAAAAATGTCTGCTACGGTGTTCAATGATGGTTTTTCTCCATTATTACCGGCAGATGAAGCCCTTTCATAGTTCACGTCGTCAATCACCATTTTAGCAATGATTTCCCGCATGATTTCCGATGACCCGCCGCCAATAGTGCCGATACGGGCATCCCGGAACGCACGTGCCGCCTTATATTCCTCCATATAACCATAGCCACCTAAAAACTGCAATACCTGGTAGGTGCATTTATCCGCTAATTCGGTAGCAAGCAGTTTCGCCATAGAACTTTCTTTTACGGCATATTTGCCCTCGGCGTTCATTCTGCAGATATGTAATATGAAAAATTTTACCGATTCAATTTCTGCGGACATCTGTGCTACACGATGGCGCAGTACCTGGAATTTATTGATGGTGCGGCCAAAAGCACTGCGCTGGCTCATATATTCCAGTCCGTATTGCAGGATGGCTTCACAACCGGCATAGCCCATGATGGAACCTGCTAAGCGCTCCAACTGCAGGCCACCCATTAAATAGTAAAAGCCTTTTCCTTCTTCACCCAATAAATTTTTTGCCGGCACTTTGACATTGTCGAAATGAAGTTCGGCAGTGTCGGATGAATACCAGCCAAGTTTTTTAAGCTTGTTTTTTGCGATGCCTTCACTGTTTAAATCCACCACCAGTAAGCTCACCCCAGCCGCTCCCGCTTCGGGATTGGTTTTGCAAACCAGGATAACGAAGTGTCCGTAAATCCCATTTGTGATAAATGTTTTGGAACCGTTCAGAATATAATAATCACCTTCCTTTCTGGCACGCATCTGAATGTTGGCTGCGTCGCTGCCGGCGCCGGGTTCGGTAATTCCTATGCAGCCGATTTTAGAGCCTTCAATAGCAGGCTTTAGATAGTTTTCTTTTAGGTATTCGCTGCCGTGATGCATAATGTAAGGCGTGCTCATAAAAACCTGTACGGCTGCCGTAATGGCAAAGCCACCGGAGAATATCTTAGAGATTTCTTCGAGCATGACCACATTGTAGAAAAAATCCAGGTTGCTGCCGCCATACTGCTCCGGATAGCATAGGCCGAAGTAACCCATTTCACCGAATTTCTTCCAGAATTCGCGCGGTATTTTTCCGTCCAGTTCCCACTGGTCAATATTTGGAATGGCTTCTGCTTCCAGAAACTGACGAATCGTTTTCCTGAAGGATTCGTGTTCTTCGTTAAAGTAATAAGATAGTGCTGTTGACATTTTTATTGATTTTAATTTTGTATATTCTTTCTTGTTGTCATTGCGAGGTACGAAGTAATCTTATTTTATTGAGATTGCTTCTCTGCGATCGCAATGACGTTAATTGGTAATTTTTTTGAACAGCCCACCAAACTGCATCAGCTTGCCCAAATCACTGACTTGAATTTTACCTGACATAAACGCTTCCTGCGGATTGAGTTTGCCGGTTTCCACTCCGATGTAGGTTTCGGTTGTTGTTGTGATTGTGAGGTCGACGGTCGACGGTCGACGGTCAACCGTGGACTGTAACACTTCCTGATTTTTTATTTCAATCAGGTAATTTAAATTATTCTCAAACTCAAACAATACATTCAATTCAACACCATTCGCTTTTTCTTTTTTTAATCTGGATGGCAACGTTGCAAATAATTCATCAATAGTCAAATCTTTTGTCTGCGGACTGCTGACTGCGGACTGATTGCCATACGACACATCATCAATCACCATTTTGCTGATAATCTCCAGCATAATTTCCGACGAACCTCCGCCAATCGTGCCTAAACGGGAGTCGCGGAAGAAACGCGCCATCTTGTATTCTTCCATATACCCGTAACCGCCAAACATCTGCAGACACTGATAGGCCACTTTATCGGATAATTCTGTCGCGAGGTATTTTGCCATGGAGGCTTCTTTCACGCAGTAGTTTTTATCTGCATGCATTTCGCAAACGTGGTAGGTGAAGGTTTTGACACTTTCAATTTCCGCTGTCAGCTGTGCCATTTTGTGGCGAAGTACCTGGAATTTATTTATGGTTCTACCGAAGGCTCTGCGTTCGTTCATGTATTGCATGGTATATTCCATTGCCCATTCGGAAGAGGCGAGTGCTCCTAAGGCGAGCGTCAGTCGCTCCAGTTCAAAACGCTGCATGATATAGTAGAAGCCTTTGTTTTCTTCGCCTAACAGATTTTCTACGGGCACTTCCACATTATCAAAGGCAATCTCTGCCGTGTCACTGGCTTTCCAGCCTAATTTTTTCAGGTTATTTCGCGAAAGTCCTTTGGAATTGCCTTCCACTAATATCATGGAAATACCGCCAGATCCGGTAGATGCGGTTTTACAGGCGACAATCATATAATCACAGAAAACGCCGTTGGTTATAAACACTTTACTGCCGTTGATGATGTATTTGTCGCCTTGTCGTACCGCTGTTGTTTTAATCCCTGCAACATCACTGCCTGCATGCGGCTCGGTGATGGCGAGTGCGCCGACATATTCACCGGCAATCGCTTTTGGAAGGTATTTTTCTTTCAGGTAATCGCTGGCCTCGTGTTTTAAGTGCGACAGCGACAAATAGGGATGTGCGGAAATGCTGGCGCCAAAACCACCGGAGTTCGACTTGGACACTTCTTCAATGAAAATGACATCGTACCAAAAATCAAGATTTGAGCCGCCATATTTTTCTTCTTGTGTCATGCCGAAAAAGCCCATATCACCGAACTTCTTAAAAAGTTCTTTCGGTAAACGCTGATCTTCTTCCCATTGGTCAACAAAAGGCACGACTTCCTTGTCTAAAAAATCGCGCAGGGTTTTACGGAACAATTCATGTTCTTCCGTGATGTAGTATGATTCTAAATTTGTCATGATTATCTTTTTTATCGTCATTGCGAACGCAGTGAAGCAATCTGTTATTATTCATGAGATTGCTCCCTGTCCGTCCAGTCAGGCGGGCGTTCCTTGCAATGACGTTTGTTTATTCGCTAATATTTAATTCTAATCTTAGCAGATGGCTGCTGAAATTTTTACCCAACGTATCCATCCGCAAACTTCTGGAAGCACCGCCGTCTAAGGCTTCGTGGCAGACAAAGTTTAAACTTTCCAGCGCGTCCCATTCAAAGCGTTCCACTTTTCCTTTGATGAGTCCTCTGAAATGTGCTTTTACGATGTCGCACGTTAAATATTTTTTTAGCGTCTCAAAATCTTCTCTGGATTTTGCCATCACGCCGATATTGCACACATTGTTTTTGTCGCCGCTGCGTGCACTTGCTATGTCTATTAGTTTGATTGTTGTCATAATGTGTAATTTACCAATTTGAAAATGTACCGATGTAACAATGGTACTTTATTGCTTGTTTTTTGATGTTGTAATAATTTTGGCGAGGATTAATTTGATAGATTTTAATTTTGATTGTAATTCATCCGTATCCGGATAATTCTTTGAAAAATGACAGAGTTCTAACCAGTATTCTGTTTCTTCCACTTCTTTGATCGCTATTTTAATCTTATGTATAAAGTCAGCCTTGCTTTCTGCATTTTGAGCTTCTCTGACATTTGCACCAATAGAAGTTCCAGATTTTAAAATCTGATTTGCAATTACAAATCTTCGATTTGATTCTAATGTTTCTGCAAATTCAATGATTGCTAATGAAAATTCAAAAGTTAGCTTAAGGATGATATTCTCTTTTGTTTTACTTTTCATTGGTACATCGTTACATTACTACATTTATACAGTTATAAAATTAATCTCCTGTTTTATCAATTCCCTTGGTATGAGTGTCGGCCATAAGCTCAGCATGGCACGGTTCATGTTGCCCCAGCCCGGCACGGAAATCACACCCGGAGGACCGTTCAATCCTAAACAGGTGATACCTGCAATGGCGGTTTTTCCGGTGCGGTCATCCTTGTGTTTTAAGGCGATGCGCAAACCGAGTTCACTGCGCTGATTCAGTTCTTCAGCCGCCGGAATATCCACTGCATCTTCATGCAAGCCATTCACGCCAATGATATTAAAACGCGATTCGAGAATTTGCACCGGCAGTTTCGCCCAGGTTTCTTTCACCGCTTTGATGAACATCTGAACCTTATCATATGCGAAAGGGTAGGAGAAGAAGAAGAATTGTTCGGTGACAAATCCTTCGTGCTGTCCCATCACAAGTTTCAGTTTTTCCGGACGCGGTTTACCTTTGATGCCGGAAAGACTCACGCGATTTTCTTCCACATCTTCCAGTTTGATATTGGATAAATCCACCACCACATCCGGTGTGATATAATTCGTCGGGTCGTGAATTTCATATACAAGCTGCTCACGAATCGTATTTCTGGAAACTTTTCCACCGGTATGCTGCGCTTTGGTTAAAATGGCCGTACAATCTTCGTTGACATGTGCAATCGGATAGCCTAAGTCGGAAACACTATAATTCATAGGCCATTCGGAGTAGGCGTTGCCGCCGCTGGCTTGTCCGCCGCATTCTAAAATATGTCCGATAGTAATCCCGAATGCCAGTCGGTCCCAGTCTTCCTGCGTGGAAGCATCGTCAATCTTCCAGCCATATTCGTGCGCCATGATGCCGAGTGCTAAACACGGATCCGCTACACGGCCGGCAAGGATTAAATTCGCACCCTGATCCAGGGCGTCTTTCACGGCTTGCGCGCCGGTGTATACATTCGCATGGGTAACGGGATATTTTGCAGGATAGGGCTCATTCGAATCCAGATTTTCCAGCAATAAGCCTTTCTCCTTAAATTCATCCAAACGGGTGACGCAGTCGTCGCCGGTGATGGTGGCAATCTTAATGCCTTTGATGCCTGACTTTTCCAGAATCGCTTTCACTTTCTGTGCGGCGCTTTCCGGATTGAGACCGCCGCTGTTGGTCACGATTTTGATGCCTTTTGAAAAAGCAATCGGATACAAGGTTCTCGCATGCACTTCTATGTCGCGCGCATAACCCATGGTTGGGTCCTTGATTTTGTCTTTCTGCAGGATGGAAAGTGTCAGTTCCGCCAATGCATCGTGCATCAGGTAATCCGCTTCTCCCTGCATGGCTATCTGTATGGCGCCTAAAGGAGAGTCTCCGTAGAAACCCTGTGCGCCTGCTATTCTGATTGTCTTCATAATGTACTAATTTAACGATGTAACGATGTAACAATGAACTTAATCGGTACATTGGTACATCTTCTAATTGATTAATTTCCAGTCCAACTCGCTTTTCTTTTTTCCTTAAACGCAGCCAATCCTTCCGCTGCATCTTTGCTGCTCAGGCATTGCATCAGCATGGCGTGCAGGTATTTGTGTTTCTCATCTGCTTTCAGGGATTTCATTTCATGAAAGGCTTTCAACCCCAAGCGTATTGCCGTAGGTGATTGTTCTTTTATGTCTTCCACGAGTTGTTGTACCGTAACTTCCAATTCATCTGCTTTCACCACGGCAGAAACCAGACCAATTTCTTTTGCTTCCTGAGCCGTCAGTGTTTTGGCGCGCAGACATAAATCCAGCAATTGCCGTGCGGACATTAAGGGTTCCAACGTAGCCATGACCTGAAACGGGAAAATACCGCGTTTCACTTCAGGCAAGCCGAATTTCGCCTCTTCCACAGCGACGACATGTGTAGCACCGCCAATCATCAGGAAGCCGCCGGCGTACACATCTGCATGTACCTGTGCGATGCAGGGCTTGTGCAGACCGTTGAATTCATCGCCCAGTTTTACCATATCTTTAGGCATGGGAATCGTGGATGGCTTTTCGGTGGTATCCGCTCCGCCGAAGGCCTTTAAATCCGCACCAGCACAAAACGTCGGTCCGTTGGCTTTCAGCACGACCGCCCAGATGGCATTGTTGTAATGCGCGTAGGCGAGGGCATAAGCCAATTCATTCGCCAATGGCATATGAAAGGCATTGCGTTTATCCGGACGATTGAGCGTGATGCTGAGCACATTGTCCTTTTCTTCCACAATCAGATACGCGAAAGATTGTTCGGAGAAATTACTGATGTCTTGTTGTGTGTATAGCATGGGTTATGTCTTTTTAATTTATTTTAGGTAATGGGTTGATAAGTTTTGTTATATATAAATTGTATGTTTTATTGTATTCGTCATTGAATTCATTTAAAATTTTAAGTAAGTTGTCTTTGATGAAAACTTTTAGTTTATATTCATCTTCTCCAAAAGTACCTTTTTTGAAATTTTGTATAATTTCAATTTCAGAAAGGTTGTTCGTTTTTAAGAATGTTAGTTTATTTAAGAGTAATATCTTTTCGTTTATGTTTGAGTCTAGTTCCTTAATGTCCTGAATTATTCTTAATGAAAGTAAATAAGTTCGAATAATATCTTCATAGTGTTTTCTTAGATAAATATCTGCTTTCATAAAGCCACCTGGATTGAGTAGAGTGAATATATGTTCAATTGATTCAATCCCTCTTAAGTAAGTGGCTTTGTTATAAACAGATGGATTTATATTTATTTTAAAAGATTGGATGTCGTGTCTTATGTTTTCTATTATTTTTAAGTGTCTGTCTATTGTATTATGTATGTTTTGTTCTTTTAACATTCTATTTGCAATTACTTGTTCTCTAAATGCAATATAAACTAAGAATGATGAAAATAAGCCAATAATAGGTGCTGTCATTCCTCCAATTGCATCACCTATTTCATTTGCTTTTAAGCCATTAAAAATTCCTAAAGGAGAGTCTTTTATAAATAATCTTGGAAGAATGATTACAATAACAATAAATCCTAGAAATACCCAAACGATATTATTAGAAACAAAATTTACAATTTTGTCGTTTAAAGATATTTTATTTTTTTCTTCTTGCATTATTCCATTATTTCATTGCTACATTGTTACATTTTTACATTACTCTTCCTTCATCTTCAACAACAACGTTCCCGCTTCCAAAAACTGTTTATCCGTTACATATACTTCTTCCACTTCGCCGTCGGTATGGGCTTCTATGGTGCTTTCCATTTTCATAGAAATCATTTTCAATAAGGCATCGCCTGATTTTACCGCATCGCCCGGTTTTACCAATACTAATGTGATTTCACCCGGCATAGGAGCGATGTAACCGCCTTTCACGACTTCCTCATTCGGATTCGGGAAACGGTCCACGATATTCAATACGATTTGTCCGAGTTGCGCGGACTGTATGAAGTACTGATGTCCGTTTTTGGAAATGAAGAAGTTACGACGGATGCCGTTTATTTCGAGGGTGTGCCAAACAGGATGAGATTCCGATCCGCCAGTTGGCGGCTCGGAATGACGGCGCTCATTTGCGTTATGATAAATAGATGTAAATTCTTTATCGGCAAAAGAAATCTGCAGTTCGTTGTTGTTGCTGATATATGTAATCGGGAATTCAAATCCGTGGAAGGAGTAGGTTTCCTTTTGAGGCTGATACGCATTGTTTCTCCAGCCTGCCGGAACACCTTGTGCCACGGTTCGTTCCTGCTGACGTTGCAGGAATCTATAGTGAATCAATGCACAGGTCAGGATATCCAGCGTTTCCTGCGGATATTTTTCTCCTTCGTATTTGAATACCTTATCTAAAAAGTGGGTGTCAAATTCGCCTTTCTGAAAATGTTCATTCTCTAAAATGGCAATCAGGAAGTTTTTATTGGTAGTGAAACCTGTACAAACCGTTTCCTGTAAGCATTTCTTTAAACGATTGATGGCTTCGTTTCTGTTTTTACCCGAACCAATTACTTTAGCAATCATAGGGTCGTAGTACGTGGAAATTTCAGAGCCGCTTTCAATACCCGTATCATAACGCAAACCTTCTGAATTAGCTGGAATCCAGTCCAGGATTTTCCCATTCACCGGCATGAAATTATTGGCCGGATCTTCCGCATAAAAACGCACTTCAATGGAATGTCCGCATTGTTGTACGTCTTCCTGTTTGAACGGAATAGAGTTGCCCGCAGCTACTTCAATTTGCAGACGCACCAAATCCAAACCGGTCACTTCTTCCGTAATTGGATGTTCCACCTGTAAGCGTGTATTGACTTCCAGGAAATAGAAGGACTGGTCGGGAGCTACAATAAACTCTACGGTTCCGGCATTGTCGTATTGGATGGCTTTGCACGCCGCAACTGCAGCATCGCCCATTTTTTGTCGCGTTTCTTCCGTGATAAACGGTGAAGGACTTTCTTCCACCACTTTCTGATACCGGCGCTGAATGCTGCACTCGCGTTCAAATAAATGAATCGCGTTGCCGTGTTTATCACCGAAAATCTGAAACTCCACATGGCGTGACGTGTCGAAATATTTTTCAATCAATAAGGTATCATCACCAAAACCGGATAAGGCCTCTGATTTTGCTTCGTTGATGGCTTTGTCGAGTTCGCTTTCCTGACGCACGATACGCATCCCTTTTCCGCCGCCGCCTGCACTGGCTTTCAGCAACACGGGAAATCCGATTTCTATGGCTTTTGCTTTAATAGTGGCTTCGCTCTGGTCGTCGCCCTGATAACCCGGAATGGTAGGCACATTGTGCGACTGCATGATTTTCTTGGCGCCGATTTTGGAGCCCATCACTTCAATCGCCTGCGGATGCGGTCCGACCCAGATGATGCCTTCGTCGTTGCAGCGTTTGGCAAATTCCGTGCGTTCAGATAAGAAACCATAGCCCGGATGGATGGCATTGGCACAGGTTCGTTTCGCAGCATCGATGATTTTATCCATGACCAAATACGACTCGGCAGGTTGTTTGCCGCCAATGCGCACCGCTTCATCTGCCAGCTTTACAAATAGCGCATGTTCATCTGCATCTGAAAAAACAGCCACGGTGGCGATGCCCATTTCTTTGCAGCTTTTGAATATACGCACCGCAATTTCACCGCGGTTCGCTACTAGTAGTTTGGTTATTTTACTCATATTTATGATTTATGATTTCAGAATTCAGATTTGTTTTACTCATGATTTATGAATTCAGAATTCAAATTATTTTTTGTTATTTTTAAATTTAAGTGTTTTTAGAATTGCAGAAAATATTGCAGTTAATTCATTAGCTTCCTTTATCAATTCATCAATTCCTTTTAATTGTGTATTTGTTTCTTCTAATAGTTCAAACCAATAAATTGATTCATCAGCTTCTTCTTGAATAATATTTATTTTGTTTACGAAATCAGGATTAGATTTTCCGCGTAATGCAGCCCTGTAATTTGCACCAACAGAAGTTGCCGATCTAATAACTTGTTTAATTATTACAACATTTGCATAAGTTGGCTTAATTCCATCTGTGAATTTTATAGTATTCACTGCAAATTTCTTAGTTCTATCTTTTAATTCAGTCGAATTCATGCTGCTGTTTAAATCTTAATTCATAAATCTGAAATCGTAATTACATGCGGTAAACTCCCCAGGCATTCGTGCCTTTCACTTCATTCATATAGGTTAAGGCTAAGACCAGTCCGAACACATGACGAGTATCTCTCGGGTCGATGATGCCGTCATCCCAGAGCTGACCGGTAGCGAAGAATGCATTGCTTTGTTTTTCAATTTCCGCTTTCATGAATTCTTTCATCTGCGCTGCCTGCGCTTCATCGAATTGCTGTCCGCTTTTGATGGCGGCTTCACGGCTCACCATCTGCATCACACCGGCCAATTGTTCAGAACCCATGACTGCAATCATGCTGTTCGGGTAGGAGAACAGGAAACGCGGATTGTAGGCGCGGCCGCACATCGCATAGTTGCCCGCACCGTAAGAAGCACCCATCATCAGGGTGAACATCGGCACTTCAGAGTTGGAGACAGCGTTTATCATTTTCGCTCCGTCTTTGATCATTCCGTTTTGTTCGTATTCTTTACCCACCATAAATCCGGTGATATTTTGCAGGAATAAAATAGGTGTGTTGTTCATGTTGCACAACTGGATAAAATGTGCGCCTTTGTTAGAGGAGTCATTAAAGAGCACACCATTATTACCTATAATAGCAATCGGATAACCGTGTATTTTGGCATAGCCACAGATTAAGGTAGTGCCGTATTCTTTCTTGAATTCATGAAACTCAGAGCCATCTACTAAACGGGCAATCACTTCACGGCAATCAAACGGCACTTTTGTATCTACTGAAACAATGCCAAGTAACTCGTCAATGGAATAGTTAGGTTCTTTGTAAACGCCTGTGTTTTTTGTGTCATGTTTTACATCCAGATTTGCCATTAGTTCACGTGCAATTCGGATGCCGTCGAGTTCGTCCTGTGCCAGGTAATCGGATACACCTGAAATTTTGGAGTGCATTTCTGCGCCGCCTAAGGTTTCATCGTCTACAATTTCATTGGTTGCCATTTTTACCAGTGGAGGTCCTGCTAAAAATACTTTTGCTTTTCCTTTAATGAAGATGGTATAATCGGACATGCCCGGAATATAGGCACCGCCGGCAGTGGAATTGCCAAATACAATAGAAATGGTTGGAATGCCTTTCTTAGAACGGCGGGTGATTTCTTTAAAATTATTGCCACCTAAATTGAATACCTGCGCCTGATCGGGTAAGTTGGCACCCGCACTTTCCACGAGGTTGATGGATGGCAGGTTGTTCTCATTCCCGATTTCGTTGATGCGCAAGGCTTTTTTCAAGGTAGCGATATCAATGGCACCGCCTTTATTGGTGCCCACATTGGCTGTAATCAGACACATTTTGCCTGAAACGAACCCAATGCCGGCTACCATGGTACCGCCTGTTCCAAAACCACCTTTAACACCCAATCCAGCCAATGGCAAAAGTTCTAAAAAAGGGGAGTCCTGATCGAGTACGAGTTCTATGCGTTCGCGTGCCAGAAATTTGCCTTGAGATTTTGCCTTAGCAAGATGTTTTTCTTCTCCCTGATACAAGGATTGTTTTAGGTGCTTATTCAACTCTTCAATCTTCACCAGCATCTTCTGATAATTCTCTTTGTAAGCGGCTGAATTGGTATTGACTTTAGATTTTATGACACTCATTATTGTCTAAGTTTGGATGAATGGATTTATGGTTTAAACAGATAAACAAGTTTACGCAATTTCTTTCTATTTGACTAAACGTTTGGTAAAATATTTCATGTAAAATTTATGTTAATAGTTCGTAATTAATAGTTTTTCAGTAACTTGTGGAATATTAACAAACGAACGTTTGGTAAAATTTTGTTTATTCAAAAAAAATATTTTACATTTGGGTTAGAAATCAATTTTTAACCAACAAAAAGAATAAAAATGACAGCAAAAGAGATTGTATTAGCATTACCGGGAAGATTGAAAGTGGAAGAAGCTGCGGGACAAAGCGGTGTTTTTCATTTTCAATTGGAAGGTGAAACAGGCGGAGAATTTACAGTAAACGTAGCAGAAGGACAATGCACGGTAACAGATGGTTTATCCGGCGAGCCGGATTGTGTCATCTCGGCATTGGCAACGGATTTTGAAGATGCTGAATTGGGAAGAGTAAACAGACAAATGGCAGTAATGATGGGTAAAATCAAAATCAGCAACCTTGGTGCGATGTTGAAATTCATCGGTATGTTTAATGATATGCCTGCTGAATCATAACCGGACAGAAAGTATATTTTAAAGAGCAGCTGTCCAGCTGCTCTTTTATTTTAAAAGGAATTGAAACAGGAATTTACTACTTTTATACTTTCATACTTTCATGTACATTCAGGTTCGATATACGGAAATACTAAAGCAGGTGCTGGGAATGATCCTTATTCCGACGGTATTGGTACTGCTGTTTATTTTGTTGATGACAGGGCTAAAGAAATATGAATTTTCGGAAACACTGATGACAATATTTATTTTTGTTGGCACTTTTATAGTAATAGGATCCAGTGTGCTGATAATCATAAAAGGTATAATAACAAAGGCACAGTTAGACTATGACGGGTTCGGGCTGACGATAACCATACTTTCTAACAGCATTTTTTTTCCTAAAATACAACAGATTCCATTCTCCAGCTTACGTCTGTTTTCTGTTGAAGAAGATACTAATGGCAGGGCGTTCATCTCCATTAAAACGCAATCACCCCTCAAATCGATTTTACTTTTTCCGCTTGTGCAGGATGAGCCGGAAGCGTTCCTGTTGTTTGGAGAGCAGTTAAAAGCCTATATTGCCCACATAAATATGTCGTTGCCTCAGTATGCTATTCAGCAGACAGGGTTTTATGAAGGCCGGTGGATGAAGGGACTGGCTATTGCAGCCATACTCCTTGTTATCCTTGTAACGGGATTTAAAATTTACAAACCTGAATCTGTATCATATTTGCGGCTGCTGTTTATGTATGTCGTCAGTATTCCGTTTATATATAAAGTATTTCAAAATCGCTCTCAGTAAATTGATTAAATGAAAAATAAAGTTGTGGTAATCACCGGAGGAAATTCCGGAATTGGCCGTGTAACAGCAACAGAAATTGCAAAGATGGGGGCGAAGGTCGTCTTAGTTTGCCGTAATGAGAAAAAAGCGAGAGCGGTGCAGGATGATATTAATGCCTTAACTGGTCTGAATAACTGTGATTTGTATATCTGCGATTTTAGTTCACATGCATCCATCCGGAATTTTGGGTTAGAGTTTCATAAAAAATACGATAAGGTGGATGTGCTGATTAATAATGCAGGTGCCATTATTGGCGAGCGGCAGGTGAATGAAGATGGTTATGAGATGATGTTTGCAACCAATCACCTTGGGTATTTTCTGGTAACGCATTATTTACTGGATTTATTAAGAAAATCAGAGCAGGGGCGGATTGTGAATGTCGCCTCTTTGGCACACCGGTTTACAAATATGAGATGGGATGATATGCAGGCGGAAAAGAGTTTTAATTCGATGATACAATATGGATTTACCAAGTTGTGCAACATCCTTTTTAATAAGGAACTCGCGAGGCTGTTAAAAAATTCAACCAATGTTACTGTAAATTGCCTGCATCCCGGCAATATCAACTCCAATTTTGGAAGAACGGGAAACCCTGTCCTCAAATTTCTAATGGATAACTTTGGTTTCGTTTTAACGTCTCCGGAAAAAGGTGCCGAGACTTCCATCTATTTAGCCACTGCACCCGAAGTAAAAGGAAAGACAGGTTTATACTGGTACAGAAAAAATCCTACTGTGCCTTCATTGGAGGCCATCAGCTCAGAAAATGCAAAACGACTGTGGGAGATTAGTATGAAGTTGACGGGACTGAAAGAGTACGGTAACATCAATCACTAAAATTCCTGTATGACGGCATCCGTTGATTTCAGCCGATTGATTTATTTCTTTGCAGATAATTTGCCTGCACCCCGACTTATACTTTGGTTGTTTCCGGTTGCGTTGTTGTACAGTTTTCTATCCTTATTCACAGCAGGCATTTGTAAGAAAGCACTTTTATGGAAAACCGGTTACAGCCGGAAATTATTTCATTTCCTGATTTTCTTTTCCGCTTTCGGATTACAACTTACCATTGGAATCGGCGGCGTATTCATTTTGGGTTGGGCGGTCACCATTCTATTGGGATTGGCAATTTATAAGGGCGACGGTTTTGTCCTGTATGAAGCATTGGCAAGAGAAACGGATGCACCGCAACGAACACACTACATCCTTTTTTCGTACATCGCTACCTTTTGCGGCGGCATACTCTCTAATCTGCTTTTCGGGCATTTTGCCATGTTGGGATATGCCATCACCGGATTAGCCGATGCGGTTGCAGAGCCTGTGGGTACAAGATTTGGCAGGCATCGTTACAAGGTATTTACATTTAACAGGCAGCCTGCTTACAGAAGCCTGGAAGGCAGCACGGCCGTTTTTATTGCAACGGTGTTTGTTGCAGCGATTGTTATAAGATCTGTTTTCATTAGTGCATTTTCATGGCCACTGATACTTCTGATTGCTTTTTGTTGTACCATCACAGAAGCCTTGTCACCAAGAGGCTTTGATAATTTTTTTCTGCAAATGACAGCAACCCTGCTGCTGTATCTTATCTGGTAACGAAAAAGATTATTTTTCGTCTTACTCCGGCAGTCCGTCTTCAAATTTTATGAAATCAACCAGATTGTTTATCGGGATGTTTTTTGCAATAATTTTAAAGTTCTTGTTAATCAAAAACAATTTTGGCGTGGTAATCACATCGTATTCTTTCCGGAAGGCACTCACCCCGCGCATATCGGCGCAGGTAATCCAGTCGGGGGAACAGTTTTTTGCTGCGAACGCCCTGAAAGAGCTGTCTGTCTGTTCTGTTGAAACCGCAAAAATGCGAACACCCATTGCTTTCAGGGAATCGGTATAGAGTTGTTTTAAGTGTGGAATTTCCTGCTGACAGTGCCCACAGTCGGAGTTCCAGAAGACGAGAGCCGTGTATTTGTTTCTTGGGATAAAATCATGGAACATCTGTGTCTTTCCGGACGAATCCTGAACAAAGAAATTGGGTGCAATTCTGCCGATTAAGGTTGGCTTGAGTCCCTCAACACGTTCCCTCAATTCCGTTAAACTGCTCGGGTTTGCCCACCAGGCCAGCCCTGCCAGATAATATTTTTCAGCAAGATGGACATAGATGGCATCATGGCCCATGATTTCACTTTTGGCATACTTTAGAAATAATTCATTCAGGCAGTACTGAAACATTTCCGCATTTTTTCCTCTTACCAGGTTCAGCATCGAATCTATCGTGACAATAATAGAATCAAAGTGGGGATGGGAGTAGCTGTCAAAATATTTCAAGAACTTGTGCTGAAACACCGGGCTGCGAAGGATGCCTGAATCGGCGAAGTCCACATCATCGTAATAGTGTTGTTTGATGTAATGGTAATTGAAAAAAGTATCCACCAGGCTTCCATCCTTTTTCCGGGGTGGAGCGGGAACTTCAATATCCATCATGATTTTCAGGAGTTTTGTGTAATAGGTTGCCGGATATTTTTTAGCGATTTCTTTCCTGTGCAGAATAATTTTTTTGGATATTTCATCTGTTTTGGATAATAAGGTCTTGAATTCGGAAGATTCTTTATTAGCCACTGTTTTTATGAGCTTTTGAATAGAATCATTTTCTTTGCCCAGCGGCAGCATATATTTCATATCCTCAAACATCTGCTGGTTCTCCACAGAATTTTTTACCGTTGCATTTTTGATGAAGTTGAAGGTGTCTGTAGAAATGCTGAAACTGGTTTCATTTAATATTACATCAAAGGAGTTATAGCGCATTGACGGAAAGGCAATCAGATAAACGCCGGAGGCAATATTTTTTTTACCCTTTATCGCGGCACTACCTTTTGTATCAAAGAACAAGGTATCTTTTACAAATCGTTTCTCACCATAGTAATAGGCCAGTACGCCAATCTTATTCTCCATACCTTTTACGGTAATGGTGATGTTGTAATTTTTTTCTACAGAAAGGGAGAGAAGGGCAAACGTAAGTGACAAAAAAAGTGTAATCGTTCGTTTCATTGATTTGGATTTCAATAGTAGGTTCACAAAATTCGTTCCGAATTTAACAATTCACCCCGCATTATTAGATTTAATCTTTGTTAATTTCCTGATAATTGGCAGCGTTATGATCTTCAGGCAAAAAAAAACCTGCATAAAATGCAGGTCTATATATATTGCTTATCCGTTAATCAAATTCAAAATCAGTATTGCTGAAGGTAACTCCGGTTTTTAAACCTTTAAATTCATAGATCTCATAAATTCCTTTTTCATCCTCCATTTTATGATAGATGGGCAGGTAGTTTGTTTTGTCAATGTATAGAGTTGTTTTCTTTGCGTAAGACGAAGGTATTTTCAGTTTCTGTCCTGCTTTCACTTCATCGCCAATCTTATTCAATTCTTTGATTTTATATTCTGAAATCGCCAGTTTTTTTCCGATTTGCCATACAGAAGTTTCATTGGACGCAACTGTATAATCTATAATTTTATAATCAGGATCATTGATCTCTACTTTCCAGCATTCATTGTTGTCATATACGACAGACCCAATTAATTTTACAAAATCAGCATAGTTTTCGCCTTTGCGCTGAGCCATGCTCATTTCCAGTATCTTCTTGATTTGTGCAAATCCAGCTCTTGTGATAGGATTGTGGACACCTTTCATGAGTAATTTATTCGTAGGGGATAAGGTAAGTTTAAACCCTTTCTTTACCCGTACATCCGGCGAGTTGGCAGCATCGTGAATCAGCTGTGCTGATTGTGGTAAGTGAGCTTTTGCGAACACGTGAAAAGGAGATGCAATCACATTGAATTCAACGTCACTTTTACTGTATTTTCCGTCATCCATGCGTTCCTGCGCATAAAAATGATACTTCATGGTTTTTACAGTCCCCATGGCTGTTAGGCTCTTTTGCATGACTTCCACTGCTGTTTCCGCGAATGCGCTGATCTGTGATCCCAACAGGATGGTTGTTAAAGATAAAATACTGGTAATCTTTTTCATTATTTCTTTTTTAGAAAGCTAAAAATACTATTTCCTGATGGAAATCAAAAACTTTGCCAAAAATTTAAAAAGTGAGGTAAGATAGCTTAATGGCCGATTATTTAACCAGTTTTTTAAGTTTAGTCTCTATCTCAAAGAAGGGAAACAGCTGGACTGTTCGTTTCATATTCTCTTTGATCTCCTTGTTGCACAAATTTCCCATGCTGCCTTCGTGTGTATGTTTCAGGGTGCCGGGTTTCTTATAATTACCACTTTCGACATCATTGCCTACTTTGACATAAGCATCCCTGAACGGCATTCCTTTATGAACCAGTTCATTCACAGATTCAACGGTAAAGAGCAGTTTATAAGCATCATCCTTCAAAATCTTATCTCTGACCTGAATGTTTTCCAGCATCAGGTTGGCCATCTTCAGGCAGCTGATGAGTTCGTCAAAAGCAGGCAGGTAATCCTGTTTGATAACCTGCATATCGCGGTGGTAGCCGGATGGCAGGTTGGTGAGAATGGAATTTATCTGGGCAGGCAACTGCTGAAGGCGGTTGCATTTGGCGCGAATCAGTTCCCACACATCCGGATTTTTTTTGTGTGGCATGATGCTGGAACCTGTTGTTAATGCATCCGGAAACGAAATGAATGCAAAATTCTGATTCATATACAGGCAGGAGTCCATCGCCAGTTTGGATAAAGTGGCAGCGACGGAAGCCAGTGCAAATGTCACGTGTTTTTCCATCTTGCCGCGGTTCATCTGCGCATAAACAACGTTGTAGTTCATGTTTTCGAATCCCAGCAATTCTGTTGTCTTTCTTCTGTTTAGAGGAAACGAGCCGCCATATCCTGCTCCTGAACCGAGCGGGTTTTTGTTGGCTAAGGTAAAGGCTGAGTAAATCGTTTGTATATCATCCACCAGGCTTTCAGCATAAGCCCCGAACCATAAGCCAAAACTGCTGGGCATGGCTAATTGGAGGTGGGTATAGCCGGGAAGCAGTTTATCTTTATGCTGCTCACTCAGGTTAATTAAGGTGTTAAAGACAGTAACCGTTTCTAAAACCACCTCTATCAACTTGTCCCGGGTAAAAAGCTTGAGGTCCAGCAGTACCTGATCATTGCGGCTTCTGCCGCTGTGGATTTTCTTTCCGTTATCTCCCAGTTTTTCAGTGAGCCGGAATTCGATTTCAGAATGGATATCTTCGTTGCTGTCTGAGATGGTGAAATTTCCTTTTACTATTTCCCTGTACATGGATTTTAATTCTTTCTGAATGGGAGCAAGTTCTTCTTTCGAAAGTAACCCGATCAGCGCCAGCATTTTGGTATGTGCCAGGGAGCCCAGCACATCATATTTTGCCAGCATAACATCCAGCTCCCTGTCAGTACCGATGGTGAATGCCTCGACGATCGATGTCAATTCATTTTGCTTCTGTTTGCCTTTTTGCCAGAGTTTTGCCACAGATGATGTTTTTGTGTTTATTTTAAGGACGGATAATTAAGTTTCATGTTTTTCAGTGTATCACATACCTTTTGAGCCACCAGATATTCTTTGTACCAGTTGCTGTCTGTAGGGATGATGTGCCATTCGGCAGCCTTATCGCAGTGTTTAAATACATCTTCATATGCCTTGATGTATTGTTTCCAGAATTTCCGTTCTTCGAAATCCTGCTCATTGAATTTCCACATCTTTTCCGGATTCGTCTTGCGTTCTTCCAGCCGTTCTAATTGTGCGGCAGGGGAAACGTGCATATAAAATTTCAAGATTTTTGTTCCTGTTTCTGCCAATAGTTTTTCAAAATTATTGATATGGTCAAACCGTTGCTTGATTGTTTTTTCATCTACCCATTTGTGCACCCGTTGTATCAAAACATCTTCGTAATGGGAGCGGTTGAAAATGGTAATGCATCCTTTCTTGGGGGCCACCTGATGTATCCGCCATAAAAAATCATGCTCCATTTCAAGAGGGGTGGGTTTTTTGAATGGCGCAACCGTCACTCCCAACGGATTCAACCCTCCGAAAACATTTTTAGTCACTCCATCCTTGCCGCTCGCATCCATTCCCTGCAATACAACTAAAAGACTCTGGTTGTTCGATGCAATCAGGATATCCTGCAGCTGGGCCATCTCTTCAATTAATATCCTGGTTTTTGCCTTAGTGGCATCTTTATCTACTCCTTTTGGGTGGACGGTAGCAATTTTACCGAGTTTGATTTCTGACATACTTATTTTTTTAACATTCCTTTTAAAACACCCAGCAAACCTCTGGCAAGGGTGGTAGTGGCGGTACGGGCAATTTGCCGGGTTACCGTGTTGCTTAAAACTTTATCCAGTGTTGATTTTCCTTGTTTTGTCGTCTTGGTGGTCGTGGTTTCTTTCACTTGTTGTGCTGCCTGATCATCAGCGGCCTGCTGTTGCTGAGCCTGTTCAATTTTAGCAGTCAGAATTTCATAAGCACTTTCGGGGTCAACCGGGTTTTTATATTTTGGATAAAGTTTGGATGCTGCGATGAATGTTTTCATTTCTGCATCTGTTAAAATATCCATGCGTGACTGTGGCGGTGCCATTAACGTATGTGCCAGCGGTGTAGGTATGCCTTTTTCATTGAGTGCGGAAACGAAGGCTTCTCCAATCCCCAGCTGTGTCATTAGATCTTCCACTTTATAAAATGAAGTTTCCGGATAGTTTTCTGAAGCCAGTTTGATTGCCTGACGGTCTTTAGCCGTGAAGGCTCTCAGCGCATGCTGTACCTTTAATCCCAGCTGTGCTAAGATGCTTTCGGGAATGTCAATCGGATTTTGGGTACAAAAGAAAATTCCAACCCCCTTGGAGCGTATAAGTTTGATGATGGCTTCCAGCTGCTCCTGTAAGGCTTTAGAAGCATTATTAAAAACCAGATGAGCCTCATCCATAAAAATGATCAGTTCCGGCTGTTCCACATCGCCTCTTTCGGGGAATTTCTGGTAAACTTCCGCCAACAGGCTTAACATAAAGGTAGAAAATAATTTAGGTTTATCCTGAATGTCTGTCAGGCGAACAATATTGATGTATCCGTATCCGTTTTCATCTTTGCGTAATAAATCATCCACGTCAAATGACTTCTCTCCGAAAAATATACCTGCGCCCTGTTGTTCCAGTTCCACCACCTTACGTAGAATGGTTCCCATCGTAGCGGGACTGATAGAACCGTAGTCTTTTTCAAAAACGCCTTTTCCTTCGTTCGTCAGAAACTGCAGAACTTTTTTAAAATCATTTAAATCCACCAGTGCCAATTGCTCGTCATCGCTGAATTTAAACACCATGGCCACCACGCTCTGCTGGGTGTCGTTAAGGTCCAGGATCTTTGAAATCAACACAGGCCCGAATTCAGAAACGGTTGCCCGCAGGCGAATGCCATCCTGATTGGAAATAGACATCAGCTCCACCGGATAACCTTTGGGTGTCCATTTGTTGCCGATAGCGGCGACACGTTCTTCAATCTTAGGGTTGGAAACACCAGGCTCGGCGATACCGGAGAAATCACCTTTTATGTCCATCATTAAAACAGATACTCCGTTTTCCGCTAACTGCTCCGAAAGGGACTGAATCGTTTTGGTTTTACCGGTTCCGGTCGCACCTGCTATCAATCCGTGCCGGTTCATGGTTTTTAAAGGAATTCTTACCGGTGTATTTGGAATTGCTTTGCCATCCAGCATCGCGGTTCCGACAACGATGGAGCTGGTGCTGAATGTATAGCCTTTGTTGATTAACTGAATGAATTCGTCCTGATTTGCCATGGATAGTTTGCTTTGTCGGGTAAAAATAATAAATTGTGAATAGAGTTGTATGAACTAATTATTCCAATTCAAATATATCGCCCAGTTTGGGTATTTCGACATTCTTGAATTGGTTATTCTGTAAGGTTATTTTAAAAGCTGCCTGCCTTTTCGTCTCGCCGTGGACTAAAAATATCTTTTTCAGTTTTTCTTTTTGCTGATTGGCTAAAAATTTCAATAATTCCGGTTCATCGGCATGGGCGCTCATGCTGCTCATGACTTCAATCTGCGCACGCACTCTCTTTTCCTGATGAAAGATAGTTACCGTATCCGGTTTCTGCACCAACTGTTGTCCGAGTGTCCCTTCTGCACAATAACCCACAATCAAGACGGTATTTTCCGCCTTCTCAATTTGATGGTACAGGTGGTGTTTTACTCTTCCGGCGTTGGCCATGCCTGATGCGGCAATGATGATACAAGGTTCATCCGATACGTTCAGTTGTTTGGACTGGTCTGCCTTTCGTACATAGCGCATATTGTTCCAGCCGAAAGGACTGTCATCTTCAGACATGTAATGGTGGATTTCATTGTCGAAACATTCCGGATGTATGGTATATATTTCCGTAGCATTCATGGCAAGCGGACTGTCGACATATACATTGATATTTTGCAGCCTGCCTGAATTATACAATTTATCCAGCCGGTAGAGTATTTCCTGTGTCCTTCCCAAACTGAAGGCAGGTATAATCAGTTTGCCTCGTTTGGCCACACAGGTATCGTAAATGATCTGCATGAAATGATCATCGTTTTCCGGCGTTTCATCATGGGTCTTGCCGCCGTAGGTAGATTCACATATCAGGTAATCGAGCTGAGGCATTGGAACCGGGTCTTTCAGTATAGGTCGATTGTATCTGCCTACATCTCCGGTAAATCCGAAAAACGTTTCCCTGCCTGCTTCCTTGATTTTCAGCGTTACAGAGGCGCTTCCTAAAATATGGCCGGCATCGGAGAACAGGAGGCTGACTTCATTGGTGACATTAAACCAATTATCGTATTCCACACAATAAAAATAGCGCAGGCATTGCTTGACGTCCCATTCCGTATAAAGCGGATCAAATTTGCCACCGTATTTTTTCGCTTCATATTCGGCATCGCCTTCCTGAATATGGGCACTGTCCAAAAGCATGATGGCCGCTAAGTCGCGAGTAGCCGATGTGCAGATGATTTTTCCTTTAAAACCATCTTTTACCAGTTTCGGAATCCTGCCGCAATGGTCGATGTGTGCATGTGATAATATCAGCGCATCAATTTCATCGGGCTTGAAAAACCATTGATGATTGAATTCATCAAAAACGGCATCTGCTCCCTGATAAAGCCCGCAGTCTAAAAGGAGTTTGTAATCATTTTCCAATGTAAGAAGGTGGCAGCTGCCCGTAACGGTTTCTGCTGCGCCGCAAATTTGTAGTTTCATTCTGCTAAGTTATGAGTTATTCGTTATAAGTTTAACGTCATCCGGGATAATTTAATCCTATTTAATCAAGACTGCAATATAGCAATGCAATCGATTAATGTGTATATTTGGAGTCTAAATTCTAAATAGTATGTTACAGGATATCTTTAATGAGGTACAGGCGAAAATACAACAGCAGATTCAGGAAAAATTCGGACTGAGTGAAGATCAGACCACACAAAGTACCGGTTTGTTGCTGGAAAACTTCAGGCGATTCTTTTCCGAGGACCTGATGGCCGGCGGCATGAGCGGGTTAAGGGAGTTGATGAGCAATGGCATTTCAGATATTAAGTCAAATCCTACCTTGAATAATTTAAGGGAGAATTTTTTAAATGATCTGGTGAATAAGGTAGGACTGCCGAATGAGACGGCGCAGAAGGTGCGGGATTTATCCATTACAGAAGTGTTTGATGCCTTCCGCAGGGAGTTTACTGATGAAAACGGAAAACCGGATATCAGTAAGATTATCAGTAAGGTTTCTGTCGATGAAATAAAGGAGAAAGCGCAGGAGATGATGGGCAAGATGGGTGTGGATTTAGGTAAGTTATTTAATAAGTAATCCATTACGATACAAATGCTATAATAGTCGAAGCGCCATCGCAACGCGATGGCGCTTCTTTTTTTATAAATTTTATTGCTTCAAGATCTTGCTCGTATAGAGTGCCTTCTGCTGTGGATTGCTGATGCTTAAAATATACATTCCGTTTTCCAATCCTTGTAAAGATAACGAATATAATTGTTTACCGCTTGTCCAGTCCAGCTCTTCACTTCGTGTGTTTCTGCCACTGAAATCTATCAGCTGAATCGTATATTTCCCGGGTTTTATCACAGTCATATCCAGCGTCAGCAGGTCATTGGTCGGATTGGGATACACTTTCAGTTTTTTAACGTCCATCAGGTTTTTGGGGGTTCTCAGAATCCGCTCTATCACAATTTTGGTAGTCACCGTATTCGTTTCAATTGGCGGGTTGTAATCAAAATAAATGTGCGCCTTATTATCGATTTCATCAGATACACTTAATCCGGCAATCGGCTTGATGCGGAAACTGACGAAACCATGACTGCCCGGCTCATCGCTCGTGCTGTCCGGCAGATAAAAGTTATTGCTCCACCAGGTCAGGTACCGCTTATTTTCTACCTTGAATTCCAGGTTATGGCTGTTGGTCAATACTTCCAGTGTACTCCAATCCAGTTTGTCGGAAAGCGTATCGGTGATTTTTATGATGGATGCATAATAGTTTCCGGAATTCTGGAATCGAATGGTATAATACAGATAATCTCCGTTAGCCAGTTCCGCCTGCGTGATTGCTCCGCCATGTGATTCCAGTTTATCATTCGGGTCATAGGAGTTCACAACCGTCTGAGTCAGTTCAAACACATTGTCATCGGGATAGATATCACCATCTATCGGTTCGATGACAGCCTTCACATATATCGTGTCGTCTGCATCGATAATAGGAGGTATCGGATTGTTTAAATAAACCTCGTAATACTGCTGCTGAAATACGGTGAGTGAGTCATATTCAATGAACATGGTATCGCCTCTGAATGGGAATGGCGCGGTGAGCGTGTCGAAACTTTGCAGCGGATCTTTAATAAATAATGCTCTCGGACGTTGTACTGTCACGGTACCGATGTTGCCTACACTCAGCGTATAGGAACTTTGGAACCCGGGACGTACCGGTATATTAGGGGCCAGAGAGATCTGTAAGTCCCTGACATTCTTCTTTTCTACCAGCTTGAAGAAGACCGTATCTTCCTGCGTGTAGCTGGTGATATGCGTAATTTCAGGTGTTGTCGGTGCAAAATAATATTTCAACGTCTGGCTGTAGGATTCGATATGGGATTCATAGATGCCTGTATCTGCGAACATCTCGTATTTTCCATAATAATCAGGGTAAAATTGCTGTGTAACGCCATTGTGTGTTTGGTAGATTATACATTCATTAAAGGTTGTGTCTGCCGCATCAAAACGATTGTTGTCATTTCTGTCTATGTAAACCTGATAATGCAGTTCTGCCGCATCGGAGGATAGTTTATAGAAATTAACGTTTTCCCACTGGTCATAATTGTATTCATCCGATACGACGAGGAGATTATGGTCGTCTGTTTCTGTAATCAGTAAGTTGCCATATTCTCTCTCCGGTATATACGGCAATGAATAGTTCCAGTCTACACTTAAATCCTTGAAGCAACGAACCAGTTTATTACCGCCATACTGACTTTTTTCAAACAGGAAAATAGTGCTGTCACCGTTGATATGAATCTGTGCGGATTCGAGGTTTCGTCCGTACTCCCAGTCTAAAAAGGCTGTCTGATAATATCCCTTTATGGTTCCGAACAGATCCATTTTTACAAAATAACTTCTGTAAACATTATTTGCGCTGCTGTCTGTCATAAACAAATAGCCGTCTTTCACTTTCCAGTATCCGAGACTGTTATACCGATAAGAACTATTATACGTATCAAATATCTTGCTGCCGGCTACTGTTCCGCCCGTGTTGTACCGTATGATGGATTTGCTTCTCAATGAAGTGGTCGCATTATTCAGATTGACAGCGATATCTATATAATCATTGTTGTCCACCTTCACCGGATAGATGTTTACGTTTAATTTTGGATTAAATTTGTCTCCCGCTAAATTCCGGTCCTGGACAACTCCGTACTGATAATAGTTTTCATCCGATTGGCCAACCGGTACCGACCACTGCACATTTCCGGCTGCGTCCGTTAACCCCAAGGTATATTTGATGGTGTAGTAATGCCTGTATCCCATTATACTTAACCACCATGTCCAGCTATACTCCGGTGAAGCAAACTGGAAAATATATTCAATACTGGCTATTGCATAGTTGCCGTTGGACAGTTCTGTGATTTTATTGAAGTAGTAATTGGAGTTCGGATTGTCATATTCCTTCACACCGACGGAGTTGCCGTCAGCATCTATCTTTAGAACGAAATTGCTCATGTTCTGGTCACCGCAAATGATATAGCCGCCATCTGCAGTCGGGCAGATATCGGAAACATAGCCTGAATTGTTAAAGGCCAGTCTTTTTTGCCAGAGTGTATTTCCGTTCAGGTCGAACTTGGTAATGGATACGCTGTCAAATCTGCACTTGTAATGTGAAATGGACTGGGCATTGTTCCGTTTAAAACTTCGGACGATAATGATCTTATTGTCATTGGTTTTTTTAGCAATGATACCAATGTTCCATTGGTTGGGCAGATCCAGATCTGCCTTTTCACGCATCACATTTTTGTAAGCGATGGTTACCTGTGCCTTCGCGAAGGTGAAGGAAAGTGTAAATAGCAGGAGAGCGATTATATTTTTTCATATGGTTTGTTTTTTTGTTTAAAGTTGCACTATAATTGTATATAAGATAAATACAAATTTAAGCCGATGTTTGATTTTTCAGTTCAGAGGCATTTGTATATATTTCTATATCAGTTTGATATGGTTTTTTATGTAAAATTGTATGGCAAAGGATATCTGAAAATTTACCATTAATCGATTTTTATATTGTTGAAAAAAAAGTGATATTATTTCACCTCTTCGTATTCTGCATCGGTTACATTCTCTGTATTGCCGCCTGTGTTGGCAGAACCATTGTCGGATGCACCGCCTTGTTCTGCGCCGCCAGCCTGTTGGGAAGCAGTATACAAATCCTGTGATGCAGCCTGCCATGCATTGTTCAGTTCTGTTAAAGCAACTTCCACTGCAGGCATATCCTGATTCTTGTGTGCTTCTTTCAGTTTGTTGACAGCTGCCTCTAAAGTTTCTTTTTTATCAGCGGGCAATTTGTCGCCAAATTCCTTCAGTTGTTTTTCACTCTGGAAAATCAGGCTGTCTGCTTCGTTCAGCTTGTCCACTTTAGCGCGGGCTTCTTTATCCGCCGCTTCGTTGGCTTTCGCTTCGGCTTTCATTTTTTCAATTTCTTCCTTGCTCAACCCGGAAGAAGCGGTGATGCGGATATTTTGCTCTTTGCCGGTTCCTTTGTCTTTTGCGGTCACACTCAGTATGCCATTCGCGTCTATATCAAACGTTACTTCGATTTGCGGAACACCACGTGGTGCCGGTGGAATGCTGTCTAAGTGGAAACGACCTAAACTTTTATTGTCTTTAGCCATTGGTCTTTCTCCCTGCAGTACATTCAACTCCACAGAAGGCTGGTTGTCGGATGCGGTTGAGAACACCTCTGATTTTTTAGTAGGAATGGTCGTGTTGGATTCAATCAGCTTGGTGAATACACCTCCGTATGTCTCGATACCCAGTGATAATGGCGTTACGTCGAGCAACAACACATCTTTCACGTCACCGGTCAATACACCTCCCTGAATGGCGGCACCTACGGCCACCACTTCATCCGGATTCACTCCTTTGGAAGGCTTTTTGCCAAAGAATTTTTCTACCACTTCCTGGATTTTCGGAATACGGGTAGAACCACCCACCAATATCACTTCATCGATTTGAGAAGCGGATAAGTTGGCATCTTTCAGTGCTTTTCTGCACGGTTCCAATGTTCTTTCCACCAATGTTTCTGTCAGTTGGTCGAACTTGGCACGGGATAATTTTTTTACGAGGTGTTTTGGAACACCGTCTGTCGCCGTGATATAAGGTAAGTTGATTTCCGTTTCTGTGGAAGAGGATAATTCTATCTTCGCTTTTTCGGCTGCTTCTTTCAGGCGCTGTAATGCCATCGGATCTTTGCGCAGATCCACGCGTTCTTCATTCTGGAATTCGGTTGCCAGCCAGTCGATGATGGTTTGGTCAAAATCATCACCTCCTAAGTGTACGTCACCATTGGTAGATTTTACTTCGAAAACGCCTTCACCCAATTCCAGGATAGATACGTCGAAAGTACCGCCACCTAAGTCATAAACGGCAATTTTCATATCCTTGCCGCCTTTGTCTAAGCCGTAAGCCAAAGCTGCAGCCGTTGGTTCGTTGATGATACGTTTTACATCCAACCCGGCTATCAGACCCGCTTCTTTGGTCGCCTGACGTTCAGAGTCGTTAAAGTAAGCAGGAACGGTGATTACCGCTTCGGTAACTGTCTGACCTAAGTAGTCTTCCGCCATTTTCTTACATTTTTGTAAAATAATGGCAGAAATTTCCTGTGGCGTGTACATTCTGTCATGCAGACGAACACGAACGGTGTCATTATCTCCTTTTTCTACAGTGTACGAAACGTACTTTTGTTCCGTAGTCGTGTCGCTGAAATGTTTCCCCATAAACCGTTTAATAGAAGAGACGGTGTTTTTAGGATTGGTGATTGACTGGCGTTTGGCGGGAGCTCCCACTTTACGTTCGCCATTTTCCAAAAATCCTACGATAGACGGCAGGGTTCTTTGCCCCTCATCTGTTGTAATGACTACCGGTTCGCTGCCTTCCATAACGGCTACGCACGAGTTGGTAGTTCCTAAGTCGATTCCAATTATTTTTCCCATGATATTAATTTACTAATTTGAAGTTTCCTTCTGTTGTTCAACTAATATGCCAACGGCAAAAGCATGACAAAATGACGTAAAATGATGGAAGTCACTTTTTTTATGATATGAATAGCGATGTTTAACTGAGAACTTGTTCTTCAATTTTTAATTCAAGCAAACAGATTGCTATAACAAATAGCAGAATGATGAGGTACTGCCTTGTATGATAAGTTAAATAAATGCCTACTTCAGATAAGATTTGATGGTAAACCAAAGCAGGAAATTAAGACGACAGTCATAAAAAAGATGCCTCGTGGAATGACGGGTTTTGGATTAACAAGTATGATGTAAGTTTATGAGTTTTTTTCCATAGGTTTTGAGAACTAAAAATACGAATACCAATATCAGATATCCCTATTATTTAGGATGAATTTAAAAAACAGTGTCAGTTGATTTTTTATATGTTAAAAAGGAATGCCATGAGATTTGATTTCAGGGGTTTTCAGGGATGTTTCTGAAGACTCATTGACCGAGTTTTATAGTATTATTAACGTAATAAATTAAAAACATACTATTCCAATTCCTTTTTGCTGTTAGGAATAGCAGCGTGTAAAAAAGAACAGAATGATTTATCGGTATCTCTGATAAAAACGGTCAACAATGGTACCGATGTTGATACTATATTTTACGATAGCTTAAACAGAGCTGTTATGATAAATACCAAGAATGAGGAGCTGGTTACCTTTAAGTATTTGGGAACTGACTCTGTTCAGGAGAGATTATTTAATGCTTCTGGTACTAATTTTTCAACATTAATACATAAGCTAAACACTTTTTGGCTTAATACTTCATCTCGTATTTCTGCATATCCTACTAATTTTTATACCTATAAATTTGATGCACATAACAGGCTTATTTTTGCCGAAACTAATTTTGCTGATTTTCCGGCAAATTTCATCAGGATGATACGGGATTCTTTTTATTATACCAATAACAATATTACTACACAAAAAACATATACTTTAGTAAATGGGGGAAGATGGGATACGGTAATATATACAAATACCTATTCAGACAAAATTAACACATTGACTAAAAAAGCATTTGGGCAGGATTTTAAGGCTCTGTATGGTGGATTATACAGTCCGTTAAATCTTTTTGGGTTCGAGGCACTCAATGAGAACCTTATCCTGACTCAGAAAGATGAGACGAATAATAGCACTACCGAATACACCTATGATTTTGATATGGCTGACAGGGTGATAAAGCGGGTAAAATCAAAAGATGGCACGGTAGCCAGCATACGACTTTATAGCTATTATTAATCTATAACAAATTGAATTATGATGAAACATGCCGGATTTCTTCTGTTTACACGACCGCTTTTTTAATGGTAGCACAAAATCCTGCAGACAGGGTGCGCCTGAAAAGTGAGGATGGTATAGATGTGTTTTATGCCTGTGATGCCCAGGGAAGGCTGGCACAGCAGCGCAGCAGCATGTATAGTTTCTATGATAGTTATGTTTACAGGAATGACTCAATACTTATTTATGCCGTTGACCATCCGTACTCTACGCTGGAAAAGTATATAAACTCACTATGCCAATGTTTGATTCTGCTATACAAAAACCGGCACTGCTGTATTGTATGGATGTTTTACTTTTGGAAATAAATAACTGAAGTATGGCCTTACTTATTTTAATAGCATCTTTTATTGCAGTTTATCTGGTATTCAATGTCGCAGCAGGATTATTTTTAACTTTTTATTACTACATTAAAGAAAAATCTATCACCAATACAAAAGAGTTTGTCCATCTTTTCTTATTTCCGGCTACCGGATTAGGAAGGTGGCTGTATAATCGCCGGGAACGAACGGGATTACACACAGAATACGACAGCAGGTGGTTCAGGTATAAAAATATGTTGCGAATCAATCGGGTTTTTATGGCATGTTTGGGAGGATATGGAGTATACATGCTGAGTCAAGTCTGCCGATTATTTCATCAATATAATGAGGTGAAAACGGATGCGTCAGAAATAGCCGGCAAAGGTATCTCGGATATTGCATTCGGCAGTTTTGGCTGGATGTTTCATTATAGTATGCTTCTGGCGCTTATCGGAACGGTGATTATGCTCGTAATCGGGTTTCTGATTTGTTGGTTTATTTTTGTGCAGCTTCCAAAAATTCAGTTGCATGCCATAGAAAAATATCAGAACAAAATTGCTCCATAGTAATTTATAGTTTTTTTTGCAAAAGAAAGATAACCAGCCGTTATTTCACCAGTCTGTTCAGATAGAAAGTGCCGAATGGTACCAGCGATAAAAGAAAAGCATAAGTGGCATTCTCCAGGCTGATACGATTCTTCTTGACTAAAATAAAGAGGGTAACCATAAATGCGATAAAGAATATGCCATGCAGGGAACCAACAAGTCTCACCGCCAAAGGATAACCCGCCATGTACTTTAAAGGCATAGCGATAAAAAGCAGAACTAAAAAACTATAGCCTTCCGTTTTTCCGACAAAAATAAAGTTTTTCACATCCTTTTCGGCTACGGTGATGTCATCATTCATAAGCAATGTTAATGGTATATATAGTTGATAAATAAGGGGTAAATTTAAATTCTTTCTGCTTTGAAAACGAATTTATTATTTCGTATAATTGATAATTTTAATAAATAAATTGAAAGAGGGTATTTGCCGGGAATATCTTCAGGAAATGAAGCAAAAAAATATCCGAACACATGATTCAGCGGAATTTATTATTATTTTATATTCATAGAATTATTCCCTGACAGATATAAAAATATCAGCACAGTTTGCAACATTCTTGAAGGGCAGCACTCCCTGGATACTGTCTCCGGGCTGAATTACCTTATTGGATAAATCCAATTGCCTTAAATCCTTTTCCATTTTCTTGTTTGCAGTGTATGCAATGGCAAAATTGGCTGCTGCTACAGGAATACCAAATGGTAGCGGGATAAATTTTTTACTCTCTCTGGGTGGTTTGGGATATACTACTACTCCAAGAGAATAAAGCCAGTATAAGCCTGACTTTTGTTTTATGGCCCTGTTGTATTCATCCATGCTCACCGGTGCAATCGGTACCGTTGCCCCGCAGGAATATTGTAAATCTCTGATGTTGATCGGCAATTCCGATTTATTGACAATCTTCAGCGCTATTAAACTCAAATCCTGCTTCTGTTCCCGTCTGGCAAAAAAGTAATTCCTCATATTATACATGACCCCCTGCCGGATGGAATAGGAAATGGTGTTCTGTTCCCGGAAATTGATGAATGGAATGGAAGACATGTTGATCCTGCGGTAGGGCCGGGCACAACTGGAAATCAGGATAATGGCAGCAAAAAGGATGACGGTGCGAGTTCGCATTGCGAAATGTTTGACCTAAATATAAGAAAAAAGATTGTTATACGGTGAATTTGATGAACGGACTTTCATTTAATGGGATTTCCCACTTCGTCTCAAAATCTTTTTTGGTGGATACCAGATTATTGAAAATGATGGTCTGTTCAGTCAGCTTTCCTTTTTCCATCAGTTCATTCAGTTGCAGCAACGGAAAACTGCCCACCAGTTCATTGGTGATTTTATAGCAGACTTTCATCCGGTCAAAGAAATTAATGTCATAAGCCTGTTCCAGTTCCCGTATTAATTTCACCGAACTGTCTATGGAACAGCCACTCACGTCGCATTTATTCTCATCTGCCATCAACACTAGGAAACGTCTGTAATACAGCGAACCATATCCGGCTACATCCCGTTGGTGGGATTGCCATTTATCTACAAAATTCTCCAGTATATCACTGATATCCCAAACCTCTTCGGGCGTGAAACTTCTGTTTGCCTGGTAAATCCAGACTTTAGCATCATCTGGCAGTATATGGTAAGGTGTCAGCATTTTTCATTTTTTCTCATTGCGAACGAAGTGAATCAATCTCTAAATAAGAAAGGATTGCTTTATTCCCGGTAATGACGTTCGTGAATATTAATAACTGTTCGCCTGTGCAATCAGTTCCGCTATATCCACCACTTTGATCGTATCCTGTTTGTTTTCGTTCTTAACGCCATCTGTTATCATGGTATTGCAGAAAGGACAGGCAACGGCAATCACATCCGGATTTACTTCCATAAGTTGTTCCGTACGTTCGATGTTGATGCGCTTTTTGCCCGGCTCGTCCTCTTTAAACATTTGCCCGCCACCAGCTCCGCAGCACAAGCCATTGGTTTTGCATTTTTTGATTTCTACCAAATCAGCGTCCAGCGCCTCAATCACCGCACGCGGCGCTTCGTAGATATCATTGGCTCTGCCAAGGTAGCAGGAGTCATGATAGGTGATTTTTTTTCCTTTAAAGGTACCGCCTTCCACTTTCAGCTTACCCTCATTGATCAATTGCTGTAAATAGGTGGAATGATGCACAACCTCGTAATTGCCACCCAATGCGGGGTACTCATTTTTCAGGGTATTGAAGCAGTGAGGACAGGTGGTTACAATCTTTTTCACTCCATAATTATTTAGGGCAGCGATATTCTGCTGAGCCAGCATCTGAAATACAAATTCATTGCCCGCACGTCTGGCCGGATCGCCGGTACAGGCCTCTTCCGTTCCCAAAACCGCAAAGTTGATTTGAAGCCGGTTTAAAATTTTTGTGAATGCGACGGTTACACGCTGAGCACGCTGGTCGAAACTGCCTGCACAGCCTACCCAAAACACGACGTCAGGAGTTTTGCCTTCGGCAACTAATTCTGATAGTACTGGTACGTTGTATTGCATGTTGATAATATGTTATAGATTACTGGTAAAAAGGTTATTCTATGATTAATTCAGTTCTTCCGTCCATTTCAATCTGTCATCCGGGGAGAACTGCCAGGGCGCCTGGTTATTTTCCATATTGGCGAATATGGTGTTCCATTCAGCCGGAGAATCTGCTTCGTCCATAATCATGTTTCTTCTCAGCTCCAGAATGATATTCAACGGACTTATATTAACGGGACATTCTTCCACGCAGGCATTGCAGGTGGTGCAGGCGCGCAGTTCTTCTTTTGTAACATAATCACCTAACAGGTTTCTGTTGTCGGCGAAATCAGGGCCGTGTTCTTTTTTGCCTTTAGAAATATCTTCCATCCGGTCGCGGGTATCCATCATGATTTTTCTCGGAGAGAGTTTTTTGCCGGTTTGGTTGGCCGGGCAGGCAGCGGTACATCTGCCACACTCTGTGCAGGAATAGGCATCCAGCAAACTTTTCCAGGATAAATCATATACATCCTTCGCGCCGAATTTGATTTCACCGTCTGTAGCCGGTACGACAAAACTCGGATCCAGCATCGACTTCACTTCGTGTTCGATCGCTGTCATGTTGCGCATCTCACCTTTGGGTTCCGGGCGGGTGAAGAAGGTGTTTGGAAATGCTAGCAGGATATGTAAATGTTTGGAATAAGGAAGGTATACCAAAAAGACCATGACCATGCATAAATGACCCCACCAGCCTGTTTTTTCAATAAAGTGTAATAACCCATTTGGAAAAGAGGATATCATATTCCCCAGAAAACCGCTTAAAATAAAGCCGTATCCTTCACCGTGTTCTTTCATGTGCAGTGCACTGTCACCCGAGTTCATCATGAAGATGAATGTAATCAACGTCAATTCAAATGCCAGAATGTTCAAGGCATCTCTCCACGGCCACCCCTTCAGTTCCGGCATCTGAAAACGAGCCACTTTAAACGTGGTTCTGCGCAAGATGAAAATAATCGTCACGATGAACGTCAGCAGGGATAATATTTCTATGAAGTTGATGACAAACACATAAAGGCTTTCCAGAAAGCTGCCTTCAAAAGCATGATATAAAATGCGGTGTTTACCGGTCAGTCCGTCAATAAATATTTCTATTAGTTCTATCTGAGTAGCAAATGTGAGCTTGAACATTTTTTTCTGTCCGAATGCAATCAGGAACATACTCTTCAATCGGAAACCCAGGGTTGTGTCAATCTGCTCCGGTTTTCCCATATTGATGTTGTCGTAGATTTCCTTAAACTTGCGAAAAGCAACGAAAAAGGAAGCGCCGACAAGAGTGATAAACAACAGGATTTGGATGATAGTTAAAAAACTCATGCTATTTTATTTGAAATTATTGCGAAAATACACCAATATCTATTTATTTTTAAGTCTATATTTGAACGAATGTTTAAATTACTATTTATTTAGAAATAATCTAAATTATTTTTCATGATAATTCCGACCACTGCCCAAAAAATATTAGATACCTCCAAGATAGAATTAAAATTAGACAGAATGTCTTTTCAGGCGTTGGAACTGACATACGGTGATGACCATCTGGTGGTATTGGGAATAGAACCGGGTGGCGGAATCGCCTTAGCCAGAACCATTACTTCAAAACTCAAAGAATACGACAAGGATAAGAAAATTGAATTTTCCTCCGTTTATATCAATAAGCCGCAACCGTTAAGCGAAGAGGTTCGACTGCGAGATGACATTGATTTAAACGGAAAGACGATTCTGCTGGTGGATGATGTAGGCAATACGGGAAGGACGTTGTTTTTTGCGTTGAAACCGCTGACCATGTATCAGCCGAAAAAAATAATTATAGCGGTGCTGGTGGATAGAACCCATAAAACCTTTCCGATAAAGGCGGATATAGTTGGTTTTCCCATCGCCACTACATTAAATGAACATATTATTGTCCGGTTTATGGAAGAAAAAGCGGAAGGTGCCTACTTATTTTGAATTGTGGAATAATATTTGTAAATTAAAAATTATGTATAAGAAAATCCTATGGTGTGCGATGTTTTTTGTTGGTTCTTTCCAACTCGTCGATGCACAAATACTACAGCCGACAGAACAGGAAAAACTCATTACGGAACGCTTTGAATATATCCGTCAGATTAAAAATTATATCGGAGAATTGTACTGGAATAATTTTGCTAAAAATGACTTCCCGGGTACCATCGTTTATTTTACGGATTCTGCCTCCTATTTCATTCATCCAATGCCGGAAATGAAAGAAAAGGTAAGTAAATACAGCCTTTTATATAACGACTACGACTGGAATATCTGGAAGCTGCGGATGCCTTTGGATAGTGCCAAATTTGTGATGGAAACTACCTTCCAGTTTGATCCGAAAGCAAAGGAATATATTAATTACAGAACGCCGGTATTGTTTTGCAGTTCTCCGGAACTTACCAAAAAGGAAAAAGTAGTGATAGGCACCACACAGGAGTGGTCTATAGCGCTGATGCATGAGTTGTACCATCAATATCAATATGCCAATGAGGCCATCCTGACTTATGTGCTGCGTTTGTATCAGGAAAAGAAAATGATTGATATGGACAGTCTGCAAACGATTTATCTGAGCAATCAGGCCTTCAGGGATACGATTGCAATGGAAAATGAACTGTTGAAAAAAGCCTATGCCTCCACCAGTATCGAGGAGGAAAAGCTCCTGTTTACCCGGTTTTTGAAGCTGAGGAATAAACGAAATCTGGATTATTTCAAAAAGAAGAAATTCTGGATTACCACCCCTGAGAACTTCTGGGAAAAACTGGAAGGCTCCTGCCTTATGATGGAAAATCAACTGAAAGGAAATTTCAATAAAATACCGCCTACAGAATATCTGCTGAAAAATGACCCGATGTTTGATAAGTCATTTTCATTTAAAGAAACGGACCCTTCTGAAATCTCTTTTTATACCGAGCTGAAAGATGAGAACTTTTATGTCGGAACAACGGGTTATAATATGGTACGATTGCTGGAAAAACACAAGGTTCCCTATAAAGACAATTTTTTCAGTTACGCATCATTGCCTCTAGATTTGCAACTGAAATATTTTTATAAGATAAAATAATGAATTGTTTTAAATGCGTAAATTAGTTTCCGTTAAAATGTTTCTGAGGGGTTATCTTCCGTTGGTTCTCATCGGATGGGGAATTGTTGTTTATTGTACCTACAGAGTGGAGAATAATGCAACTGGTAAAACTTATGATGACATTGATAAGGTCCCTTACAACAGAATTGGGCTGCTGTTAGGCACCTGTAAGACGATGAATGATAAAAAGACCATCAATCCTTTCTGGCAGTTCAGGGTGGAAGCAGCCTATAAATTATGGAAAGCAAAAAAGATAGATAAGATTCTAATCAGCGGGGATAATGGCTGGCACGGCTACAATGAACCGGAGGATTTTATAGATGCCTTTCATAAGTTAGGCATTCCGGATTCTGCAATGGTTTGTGATTTTGCGGGCTTCCGTACACATGATTCGGTTATTCGCTGTAAGAAAGTGTTCGGTCAAAAGACGGTGACTATCATTTCCCAGCAATTTCACAATGAACGAGCCTTATTTATAGCACGGCGATATGGACTGGAAGCTGTCGGGTTTAATGCTCAGATGGTCAGTTTCAGGGATAACCTGTACAACATGGTCAGGGAAAAGATGGCGAGGGTCTTGCTTTTTGCTGATTTATATGTTTTTAATACACAGCCTCATTTTCTCGGCAAAAAAATCGCCATCTGATTATTGGTTGTGTTGACTGGAATTGTCAATCATTTCCCTTATTTCTTCCACACCGGCATCCCCAGCAAAAATTTTTGCCTTTTCATAATAGGATTTTCTGATTTCTAAACGTTCATCATAGAATTTTTCCAGTTCTTCCGTGGATAAGCCTGTTAGCAAAGGCCGCTTATGTTGTCCTTTCAGTAAACGGTAAACGACCAGTTTTTTTGTCCTGTTTAAGTAAATGGTCAGTCCTTTTTCATTCATCAAATCCATGTTGTCAAAAAAACAAGGCGCACCGCCCCCTGTACTCACTATCCTGTTTTCCGAACTGTCCAACGCTAGTATGATTTCCCGCTCTCTTTGCCTGAAATAGGCTTCGCCTTTCTGTTCAAGGATTTCTTTCACGGTTAGTCCTTCCATTTCTTCAATGTGTTTGTCAATATCCAGGTAATCAAAACCCATCAGGGGAGCCAGATTTCTTCCTACGTATGATTTTCCGCAACCCATGAAGCCTATTAGAAATACAAGCATTGTTTGTGTTTTATATTATTTCTATGTCGGTGAAATTTGCTTATTTCCCGATTCTGATTCTTGGATCCAGTACAGCATATAGGATATCTACCAGAAAACTCATCACAATAAAAACCGATGCGGTAAATAAAACGGTACCCATAGCCACGGGAAAGTCAAATTTTTGAAGTGCATCAACGGCGGTATATCCCAGTCCTTTTATATCAAAAATCACTTCCACAAAAAATGCACCTGCCAGCAATGAGGCGAACCAGCCGGAAATCGTAGTTACCACCGGATTCAACGCATTGCGCAGGGCATGTTTAAACAACACACTTTTAAATGCCAGTCCTTTTGCTCTGGCTGTACGTATATAGTCTTGCGACAATACATCGAGCATGGCGCTTCTGGTCAGCTGAAAGATGATTCCAATCGGTCGGGAGCCGAGTGCAATTGCCGGCAATATCAGATTCTTTAATTCCAGAATTTCGTTGCCGTAATCATCAATCACCGTGAGCCCGCCAGTTTGTTCAAGACCGGTAACATTATGAAGGACAATTCCGAAGAAATAACCCAACACTATGGCTGAAAAATAAGAAGGAACAGAAATACCCAATACAGACAGGGACATGGCTAAATTATCAAACCAGGAATGTTGCTTAACGGCGGCAATCACTCCGAGGAAAATGCCAACAATACTCGCAATAATCATCGCAGCAAAAGCCAGAATGATAGTTTGAGGTAGGGCCCGCTTAAGTATTGCTAAGACTTCTTCTTTGGTTTGGTAAGAGCGGCGCAAAAACGGAGCTTTGATGACCAGTGCTTTCTCTTTACTGACAGAGAGGATTTTTTGATATTTATACTTTTGTTCGGTGGCCACATCATCATAGTGAACGGCAATAGGAGAGAGGTCATTCAAATACAAAGCAAACTGAATGTATTTTGGTTGGTCCAGTCCGAGTTCTTTGTTGATGGCTTCCACCGATTCCACATCTGCGCGTTGCCCCAGTGTCAGACGTGCAGGATCAACCGGTAAAAGATTGAACAAGGCGAAAATGACGAAAATGACGCCAATCAACACCAGTATTCCGTAGAAAAATTTAGTAAGTATGAATTTGTACATAGATTGCCCTGAAAGATGAACGGAAAGATAATTATTTTAAAACACTTTTTTTCAACGCATCGTAGGTGCTTAATTCATTGTAATGGTATTTTCCGGCGATAACGCCCTTTTTCAGAATCAGTAATCCAGGATTGGAACGCATGATGGTTTTTAACGGGGTGGCATCCGCATTATAGATTTCATAATCCATATTGTACTTTTTCTCATATGCCTGCACATCGCTGATGATGCTGCCTGTAAGTATAAAAACATATTTCCCCTCTTTAGCGGCAGCTTCAGCAATTGGCCTGATTTTATCAAACCCTTTGTCGCAGACTTTTTTCAGATCCGGGATAATGATGAAAAATATATGCTCTTCTTCTTCAAAGAAGGAGGAGGAATTGTCGCCTCCGTTGGCATCCTTGATGGCAAAATCCTTGCACTTAGGATCATCGCCTTTTTGAATCATTACATCTTTCCTGTCCACAAATGTCCAGTTATCCATATCCTGCGGCCAGCTGTTTTTGAACTCTTTTACCTCACCGCTTTTCTTGTTTTTATAGATAAAGGTGTTTTCATACTTATAGGGTTTGGCATTTGGCGGCAGTTTCAGGCAATCCGGAATGGAGGTTCCTACTGAATAGGGACGAAAATCTTTAATCGGTTCATAATAGATATTTCTGAATGTAAATACAACCGCTGCAAGCGTCAGCAGGAGGAGTGCAACTTTGTTTATTCTTTTGGGAAGAATTTCCTTGATTGATTTTTGTCCGAATAAGATAATGAGTATCAGTGCAGTCAGGAAAACATCCTTATAAAAGGACTGAACAGGCGCAAGTTTTATGAAGTCACCAAAACATCCGCAGTCTGTTACCTTACCTGTTTTGGCGGAAAATCCGGTCAGGAACGTAAAGAAGGCAATCAACAGCACCAGCAGCCATATGGTGCTTTTTTTCCAGGTTCCTAAAATCAATGCGATGCCCAGGTAAATCTCCAGTACAATCATCAATACTGAAACAGCCAAAGCCTGCTCGGCCATTATCTTCCACAAAAAAGTCAGGGCCGGAACATATTTTTCAAACATTTCAAAATATTCCTCCATTTTTATGGCGGTGCCTGTGGGGTCAATGGCTTTTACAACACCTGAAAAGATAAACCATACTCCGACGAAATAGCGTATGAAATTAATGGCTATATTTTGTTGCTTCAGGAGGAATTTTCCTAAAATTGTCAATGCAAATGCGATGGCAGCAAAAAGTCCTATAAGTGTAATTAGATCCATGGTTTAAATATTTTTAATATAAAAAAATACCGTTTGAGCGTTGTAAGACGCATACGGAAAATCTATTCATTTAATTTAATGATTGCAAAAATGGCATAATTGACGATATCCATATAGTTAGCATCAATTCCCTCAGAAATGATCGTTTGCCCTTTATTCTCTTCAATCTGCTTGATGCGATGCAGTTTGGATAAGATTAAATCCGTATAGGAGCTGATACGCATATCTCTCCAGGCTTCGCCGTAATCATGGTTTTTTGCCAGAAATAATTTCTTTATAGTATCGTATTGATGGTCGTACATTGCATTTGCATCTTCCGCATTCAGTTCAACCGGAACATCTTTTTTGTTTTCCAGACTTAACTGTATCAATGCGATAATACCATAATTGACACAACCTGTAAATTCAGATTCAATACTGTCGCCCACTTTGTTTTCGCCCGTTTCATCAATTGTACGGATACGTTTTGCTTTTATATATATCTGGTCTGTAATGGAGCGGGTCCGCAATATCCGCCAGGAGGTTCCGTAATCTTTTGTTTTATTGACAAAAACAGCGGCACATCTTGCAAATGCACGTTCGTATTGTTTCAATGTCTTTTCGTTCACAAGAAATACTTTAGTTCAATCGCTAAAAATACATAACTTTAACTTCGTTTTCAACCAAAAGTTACAGCGGTAGGAATTTTTATGCAAAATTTTACATTTAATTGCAGAGGTAAGTTACTGACAATCAATAAGCCTATTGTAATGGGTATATTGAATGTTACGCCGGATTCCTTTTTTGATGGAGGCAATTATGTAGCAGACGCTCAATTGATAATGCAAGTGGAAAAAATGCTGAGTGAGGGAGCTGCCATGATTGATATCGGCGGTATGTCTTCCCGGCCCGGTGCATCCATGGTTTCTGCGGAGGAAGAGTTGCAAAGGGTTATTCCTGCCATCAAAATTATTATCCGAGAGTTCCCGGATATTGTTATCAGTATCGATACATTCAGAAGCCGCGTGGTAAAAGAGGCTGTTGAACAGGGGGCAATGATTGTAAATGATATTTCCGGCGGTACGGAAGATGAAAAGATGTTTGAAATCGTGGCGGATTTGAATTGTCCATTCATCCTGATGCATCTACAGGGTGGTATTTCTAATATGCATCAAATTCAGCATTACAATAATTTACTGCCGGATATGATGGATTATTTCATTGCGCAAACGAAGCGGGCCAAAATGTTTGGCATTAAAGATGTTATACTGGATGTTGGTTTCGGATTTTCCAAAACGCTTGAACAGAATTACTACCTGTTGAAGCATTTAAAGGTATTTGAGATCTTAGGCATACCCATACTCACCGGTCTTTCAAGAAAAAGTATGTTGTACAGGTTATTGGAAACAACACCTGAAAATGCTTTGAATGCCACCACGGCAGTTCACATGATTGCTTTGCAAAACGGAGCAGCCATCTTACGAGCGCACGATGTGAAGGAAGCGATGGAATGTATAAAAATTTATGAGATGATGAATACCCTATGAGAACTAAGCTTGTTTTAGCAATACTCTTTTCTCTATCTGCAACATTCTCCAGAAGTGAAGATGTTTCCGGTAAATGGAGGGGGGTGATTATGGGACATGTAGATAATCGGGATTATTTCATAAAGTCAGATTTAATGGAATCTAAGAATGAGACCTGCAGCATGCGGCTGAATTTATTCAGCGGGGATTATTCCGGCGAGTTTTTATTATCCATGCATTTTCAGCAACCTGACAAACTGTGGATTGATTCTTTTAAAGTAGTCAATGAGTTTCCATATATGTACCCCCATATCCGGGATTGTTTTTCAGGATATTTTAAACTCCGAAAAACCGGTGATAGTAAACGGGAACTGGACTTGTATAGAAATCCGGTATTCAGAAAGACCGCCGATTTTATTTTGAAAGACAGTTCGGGCAGCTACAGCCCGGTATTTGAATGTTTTACATCAGTCTTGCTGAAGCCTGTTCAAAATGATACTCTTTTTCTGTTCTGGAAAAGAAAACCGATTCCATCATCAACGGTAAGAAGAGTAAATCACTGGAGCTGGCGAAGAGAAAAGTGGTGGCGGAGAAAGAATGTACGGTGAAGAGTGAGAAAGTCAGCCTGCAGATTTGGGACAACAATCAGGAAGATGGGGATATTGTTTCGCTGAAGCTGAATGAAAACTGGATTCTCATGAATTATCAGCTGAAAAAGGAAAAATTATCTGTTCCCGTAGAATTAAAAACTAAAAACAATCTGTTGTTATTGTTTGCAGAAAACCTGGGGAAGATACCACCCAATACCGCCGCTATTTCCGTAGATGATAATGACACGACTAAAACATTCATCCTGAATTCGGATATGCGCAAAAGCGAGACGGTAAAGCTGATCTTAATGAAATGACTATTTCAGTGATTTCAGAAATGCCTCAAGTTCATAGGACTCTTCGCCGGCGGCTTTTGCCAAATCATATGCCTTTTGTGCATACTGCTTTGCATTCGCTTTGTTATTTAGCTTGTAATACAAACGGGCAACAGTGTCGTTGTTTTCAAACGTACTCTTCAATTCCACCGATCGCAGACCCAGTTTAAGACCTGATTCCAAAACAGACTTGGATGTATAGTTTTCAAAAAGATTATATGCGATGCTGTTCAGTCGTTCATAGTCATTCTGGCAGTAAGTGTTCGCGAATTTTTCAGCCTTCACCGCATATTCTTTCCAGTTGCCAGTTCGTTTCAGCAAACTCAATTCATATTCGGCACAGAGCAGGTCCGTTTTGTCCGGCAGGTATTGCCGGATGACTTTTCGGAAAGCATCTTTATCCGTCCCTTTCTTTGCGGCTTTTTTGGCTTCATTCCAAACCAATTCTTCCAGTAACTCATCTACCTTGTCTTTTCCTATTTCTTTATAGAATGCATCTTTGTTATTTAAAATCATGTTGAATCCTGTATCATTGATGCTGGCGGTCAATGCAAAAATAAACTGAATGGTATTGCTGTTCAGCTGGTTGTTGTTGGCCTGGAAATATTTCAGCATTGACATGGCAGACAGGCTGTCCTGAGCATTGGAGGCAATATAGGAAAACTGTTTCAGAAAGGCGCTGTCTCGCTGGCCTTGCAGGTATTTGTTTCTCAATGTCACATATTGTTTGGTGGAGTCCAGTGCATCGTTGCAGACCTGCATGAAATCCTTAGCCATCATGGAACCAAGGCTACGGTGTACCAGATTACCATTCGGGTCAAAGAATAGATAGGTAGGATAATTTCGAACTTCATATTTTTTGGACAATTCAATGCCTTCCCCTTTTTCCATATCGATTTTGGCACTCACATAGTATGGGTTTATGGTTTTTCCAACTTCCGGCCTTGGAAATATCTCTTTCGCCATCCATTTGCAGGGGCCGCACCAGCTGGCATAGGCATCCAGCAGTATGAATTTATTTTCTTTCTTCGCTTTATCCAGTATTTGCTGCCAGGTGGCATCGTGTTCAAACCGGATACCTGTTTCTTCCGCGGCTAATAGAATTGTGAGTGAAGTGAAAATTAAGAATAAAAGGTGTTTCATTTTGATTAATCTTGTTTAATGGTTGAAATATCAATTTTAAGCGGCTTCTTGTTTTCTCCGATTGCCACGAACTTGAACATGCCTGAAATGGCCAATTCCCGTTTGTCTGAGTTCATAAGTTCAATAAATATTTCCACTTTGATATCCAGACTGGTATTGCCCATCTTTACCACTTTTCCAATCAACTCAATGATAGTGCCACTCGGGATGGGAATGTTGAAATCAATCCTGTCGGAAGTGACGGTTACCATCTTTTGCCGGGCAAAACGGGTAGCGGTTATAAACGCCACCTCATCCATTAATTGCATGGCCGTGCCCCCAAACAATGTATCGTAGTGGTTAGTCGTATTTGGAAATACAGCCTTGAATATATGTGTTTCCGATAGTTCCGCACGTTGTTCGAAAGTCATGGAAGATTTTTCTCAAATTTAATTTAAATCCAGCAGGTATACAATTTTATTATTTTTTATTATTTTCAGCAGATACAATTTTATGAAAAAAATATTCTTTTCGTTACTTGTGGCAGTCTGTACTTTCTCGGCACAATCCGCCTATATCTACCGGAAAGAAAATGTAACCATTGTCCGGGATACATTCGGGGTGCCGCACATTTACGGTAAAGCGGATGCCGATGCGGCATATGGCCTGGCCTGGGCACATAGTGAAGATGCATTCAAATTGATACAGTATAATTTATTGTCTTCCAAAAATATGTTAGGAAGTGTATTGGGAAAAAATGGAGTGTTGATTGATTATGCGATACAGTTCTTCGGCGTTGATACACTGGTGGAAAACAGGTATGAAAACGATTTATCCCCTGAATTCAGGAAAGTGGTGGAAGGCTACACACAGGGAGTGAATGATTATGCGTCGAAACATCCGGAAGAGGTTTTGGTAAAAAACACCTTTCCGTTTTCACCACAGGATGTAATCAAAGGATATGTTACGTTAGGCATTCTGCTGGCAGGGGCGGGTATGGACTTAAAAGCCATAAAAGAGAATCTCACTACTGAATTTTTTCAACCCAATGAAAAAGGTTCGGGTTCCAATGCGATGGTACTTGCGCCTTCGCGGACAGAGGACGGTAAAATATGGCTGCTCGTCAACTCGCATCAGCCAGTTGAAGGACAGATGGCTTGGTACGAGGCGCATATCAACAGCAGCGAAGGTTGGAACTGTCTGGGAGGTTTATTCCCTGGTGGAGTATCTGTTTTTGTTGGATGCAACGAACATCTGGGCTGGGCGCACACCACTGATTACCATAATTTCGGGGATGTCTATAAAATGAAATTAAGTGCCGGTAAGAAACGGTACTGGTATGATGGCGCCTGGAAAGATTTCAGCTATAAGCCAGTCCATCTTAAAATAAAATTAGGTGCCATCAGGATTCCTGTCCGGCGTAAAATCCCTGTTTGTGAATACGGACCGGTCTTTAAAACCAAACAGGGCTGGTATGCCTTGCGTTATCCTTCCGCTTCCGATATTCGCGGTGCAGAGGAATGGTTTAAGATGAACAAAGCTGCTAATCTGGAGGAGTTTCAGCAGGTATTGAAAATGGATGCTTTGCCATTGTTTAATACCACCTATGGCGATAAAGAAGGTAATATCTTTTTTATTTCCGATGGTAAAATACCGCTCCGTGATTCGACACTTGACTGGCAGCGCCCGGTAGCGGGAACGTCGTCGCGGTATAGGTGGACACAACTGTTATCCTATGAACGAAAAATAAAATACCTGAACCCTGAATGCGGTTTTTTATTCAATTGCAATGGTACACCCTTGCAGGCCACTGCCTACGATGAAAATTCGAAAGATTATTTTGTCGGCTTGCAGATGTTCACCTATAACAGGAATGAACGCTTTTCCAGCCTGTTAAATGAACATACGGGTAAATTTACCTGGGAGGATTTTAAGCGTATTAAATTCGATTTGTCGTATGAGCCGGACGGCCGATACAAACGAAATTTCAGTGCGCTTTTCACACTGGATACATCTAAATATCCGGAACTGAAAGATGTCATTATTAAAATAAAAGAATGGGATCTAAGCGGACATTCAACGGACAAAAATGCCGGCATAGCCATGTTGACCAATAAATTCATGAATGGGAGGTCAAAGATTCCATTTGCTTTCTTGATGATAAAGGAAAAACCGCTATCGGAAGAACAGGTCATTGATGCTTTGTCAAAAGCCAAAAATTATTTGTTAAAAAAATTCAAAACTACAGATGTGGAATTAGGTCATTTGCAGCGTCTCGTCAGGGGCAATAAAAGCTACCCAATCAGTGGTTTGTCTGAGGTGCCCAGGGCGGTCGATACCAAGTATGATAAGAAGCTGGGTATTTACAAAATGACGGCAGGAGACGGCTATATGCAATTTATAAAATTTGGCAGAGAAAATGTTGAAATCAACACCGTTTCTCCGTTTGGTGCATCGACGCATCCGGATAGCAAACATTATACGGACCAAATGGAGTTATTTATAAACGGGCAAACCAAGAAAATGTCATTAAGAAAAGAAGAGGTTCTGAATAGTGCAGAACGTAGCTACCATCCGTGGGAGTAATTAACGGCAAACACCAAACCATGAAAAAAATAATCACCTTTTCCATTGCAAGTATTATTGTGTCATTTGCTTTCGGAAAGAAAGAAAAAGATAAAAGGGAAAATACAGCAATGAAGCAGTATTACTTTGTTATGCTGACGAAGGGCAAAAACAGGACACAGGATTCTTCCACAGCGGAACAGATCCAGAAAGGCCATCTGGAAAATATAGGCAGGCTGTCAGAAGAGGGAAAGCTGTTGGTTTCCGGGCCGTTTTTGGATGATGGCTTATGGCGCGGAATATTCATCTTTGATCTAAAGGATGCAACTGAAGTGGAGAAAGTGTTGCAAACGGATCCTGCTATAACGTCCGGTAGGCTGGCATATGAAATTCACCCTTGGATGACAAGGAAAGGAACGGTGTTCAAATGATGGTTGTTTTCTTCGGGTTGCTAAGAAAGGCATGAATAAAGACTGCAGATAAAATAATTCCGGTTCCGAAATAGAATTTAGGATTTAACTGTTTGTTCTCCTGAAGGAAGATCACCGCCAGCAGAATGCCATATACCGGCTCCAGATTATTAATCAGGGAAGTGGTGAATGCATTGCTTGCTTTCAGCGCCCTTAAAAAAAGATTGTAAGGAATAATGGTGCAAAAGATAGATAATATAAGCAGCAGTATAAAATCATTCCAACCGGGTAAATGAAAACTACCCGGGTTTTCCAGGATATACAAAGGCAGGCACAGGGTCAGGAATATCCAACCGCTCAGCATCTGTGTAAAGGTAATGAGGTTGGGGTCCAATGCCTGCGTAAACCGCTTATTCAGAATCGTAAAAACAGCCGCAAACAACGCTGCCAGTATGCCCAGAAAAAATCCGAATTTAAAATTCAAGTCCAGTGATTCGTTGATTAACAGAATTCCCGGAATAACGACTAACCCCAGGATAATATTGGATTTAATAAACGGGGTGCGATTAATCAGGGGTTCCAGTAATGCCACGAATAAGGATACAAGCGCGATACAGCTTACGGCTACCGAGGCGTTTGCAAACTTAATAGAACCATACCATGCCACCCAATGCAGCGCAATCATGACGCCAATCCCTGAAAGAATACGGATCTCCTTATTCGATAATGCTTTAAGTTTGGATATTAAACCTGGAATGAAAAACAATACGATGCTGATGAAAAACATACGGTACCACACTAGGGGAAATTCGCGGATGCTAATCAACTTCCCGAGTATAGCCGTAATCCCCCACAAAAAGGTGGCGGCATGCATTTGAGCATATGCTTTGCTGCGTAATTGCATGCTGCAAAGATAAAAAGTGTATATCCCGCAGTCGAAAAGGGTGTATTATATCTAAATTATGATTATTTTTATTCGGTCATACCGTTTAAACCGAATTTATGGAAAGAAAATATCAGACACTTAAAGATTTTTATCCCTACTATCTGACGGAACACAGCGATCCGACCTGCCGTATGTTTCACTACATCGGTACAACAGGTTTGTTTGTTATCATCATTGCCGCAGTCCTGACACATAAATGGTGGATGTTTTTTCTGCTGCCTGTTTTCGGATATGGTTTCGCATGGATGGGACATTTTATATTTGAGAAAAATAAACCAGCCACCTTCCAGTATCCGTTGTTCAGCCTTGCGTCAGATTTTATTATGTACTTCCATTTCTGGACCGGACAGATAGATAAAAAGCTCGCTGAAGCTAAAACTATCATACAAGGATAGTTTTTATCTCAAAAGTTTAAAGATTTCATCGGATTGGATCCTGCTGTTATCCATCCCTAATTGTATGGATTCCTTCAGCATCTCTTTAGCTTTTTCAGGTTCGTTTTTCAGCAGCCACAATTTTGCGCTCATATAAGCCTGCTCCGGATTGCTTGGGTCGGAATGATGGTAGATGCACAATATCTGTTCTAAAGCCTTGATATCATTCACCTGAAACAACCGGCTGGCATAGGTATAACCGGCCAGTGATAGAAATCCCAGCAACCGGTTGTAAACGCCTGAGTTATCTGATTTTGAAGACGCAAATAATTCAGTGATTGTCTTATTCCAGTAAGTCGTGTCTTTACTGAACAGGTTTTGCAGGTATTCCTTTTTTAGTGTTGTTTCTTTGAGTATGGACGTTTCAAAAGCTTTGTATTCGGCGGTAAATTGCGGCATGTTCAGAATGTATGCCTTTTGGGTTTCAAATTGGCTGACATCTGTCAGTTGTTGCAGAAAGAAGATGGCCTTATTGCAGGCATTCACCGCATCTAAATAGTGTGTGGCGATTAATTTCTTTTTAATTTCTTTCTTAAATGCCGATTTTGTGCCGGATATTAATTTAGAGTCTTTATCCAGTTCCTTCCGCTGCATCTTTTTTAAGAGCAGCCAACGAAATGCATTTTCTGCCGTAATGGTATCCGGCCAGGTGTGTTTCCCTGTAAACTGAATCTGATAATGCCGAAGGTTTTTCTGTTGTTCGTTGGCAAACCAAAGCAGATCGGTATAATTCATATCCTGCTTTCCGTTAAATCCCAGTAATTCGCAGCGGTTGTTTTCAATATCCATGACCGAACCTCCGTAGATGCAGTAATTAATCTGGTTGTTCAGGCCAATGTTTTTTAGTGCCGCTTTTGCACCTCCCGAAAACCCCCACAAAGCGATATTTTTTTCTGATAAATGATAGATGGTTTTTAATTCACCCAAAAGTGCCGCAAAATGAGCGCTTATGGAATTGAAATCATTCGTATTGGAGGAGTTGTTGTTTCCAATTAAAGCGATATTATATTTATCTGCCAGTTTCTTATACAAATGAACCGGTAAGGCTCCATTCCCGCTCGGATCAAAAAAAATAAATGCCACTTTAGTTGGTTGAACGGTATCTAGTGGTGGATAAAAGGCAAAAGATAAAGTGGAATCACTTGTAATGCGTATCTGATCGTTTACCTTTCCCGCTACCGGTAGATCTTGCTGGCTGCAGGCATTCATTTTTATTACCATTAAAATGGATACGGAAAGGATAGCTTTTTTCATTTGTTGCCGTATGCCCGTTTTTGAGCGCTCCGTAAAGATAAAGTTCGTTTTTATAAATTATGTAATTACTTGATTTTCAATTTTAAACTGATAGGAATCAATACATTAAGAATTGTTAACATTTTGCAAGTATGCCGGGGTGTAATTTTGAAATGTGAATAAAAATCTGCTGCTTTTCATTGCCATCCTTTTATTCCTAGGGTTATTCGGAATCGGAGTGGTACAACTATTTTGGCTGAAGGGAGCTATAAAATCGCGTGAACAGGAATTTGACAAAGCGGTTTACGATGCGATGATTGATATGTCCGCCAAAATTGAGGATTTGGCCTATCAGCCAATTGTAAATAAAATGATTCAGTCCAGAAAGATTCACCTGGATGAAAATGGCGGAATTATCATCGAAATGTCAAGTGATGAGGATGAGAATACTGAATTTGATACTCCTAAACGTCTGAGTCCGCCACTGACGAATGGTGAATATGAGCATAGCCACACCAATCCGCTGCTTCCGTCACCGGAAAGCAATGCCGCCGCTGATTTGTCATTGGAAATAGACAATCTGCAGGAGTTTATGATGCAGCAAATGACGAGCCTGCAGCCCGTAACTGAATTACTTGATACCTCCAGGTTGAAACAGATAATAGACGAAGCACTGAGGGCACATGGTATAAAAACGAGAGCACATTACGGTATTACAGAATATGCACCCAATAATTTTGTGTTGCTTTCTAAAAACGCTCCTTTACTGGAACTATACAAGACCCCTTATTCCATTGACTTGTTCAGAAGAAGTATGATCAATGAATGTAAGACATTGAAACTGATGCTGCCGGACAGAAAGAAATATTTATATGCATCCATGTCGCCGATGATTTTGTCTTCTTCCTTTTTCTTTTTAATGGTAGTGGGTTCCTTTATACTGCTGTTCCAGATAATTTTCAAGCAAAAGAAATTGTCGGATATGAAGACAGATTTTATCAACAATATGACCCATGAACTGAAGACGCCGATAGCCACCATTTCCATCGCCAGCGAAATGCTGAAAGATAATTCCATCTCTTCTTCGGAGGACAACCGGGCAAAATATGCGGGAATCATCTTTGATGAGAATAAGCGTTTGTACAATCATGTTGAACAGGTATTACAACTGGCCCGATTGGAAAAAGGGGAGCTGCAGCTGAACCTCGAAGACAGGGATATTCACGCTATTATTACCGCCACTGCTGCAAGATTCAATCTTATTCTGGAAGATTTGGAGGGCAGGATTGAACTGAACCTAAAGGCGGAACAGCCCATCACCAAAATTGACGAAATGCACTTTACAAGTGTCATTAACAACCTGATTGACAATGCTATAAAGTACAATGATAAAAAGCCGTTAATAAAAATTAACACTTTTAACTATACGTCAGGCATACAAATTGAAGTTATAGATAATGGGGTCGGACTTTCCAGAGAGGATCAGCAGAAGGTGTTTGATAAATTCTACCGTGTTTCCAGAGGAAATGTCCACGATACCAAGGGGTTTGGGCTGGGGTTGAGTTATGTGAAGTCGATTGTTGAAAAACACCAGGGAAAAATAAAAGTAGAAAGCAGGTTTAAGGAAGGATCAAAATTCATTATTCAGTTACCATTTGACATAAAATCGTAAAAATATTCACCCAAAAAATCACTATTATGAATACAACCATTAAAAAGAAAGTTTTACTTGTAGAAGATGACCCGAACTTAGGCATGTTGCTGCAGGAATACTTAAAACATAAAAACTTTGAGGTAGAATTGAAACGAGATGGTGTGGAAGGTTTATTTGCTTATCGGAAAAATTCATACGACATTATACTGCTCGATGTTATGATGCCTAAGAAGGATGGATTTTCCGTGGCGGAAGAAATCAGGCGAGATGACAAAGATATTCCTATCATTTTCCTGACGGCTAAATCTTTGAAGGAAGATAAGATTAAGGGGCTCACACTTGGAGCGGATGATTATATCACGAAACCTTTCAGTATGGAAATCCTGGAGTTGAAGATGAACGCGATTCTGCGCAGGACAGAAAAACATGAAGTTCAGACGGCTCAGGACGAATACTTTGCAGGGGATTGCAAATTGGATTACAAGAACCATAAGTTGTTTGTGAAAGGCAATGAGGTCAAACTGACGACCAAGGAGAATGAGTTATTACGCCTGTTCTTTGAAAAGAAAAATCAGATACTGGAACGAGAACTGGCGCTGAAACATGTATGGCAGGATGACAGCTATTTCACAGCCCGCAGTATGGATGTCTTTATTTCTAAAATCAGAAAATATTTGAAAGATGATGAGCGCCTGCAAATCCTGAATATACACGGTCAGGGTTATAAGCTGGTCGAGAATCATTTGGTTTAATCAAATAATGAGTGAACAGGAGGGTGCCTCTAAATAGTCCGTCCGGTTTTAAGATTATTTCAATGTTTCATTATTTCGTTTGTATTTTTGCTCCATGATTTTATCCGACAAAGAGATTTTACTGGAAATTCAAAAAGGCACTATCCTGATTGAACCTTACCGCCCGGAGTGTCTGGGTACCAATTCGTATGACGTTCATTTGAGCAGATTCCTGGCCACTTACAACACTCAGCTGCTGGATGCTCGGAAACACAATACCATACATCATTTTGAGATACCGGAAGACGGTTACGTCCTGGAACCGGGTGTCTTGTATCTTGGTTCCACCGAGGAATATACGGAAACCCATGCTCATGTCCCTTTTCTGGAAGGCAAATCCTCTATGGGCAGGCTGGGGATTGATATTCACGCGACTGCCGGTAAAGGAGATGTCGGATTTTGCAACCACTGGACCTTGGAAATTTCCTGTATTCAGCCTGTTCGGATTTATGCAGGCATGCCCGTTGGGCAGCTCATCTATTTTGTCGTTCAGGGGGAAATTGAAAATGCCTACAACAAAAAATCATCCGCAAAATATAACCAACGAACACCCAAACCTATGGAGAGCATGATGTGGAAGAATTTTAAATAATAAGATTAGTATTTTACCAGCTTGTTCCTGTAACTTTTTACTCCGGTGTTAATTTCGATGAAATATACACCCTTTGCAAAACTACTGATATCTATTTCTCTTCTGTTGATTCCTTCCTGAAAAGAAAACTGTTCTGAAAATACACGCTTTCCGCTTATCTCATATATATGGATAGAACCTTCTTCCCTGTTGGCAGAATTGAACAACAGATTGATATTTTCAAACGCCGGATTCGGGTTGATTTGCATAATGAAATTTTGCTCCGGTTCAAATATTATCCGTATAATGTTTGAATAGGAAATTTTACCGTCAAAGTCCCTTTGTCTGAGCCTGTAATAGCAAATGCCTTCAAGTGTCTGATTGTCGGTAAAGGTGTAGTTTAGTATCCTGTTTGAGTTGCCTGCACCGGCAATCGTTCCTATAGGTTCAAAATGAATGGCATCTTTGCTTCTTTCAATAATGAACTGCTGGTTATTTTGCTCGCTGGCCGTTGCCCAGTGAAGCAGTACGGTTGAGTTTACTTTTTCCCCTTCAAAAACAATCAGTTCTACAGGCAGTAAAAATGAGCAGCTATACGCAACCATAGGTCCGCCTGATCCTGAAGGGTCAAAACAGGTAGATGCGATGGAATAGGCTATTTTTTCCTGACCGGCCCTGATTTCGTTGGTGTCCAAACTTCGGGCAGATGACCCGTTGCTCATGGCGTAATGCATCGTCTGTCCCGGTGCAATTCGATGCCCCAGCCCGTGAGCGTGTCCCAGTTCATGCAGCAAAAGCGTTTCCATGTCATATTCTGTGGAAATTGGTGAGCTGGGACCGTATTCCCATGATGTTCCTGCGGTAGGAGGGTCCGGCCTGACTTGTAAATCCAGTTCATTGACCCACCAGACGGTATTGGTGGTATTGCAGGCACCAGTCGAACTCGCTGAAAATCTGCTGGTCAATCTTCCCAGAACGCCTGCAGGCAGTGTATTGTCAAATAATACGACATTTTCGCCGTCATTACCAAATCCGGTGGTGGTGCTAGAACCAAGAATCCAGTTAATGGATGTGTTACATGTCCAGGTATCCATAGCATCCTGTAATGTATTGACTGCTGTTGCATTGGCGGAAAATCCGGAAGTGGAATTCAGTGAAAACGTATAACCGCCACTGCCATTTTTATCACGCAGGTAGTATCGCTGCCTTGTACTGGAACCAAATCCGCTGAAAGTAGAACTGATGGCAGAATGAGCATACCCGACAGAAATAGGTGAAGCAGACAGTGAACCGGCAACATTAATATTCCCGCTGCCTGCACGTTCGGGTACTTTTACCGTAATGCTGCCGTCTGACCAGGAAAGATAATCCGAAGCGATAGGATTAATCCAGCTGGCACCACCGTCATCTGCATTCAGGAAACTGACATGATTGGCGCCTTGCGTTGCTCCAAATCCTGATCCTGTGATGGTGATATAATCTCCTGCGGCAACGGTACCTGCTTTAGTGACGTTCGGTGAAACGGAAGTGATAACGGCGGCATTGGCTATAGAGCTATTTTGACCCAATCTTCTGACCGGCTGTATTGTTGTAGTCACTATATTCCCGGTATCTGATTTTTGAATTAAATCAAAAAGGGATTTTTCTTCAATATACTCATGTTTCCCCGCGGCATCCTGATAATAACCATTTTCATAAGGTAAGGCCCCCTGTGATTCTGCATACACGTTCGATTGTATCATGGAGGGGTAGAGTGACCTGATTTCTTTATGGTCAATGGTATGGTTATCGTCTTCTACAAAAAAGAGATATTCTTTTTCGGTATTTAACTGCAGAGATGGATAGGATAACTGCATTTCATGACCGAACTCTCCGCCTAACGTAATGATGCCAATTTCATGGACAGAGGTATTGCCCTTCAGCATCCTAGAAACATCCAATACATTCAGGGTGTAAATATTCCCTTTAGAATCCTTATAGGTCATTTGTTTGTATACTTTTCCTTTTACGATATACCGGCTGTTTTCAATGCGTTGGGTTATGGGTATGCTATAAGTCATACATTGAGCAGATGCATGTTGATGTATTATAAGGGCTGCAAATCCCATTAATATTGGGCGCCCAAATAGGCACATGTCATAAATCACAGAATAGATTATGCGAAAAATTTTTGCCACAGGAGCAAGGATCAGGGTGTACGTTTCTCTCATTTACTATAAGTTGGTATAGTATGGGTTTTTACATAAAAACCGTGCAAAACTCATCTTAAAAAAAGTAAGTAGGTGATGGCGCGGGTTTTATGTATAGCAAATATACACAAAGGAATGAATATGTGCAAATTATTTTTTTGCAAATCTGAAACCGTTATTGATGGCATACATCGGATTGAAGATGCTGACAAAAGCCGCTTCATACCATTTAAACCCATTCTTACTCATTCTAACAGCTGCAAAATGAAACAATTCTCCCAGTAAAATACCGGCTGCTGGCGTAACAATCATATCCTGTACGCTGGGACGCTCAAAGCCTGCCTCTATGGTATATTCCCAAAGCAGGGAATGTCCGATGCATACCAATGCTGCCTGCCAAACTTTGGCACCTTGTGAACGGGTGGAGTTATAATAATAGGAGCCCTGATAAGGATGGCCTATATAATTGATTACCCAGCTGTCATTATCTATTACCGGAGGTTTGGTAAGGGCATCCCTGAAATTTTGCCGGTATTCCTTCAAACCATTTTTTTCCCAGTTACTGAAGCGTTCAGGCAGTGCAAGCAGGAGGCAGAACGTGGTCACCTGTATTCCGAAAACCATCCCGCTGCTCCTGAGGAATTTTTGTCCAAAAGACGCATTCTGGTTGCGAAGCACCATTTTTTCTGTAAAGGAATCACGGTAGGGAGGGAATCTTTTTAGCAGCGTTGTTTTATCATGCCCAATTGATGTAGCAGATATGGTATGTTCCAATGTATCAGCGTCTATGGGTAGGATACTGTCTTTCTTTACCGAAATAGCAATTGTCGGGGTACCGGCTGCTGACTGAGCGAAACAATGAGTTTCAATAATTGTCCATGCAATAACAGAGAAAAGAAGAAGGCGCATTCAGGTTTGTTTATTAATTCAAAGTCAGTATAATTATTTTTCGCTCAGAAAGATTTCGGCAATCATACACCTGGCACTGCCGCCTCCGATGGTTTCAATGGTTGGTATGGAAACGGGTAAAATCGTGGTGTATTTTTCAATTTTGGAAATTTGGCGATTGTTTAAACTATGGAATGCGGTTTCAGACAGGATTAAAAATGTTTTTCCGTCCTTGTTTTCTACCTGAAGCATGTTTCCGGCAAATGCATTCATCTGCTCAAAACTGATTTCAATCAATTCATGTCCGGTATTTTTTAATTTTTCCCTTACATATTTTCGTTCCGTCAAGCTTTTGATACTTTTCAGGCAGATGACGGCAAATCCGTCTCCGACAGTAAGCATCACATTGGTGTGGTAAACCAATGTGTTGTTGGAATCATAACTGCTAAAAGAGACGGGTTCATACCCGAGTGAATGGCAATGAACGTTGAACAGGTCACTATCCGTTCTGGGTGAGAGGCAGGCATAAGCCACTTTGTTGATCTTGTCAAGAATAATGCTGCCGGTACCTTCCAGAAATAAGTTGTCTTTGGAATAACCACTCATATCTTTGATATTCTTGACCACGAAATTTTGTTTCAGTATCTTGAGGATGTCTTTGCGCATCTCCAATCGTCGGTTGGGTGTGCACATCGGGTACAGACATATCAGCCCGCTTCGGTGCATACTGATCCAGTTGTTTGGAAATATAGCGTCCGGTTTGGGTGGCTCCGGCGTATCTTCTATAACCAGCACATCCATTTGATTGGCTCTCAATTTAGCCACATAATTGTCAAATTCTTCAATGGCCTTCCGATTAATCTGAGCTGGTGTGAGCGAATCCAATTTTTTCTGAAAGGCATTGGATAACGCCGTTTCTGCATTAAACTGAAAACTTGCAGGACGAACCATCATTAAATGGGAGGCACATTGTTTGCTCATGTGACAAATTTAGTATTTACTTGTTGAAATAGGATTTTTTGTGTTAAAATTGTAATTTCATACTTAAATTATAAGCATATGAGTTTTTCAACGGCCGATTTGTATGATGCGCATGAAGGAAAGGTGCAGGTCGCCATGCCACTTTTTCATTCTTATGGATTAAAGAAAAAATTTTACGGAGAAATTGTGACCGTAAAGTGTCATGAAGACAATACCCCGGTAGGAGAAATGCTGCGCAACGAAAATGGAAAAGGGAAAGTATTGGTCGTAGACGGCGGAGGTTCATTGAGGTGTGCCTTGCTGGGGGATTTAATTGCATCTGCTGCCGTCAAGAATGGATGGGAAGGTGTCATTATTAATGGCTGTATCCGGGATTCAGCCGTGGTGAATGGAATGGAAATAGGCGTGAAGGCGTTGAATACCAACCCGACTAAATCTCATAAACGCTATCCCGGAATTGTCAATGAACCCGTAAACTTCGCCAATGTCGGCTTTGAACCCGGACAATACGTATACAGTGATGAGGATGGAGTCATCGTCAGTGAGGAAAATCTGTTGCAACCATCTTCGTAAGAACGGTACGTATTGCCTCTCTTTTATTCTAAGAACTAATTCTTAATTGTTTGTGTTATGCTGTTATGGAAATTACTCTCACCACACCGGCCATCCTGTTTTCTACGGTTTCTTTATTGTATGTAGCCTATACAACTCGGTTTGTGGCCATTTCCAATCTTATTCGAAATTTAAAGACCCGTTTTGATGAAACGAAAGATGAGGGAATCTTGAAACAAATCTCCAATTTAAGAACGAGGGTATTGCTTATCAGGAATATGCAGTTTGCAGGCATCACCTCTCTGATTCTGAGCGTGGTCACCATTATCTTTATCTATATTGAAGAACAAAAGATAGGGTTTGTGTTGTTTGGCCTGAGTTTACTGTTTTTAGTCTATTCCATGTTGCTGGCAGCCCGTGAAATCTGGATTTCCGTACACTCATTAAATATTGAGCTGGATTCCATACAGGAACTGAAAAAGGAAGAGATGGATGAAGGACTGCTTATCTCACACAATTTCAGAAAAATAACCAAGGCGACTAAAGGTTTATTTGAACATCATAAGGAGGAGTAACAGTTTACTGCCAGGTCATCCTGCCTGCATTCAAAGTTTTTTAATTATTCAACAAGAGTGCATAACCTTGCGTTTTTTTGCACTTAAAATTATTCCAACTTTAGATTGGAATAATTTTTGATTTTATTCGTTATCATTCATAAATAAATATTCTTTATGCGGAAAATAGTTTCGGTTTCCATTTTTTCATTTTTATTTATTGTACAGTCTTATACACAGGCTACCTTTAAGCAAATTGATATCCTGAAATCCTATAAAGAAGCGGAGGAGTTGGTTAATCTCGGGAAGTATGCAGTTGCCCAGCCTTTGCTCCATGATTTCATTCAGAAATATGAGAATAAAACGTTAGATAAATCCAGTCTCATCTATGCGGATGCCATTTATCTGAAAGCACTGTGTGAAAAGGAAACCGCATCTCCGGAAGCGGAAAAGGATTTGCAGTATTTTGCGGATAATTTTAAAGGACATCCCAAAACAAACAACGCCTACTTTCATCTCGGTGATTTAGCCTATGCAAAAGCAAATTATACGGATGCTATTGTCTTTTTTGATAAAGTGGATGAAAAGGCGCTGACAGGCAGGGATGTTACGGAATTTCAGTACAAAAGGGCCTTCGCCTATTTTGCCCTGAAAAAATTCAGCCAGTCCCGCATGTATTTTAACCTGATTGCCAGTGATAAAAAACATCCATACAATGAAGAAGGGTATTATTATTCAGGCTTGTCCAGTTATTATCTGAAAGATTATAACGCGGCTTACAAAAGCTTTCAGCAACTGGAGTTATCGAAGAAATACGGCAAAATCGTTCCGTATTACATCGCCTCTGTAAAATTCATCAATAAGGATTACAAGGGGGTGGTGGATTATGCAGAACCGAAGTTAAAGGAAAATATAAGTTACCAGAATGAAATCCATCATTTGCTGGGAAGTTCCTATTACGAACTGAAAGATTATGATAAAGCATTGTTTTATTTAGAAAAATATACACAAAATGCGGTAAAGGTAATGCCCGAAGATTATTATGCTTTGGGGTACGTGCAGGCACAGAAAGGAAAATGTGATAAGGCAATCGCCAATCTGGTAGAACTGTCACCGCTGCAAAATGCGTTGGGGCAGAATGCGATGTTCCTGCTGGGGCAATGCTACGAGAAGTCAGGAAACAAAGCGGATGCTCGAACAGCTTTCCTGCAGGCCGCGAGAATGAGTTTTGATAAAAATATCCAGGAAGAGGCTTGGTTCCAATACGCCAAATTATCGTACGAACTGGAATATACCAATGATGCGCTTGTATCGCTGAAAAATTTCATACAGGCCTATCCGAAATCAAAATACCTGCTTGAAGCCAATGAGTTGCTGGCGGATTTGTTTCTGATGACGCGGAACTACGAAGAGGCGATGAGCATCATTGATAATTTACCGGCTAAAAGCACCAAACTGCTGGATGCCTATCAAAAAATGGCATATTACAGAGCTGTCGAGAATTACAACGATTATAAGTTCGACAATGCGGAAACATTTTTTGATAAATCCCTTAAGCATCCAAACAGCAAAAGCATTGAAGCCCTTTGTTATTACTGGAAAGCGGACATGGCGCACCAGAGAGGTGAGTTGGATAAATCTATCGGCTGGCTGAATAAATTTTTACCCATTGCTTCATCCGTAAAACCGGAACATTCGGAAAAGGTCAACGAAGGAACAGGCAATTATCTGCAGGGGTATAATTATTTCAAGAAAAAGGATTACACCAATTCCAACAGTTATTTTTCAAAAGCGATTGCCACACTCAAAAATGACATCAACAGTTCCAATAAACAGCAGGTCTATCCGGATGCGGTGATTCGCCTGGCAGATGGTTATTTTATGCTGAAACAGTATAAATCTTCCGCCCAGTATTATGATGAGATCATCCGGGCCAATGCGCAGGGTGCTGATTATGCCCTGTATCAAAAATCCATTATCGACGGACTAGGCGGAAAATATACAGATAAGATTGCAGGTATGAAGGCGCTGGTGGTGCGTTTCCCGAATTCGGCATTTGCGGACGATGCCATTATGCAAACGGGAAATACCTACCTGGCGTTGGATAATGACAATGATGCCATCGAGACGTATAAATCGCTGATGCAGAAAAACCCGAAATCTGATTTGATTCCCGAAGCTTATCTGAAACTGGGGTTGATTTATTTCAATAGGGATAATTACGACGAATCGTTAAGGTGGTATCAGAAAGTGGTGCAAAACTATCCGGCAACACCGGCTTCCAACGAGGCGATGCTGGCAATCAAGGAAATCTATATTGCCAAAGGCGATCCGTCCGGATATATAACTTTTGCAAACAAATATCCGGGTTCCAAAGTGACGGCTACAGAACAGGATTCCATTGTTTATTTAGCGGCGGAAAACCAGTTTTTTAAAGGAAATATGGATAAGGCATTACAGGGATTCACAGATTATGTAACACAATTCCCAAAAGGATTCTTTGCCTTACAGGCCAATTTTTACAGGTCAGAATGTTTATTTACCAAGCAGGATTTCCCGAATGCGCTGAAAGGGTATGAGTACGTTATCAATCAGTCGCAGAACCGTTTTACGGAACGTGCTACGGCTCGTGCCGCCAACATCAATTATTATGATTTAAGAAATTATGTGCGTTCCTATGAACTCTATGGCAAGTTGCAGTCGATAGCGACATTGGATGAAAATAAGCGGGAATGTCAGATTGGGCTGATGAGGACATCTTTCTTTATGAAAAAGTATCAGGAATGTCTGGATAACATCGTAAAAGTGTCCGTTTTGCAAGGTCTTCCGGAATTTTATAAAGCGGAGATGGCTTACTATAAAGGGATGAGCCTGTTCAGCTTAAAGGATTATGATAAGTCTCAGAAAGAGCTGGAGTATGTAACCAAAAATGCCAACAATGAGCAGGCCGCAGAGTCCAAATATACGTTGGCGAAGATGTATTACTTGAAGAAAAATAACAAACAGGCTGAGAAAGAATGCAACGACTATCTGGATAAATTTCCTTCGTATGAATACTATCTCGGTAAGACGTTTATTTTGCTGAGCGATATTTATCTGGAAGATAAGAAACTGCTTCAGGCAAAGGCAACCTTGCAGAATCTGCTGGATAATTACTCGCAGGAGGATGATGTAACGGCCGAGGCAAAACAAAAACTGGAAGCCATCCAGCAAAAGGAAATGGAAGGCAGTAACCTCAAATTAAAAGATAACGGAACGGAGATGCAGTTTGAAAACGGCAAATAATTAATGAATACCCAAAAGAAAAACAGATGAAGCATTCAAAATATACAATTCCAGCTTTTTGCATTTCGCTCTTCGCATTCAGCACCGTGAACGCCCAAAACAATACAGATACGCTCCCTCAACTGGATGAGGTTTCCATCGTCAAGGCCTATGAGCCCATATTGATTTTATCCAACAAAGTACCTTTTGCGCCTAATCTTCCCAATATCGTGAAAACAAAACCGGATGCGCAAACCTATCTGTATTCGGATGTAAAGGCAAAATTGATTACCAGCCGGAAGAAATTAAACCGATTAAATCAGCCGGAAAAAAGCCGGAGAAAAATCAGTTCTTTTATGCAAAAATCGGATTTGGCTATCCCGTCACCCCTTTGTTGAAATTGATTCTTACCAACCCCATTCAAAATAATTACCGGGCAGGACTGGACGTGGATTTTATGATGACGATACACAATAAGACCAAATTCCAGAACTATACCGACCTGAAGATAAAAGGATTCGGAGAGTATTTTATAAAGAAGAAGGCATCCATCGGCGGTGATTTCTTTTACCGCTTGAATCAGCATAACTTTTATGGATATTCCGATATGGTATTCTCTAAAGATTCTTTGAAAACAAACTACAATCGCTTCGGCGGTTCCGTTAAATTAAGGGGAATTGAAGATGCCGCCTACTATTACGGCGGGGAGTTGAATTTCAATACCGTAAAAAATAGAAATGTTTTTCACGCTCCGAAAGAATTCACCATTAATGTGAATGCAGATGGCGGCTATACGATTAAGTCAAATTATACGGTTGGCGGCAAAATCAACCTAACCAATGTGTCGTATAAGGATGATTCAATTTTCCTGGGCAACCAGAACCATTTTACCTTTCAGGCCATCCCGTATGCCAGAATTAAATTCAAAATATGGCAGTTGACCGCCGGCCCTAATATTTTCAGTACCAACAGAAGGTTTTATGTGTTGCCTGAAATCATCAGTCAACTGCAGATTTATAAAGATTACCTGGTCATGTATAATGAGTGGAAAACACAGATAAAGATAAACAGCATGTATAATCTGTCACTGGAAAATCCCTTCATCGTTACGGCCAATTACAGCAACTCGATAGATGAAACACGAACCATCATCGGTTTGCGGGGCAGTATCAAAGGCTTTGGTTACGATTTCCGTTTCAGCCATTTACGATCGAGAATGAACGCTCAGTTTGTCAATACGACCTTGTTCTCCACCGGTGAAAATATGGCAATGGACGTACAAAGTGTTGCCAGCCTGAGTGCCTGGAATCCGCATGTTGGCATTTCCTACAACAAAGGCAATCAGTTTGGCGCTAAAGCCTGGTTTGATTATTTTATCTATAATAAGAACACGGCAATAGAATTGTCTTACATACCCAGGTTTAAATACGGATTTTCAGCCTTCTATAACTGGAAAGACAAGTTGTACGTAAACATGGATATTTCAGGACAAAGCAACGTGAATGGAGTTCAGGTCAACACGAATGAATTTCCTCCATTGACAACAACTACCATTCATCCGCTGAAAGGACTGATAGACGTGAACTTGTCAGCAAATTATTTTATCACCAAAAATATTGGGGTTTTTGTGGACGTCAATAATCTCGGATTCCAAAAATGGCCGCGGTTTTATAAATATCCCACATACCAGTTTCAGGTTATTGGAGGTGTGAAACTCGCTTTCTGATACATAGCAAGCTGATGGAAGCCCGGGATGTCCATTTTTATCCTGAAAAAACAGAAAAAAATAGTAGCTTTGCCTATATGGTAGAGTTAATACAGGAGTTATTATTATCTCACAATTGTGTCATAATCCCCGGATTTGGGGCTTTCATCGGGAATTATCATCCGGCTGAACTGCGTTTATATGAGCAAAAAATCTATCCTCCGAATAAAGATTTAGCATTCAACAGAATGTTAGTGGTGAATGACGGATTACTGACAAATGCCGCCGCAAGCCATTATGCATTGCCCTACAATGAAGCGGAAGCCAGGGTAATGGCTTTTAGCAAAGAATGTTCTGTGATACTGGAACAGAATAAGAGCCTGCTCTTAAAAGATATAGGAAAATTGTTTTTAGATGAAAATCTAACTATCCAGTTTCAGCCTTTTCTCACCAAAAACTATCTGTTGGATAGTTTTGCATTGGAAAGCTTATCCATTCAGCCGGTACAACGATTAAAAGATGCGGAAGTGGCGATTCAGGAAAACTATCAACGCATCATGAACCCCGAAAAAATGGGAGATGCCGTTCAACCCCGAAAGGAATTATATATCTCTTATTGGTTGACGGCCGTTATCGCCATAACTTTCCTGGTATCTTCCTTAGGATGGAATATTCATAAAGGCAGTCAATATCAAAGCCAATCGTCTTTAGCTCCTGTAATTGAACAGAAACGTGTTGTAACACCGGTAAGTGAACCGGAGATAACGGAGCCGGAAACAGCACTAAATGAAGCGCTACAGATTCCGTTGCCAGAGCAGATACCGGCAAATGCCGCTGTCGTTGCGACTGCTAAAGAGGAGGCGTCACCCACTATTGCTCTTTCGGAAAAGATAATCTTAACTACCACTAAAGCTTATGTGGTGGTCGGTGCTTTTTTTGATGAAACACATGCAAGAAGAATGAAAGAGCAGGCGGAAACAAAAGGCTACCATACGGTTATTTCTACAGATTATGATAATCTGATTTATAGGGTGAGTGTAGAATTGGACAATGAACAGGTACAGCTTTCACTTCCCAAGATTAAAGCCGATATCAACCAGCGCGCATGGGTGTTTTGCACCAATTGTAACCTTTGAACCTTCATCACGATAGTAATAACCGGTGATTTCCTGTCAAAATATCTATAAATCGTACGATCAGCTTCATGTTTTGAAAGGTGTTTCGCTGGATATTGTGAAAGGGGAGCTGGTGTGTATAGTAGGGCCTTCCGGTGCCGGAAAATCAACATTGCTTCATATTATCGGTACTTTAGACAAGGCAGATAAAGGAACCGTCACGATTAACGGGCAGGATATTGCAGCTTTAAAAGATGCGGCATTGTCTGATTTCAGGAATAAGTATCTGGGGTTTGTGTTTCAGTTTCATCATCTGTTGCCGGAGTTTTCGGCTCTGGAAAATGTCTGTATTCCTGCCTTTATTGCTAAAATGAACGAGTCTGAGGCAAAAAGAAGAGCTGAAGACTTGCTGGATTTTTTGGGGTTAAAAGACAGAATGCAGCACAAGCCGAACGAGTTATCCGGCGGAGAGCAGCAGAGGGTTTCCGTTGCAAGGGCTCTGATGAATAAGCCTTTGGTCATCCTTGCGGATGAACCAACAGGCAACCTGGATACAGAAAGAAGCGAGGAACTGCATCAGTTATTCTTCGATTTAAAGAAGGAGTTTAACCAAACCTTCGTCATCGTGACGCACAACGATTTGCTGGCAGCCAAGGCTGATAAGAAACTGATGATGAAAGATGGCCTGATAATTAACTAGTTAGAATGATTTCCAGATATGTATGGCTTTAATAAAAACATACATTATCATAACATCATTTTCAAATTCCAGCCTTTTTTAATCTTCAGATTTAGTATTATCTTTGCACTCCAAATTTATTGGACCTGTAGCTTAACTGGATAGAGCATCTCACTACGGATGAGAAGGTTAGGGGTTCGACTCCCTTCAGGTTCACATTTCTTGAAGAATAAACATTTGTGAACAAGGTGTTTTGATTTATCGGATTTATTTCCGATATTTGCACCTCTTTAAATATAAAAATATGGCAAGGTTTTGTGATTTATCAGGTAAAGGTCCAATGACAGGTAACAGTGTTTCTCACTCTAACATCAAGACGAAGAGAAAATTTTATCCTAATTTACAGAAAAAGACTTTTTTTATCCCTGAAGTAGACAGATGGATAGAGTTGAAAGTGTCAACTTCCGCGATTCGCACCATCAACAAGAAAGGCATTTATTCATACCTGAAAGAATTAGAGAAAAAAGGCGAAATTCAATTAGGATTCTAAATTATTAAACAATGGCAAAGAAGAAAGGCAATAGAATTCAGGTCATATTAGAATGTACTGAACATAAGACTTCCGGGTTAGGCGGAATTTCCCGTTATATCACGACCAAAAACAGAAAGAATACACCGGAAAGAATCGAGTTGAAGAAATTCAATCCGATTATGAAAAAAGTAACTGTTCATAAAGAAATAAAATAATAAGTCATGGCAAAAGTATCCAAAAACGCGAAAGTTGACAGAGGTAAAAATGTGGGTGAATCCAAGAATATGGTGAAAATCATTAAAGCCGTTAAGTCAACAAAATCAGGTGCTTATACTTTCAGAGAGAAAGTGGTTCACAAAGATTTACTGCAGCAAACTTTAAAAGATTTATAATCTGATTATAAGCCGATTTACAAAGCTTCTCCTGAATGAGAGGCTTTTTTGTTTATATTTGTCTGCTTGTTATAAAATGAAGGGATAACACTTAACAATCACAATAATCTATTACCGTGGGTATTTTTGATAAAATTTTTGGCAACTCTAAACCGGAAGAGGAATTACAGGCGGAAGAAAAGCAGCTGAATGAAGGTTTGGAGAAAACCAAACAGGGATTTTTTTCCAAAATTACCAAAGCTGTTGCCGGTAAATCGACGGTAGATGAAGCCTTCCTGGATGAACTGGAGGAAATTCTGATTTCATCGGATGTCGGTTTACCGACCACCATAAAAATCATCGATCGTCTGGAAGCGCGCGTGTCCAAGGATAAATATTTGAACACGAATGAATTAAATCAAATCCTGAAAGACGAGATAGGCAATATCCTTGCAGAAAACAATACAAAGGACTTAATGGACTTTATCCCTGCGACGGATAAAAAACCATACGTAATTATGGTTGTTGGTGTTAACGGAGTAGGTAAAACCACCACCATCGGAAAATTATCCTATCAGTTGAAAAAGGCAGGCAAGGAGGTTTTGCTGGGCGCAGGAGATACCTTTAGAGCAGCTGCCGTGGATCAACTTGTCATCTGGAGCGAGCGGGTAGGTGTTCAGATTGTAAAACAAAGTATGGGAAGCGACCCGGCTGCCGTGGCTTTTGATACCGTGCAATCCGGCGTAGCGAAGGGAGTGGATGTAATCATACTGGATACGGCGGGTCGTTTGCATAATAAGCAGGGACTGATGGACGAATTATCCAAGATTAAAAAGGTAATGTCAAAGGTCATACCGGATGCTCCGCATGAGGTTTTATTGGTATTAGATGCTTCCACAGGTCAAAACGCCATTGAACAGGCAAAGCATTTTTCTGCCGCCACTCAGGTCACGGCTTTGGCTCTAACAAAATTAGACGGCACTGCTAAAGGCGGAGTTGTATTAAGTATTGCCGATGAATTTAAGATCCCCATCAAATATATTGGCTTAGGCGAGAAAATGGAACAACTCCAGGTGTTCAACCGTCAGGCATTTATTGAGACCTTGTTTGAGTAAATTTGTAGTGAAAAATTGCAACTCAGTTTCTTAAAAAAAATTATGGAATTTGTAGCTCTATTGTATCTCAATAGTGAATGATACAAATGGAATCAGAACTCATTAATAGCAGAATCCACACCATTAGGGAGTAAAAGTTATGTTGGATTATGATTTGGCTGCACTATACGAAACTGAAACTAAAAATTTAAAAAGGGCAGTTACCAGAAATATTGACAGCTTTCTTAATGATTTTATGTTTCAATTTACAAAGGAATAGTTTGATAACTTGTGGTGTCAAATTGGCACCTCAGGTTATGGAGGAACGAGATAACTGCCATATGCCTTTACCGAATAGGATTTAAAGTGTATTAATGTACAGATGACGAACAGTTTACTTTATTCTAGTTACCTTTGTGCCGTTCATGAAGACAAAATCCCATACAAAAGATAAATACAACGTCATTACACTGGGCTGCTCCAAAAACCTGGTCGATTCGGAAGTATTGGTGGCTCAGCTCAAACACAATGATTTTGAAGTGGAGCATCAGTCTGAAAAGAAGGATGCCAACATCATCATAGTAAATACCTGCGGATTTATCGACAGAGCCAAGGAAGAGTCCATCAATACGATTTTGTCTTATGCCAAACAAAAAGAAAAGGGCAAAATTGATAAATTATATGTGACGGGTTGTTTGTCACAGCGTTATAGAGATGACTTGGAGGTGGAGATTCCGCAGGTGGATGCCTATTTCGGCACACTGGAATTGCCTCAGTTGCTGGAAAAATTAAATGCCGATTATAAGCATGAACTGATTGGTGAACGATTCCTGACAACACCACAGCATTATGCTTATCTGAAAATATCCGAAGGTTGCAACAGGACCTGCACGTTCTGCGCCATCCCTTTGATGCGTGGCAAACATATTTCCAAAACGATAGATGATGTAGTGGCGGAAGCGAAGAATCTCGCCAGACAAGGCGTTAAGGAAATCATGCTGATTGCTCAGGAGCTGACCTATTACGGGCTGGATATTTATAAAGAACGTGCATTGGCGAAATTGCTGTATCAACTCAATGAGGTGGAAGGTATCGAGTGGATTCGTCTGCACTATGCATATCCGAGTAAATTCCCGTTGGATGTCCTGGATGCTATCCGAGATTGTGACAAGGTCTGCAAATACCTGGATATTCCGCTGCAGCATGCAAATAAATATGTACTGAAACGCATGCAACGACAGATTACACAGAAAGAAACCAGGGAACTGATACGGCAGATTCGTGCAAAAATTCCGGGCATTGCCATCCGCACCACCATGCTGGTTGGATTTCCAGGCGAGACAGAGAAAGAATTTCAGGATTTGTGTGATTTCGTTCAGGAAATGCAGTTTGAACGTTTGGGTGTATTCCAGTATTCACATGAAGATGATACAGCTGCCTACAATTTGGAAGACGATGTCCCGCAGGAGATAAAGGAAGAACGTGCCGGAAGGCTGATGCAAATCCAGCAGGAGATTTCCTTTCAAAAAAATGAGGCTAAAGCCGGTCAGGTTTTTAAGGTCTTAATTGACAGAAAGGAAGGGGGCTATTTTGTAGGAAGAACCGAATTTGACTCGCCGGAAGTGGATAACGAAGTATTGGTAGATGCGAAGAAGAATTATTGCCGCGTTGGGGACTTTTGTAAGGTGAAAATCTACGACGTCACTGATTTTGATTTATATGGTGAAGTTATATAGAAGTGTATAATCCTGATAATTAATATCCGCTTCATACCATAACGGACAGAATTGCGTAAATTAGTAAAACTAAAGTTACCCAACGTGTACGCTCCATTTATTCTTCCCTTTTCTGAAATTCATAATAAAGATATTGCAATTGTTGGTGGTAAGAATGCCTCCCTGGGAGAAATGCTCAGTACGTTGGGCGATAGGGGTATCCGTATCCCGGATGGATTCGCCACAACGGCAGATGCATTCCGTTTTTTCCTAAAAGAAAATCAGTTGGAAAAAGCACTTCATGATTTACTCCAAAATCTGGATACGGTTTCATTTTCCAATCTGAATGAAATTGGCACAAAATGTAAGCAGCTTGTATCAGAGGCAAAAATGCCGGATGTATTGCGTTCGGATATTATTGCCTTTTACCGCGGCTTATGTGAAAAGCACGGTCGTGAACTGGATGTTGCCGTGCGCAGCAGCGCCACTGCAGAAGATTTGCCCAATGCCAGTTTTGCCGGTCAGCACGATTCCTTTTTAAACAGAAAAGGAGAGGAGGATGTCGTCCTTGCCGTACAGCAATGTTTTGCTTCTCTTTTCAACAGCCGCGCCATCAAATACCGTCACGATAACGGATTTGAACACATGAAGGTCTATTTGTCCGTTGGCGTGCAGGTAATGGTTCGTTCCGATTTATTTTCTGCCGGGGTTTGTTTTACGATTGATCCGGAATCCGGTTTTGAACAGGTCATTTCGATTACCGGCTGCTGGGGCCTGGGAGAAAATATCGTTCAGGGAGCTGTGAATCCCGATGAGTTTTATGTGTTTAAACCCACATTGGCATCCGGGAAAATGGCCATTCTTTCCAAAAAAATGGGTGCTAAAGCGAATACGATGGTATATTCAGATTCCAAAGGCGTCGGCCCAACCATCATTAATATCGAAACGCCTTCGGAAAAAAGAAAACAATGGGTATTGAATGATGATGAAATACAAACCATCGCTCGTTGGGCTGTCCTTATTGAACAGCATTATAAATGCCCGATGGATATAGAATGGGCAAAAGACGGCATAACCAACGAGTTGTTTATCGTACAGGCCAGGCCGGAGACCGTACATTCCTTAAAGAAGCAAAGACATATCACCGAGTATGCGTTGAAAGACAAGGGTACCGTTTTGGTGAAAGGCAGTGCGGTAGGTTCCGGTATTGCAAGCGGGCGTGCCCGTATCCTGCTTTCACCGAAAGATGCAGATAAACTTCAGCAGGGCGAGGTGTTGATTACCGATATCACCAATCCCGACTGGGATCCGATTCTCAAAAAGGCGGCAGCCATCGTGACGAACAAGGGCGGACGGACCAGCCATGCCGCCATCGTTGCCCGTGAAGTGGGAGCGGTTGCTGTCGTAGGTACGGTTAATGCAACTAAAATTATTAAAGACGGACAACTGGTAACCGTGAGTTGTGCGACCGGAAAAACAGGAGAAGTGTATGACGGACAGTTGGAATGGTCGCAAAAAGAAATTGATTTCGATACGATTCAAATGCCGGCGACTGCACCCATGTTGATTTTAGGCGACCCTGATAAAGCCTTTCGATTGTCTTTTTATCCGAATAAAGGTGTCGGATTGATGCGTCTCGAATTTATCATCAACAGTTCCATTAGAGTGCATCCGATGGCACTGGTGAAATTTGATGTACTGGAAGATAAAAAGGCTAAATCAGAGATAGAGGCTCTGACTTATGGGTATGCTGATAAAAAACAGTATTTCGTCGATAAGTTGTCACAGGCTGTAGCAACAATCGCAGCCGCTTTTTATCCGAAAGCTGTCATTGTCCGCATGAGCGATTTTAAAACAAATGAATATGCTAACCTGCTCGGCGGATTACAATTTGAACCCAAGGAAGAAAATCCGATGATAGGATTCAGGGGTGCATCCAGGTATTACAACATTCGGTATAAAGAGGGTTTTGAGTTGGAATGTGCCGCCATGAAAAGAGTGAGAGAAGATATGGGCCTGACGAATGTAAAACTGATGATTCCGTTTTGCAGGACAGTGGAGGAAGGGAAGAAAGTCGTGCAGCTTATGGAAGACAATGGATTGAAACGCGGCGATAATGGATTGGAAATTTATGTAATGGCTGAAATACCTAGTAATGTCATCTTAGCCAAAGAATTTGCACAGGTTTTTGACGGATTTTCTATAGGTTCCAATGATTTAACGCAATTGACATTAGGGCTGGACAGAGACTCTGCCATCATCAGTGATTTGTTTGATGAAAACAATCAGGCGGTTAAAGCGATGATTGCCAATGTCATTAAGGCAGCCAAAGAAAATAAGGTGAAGATAGGTTTGTGTGGTCAGGCGCCGAGCGACGACCCATCATTTGCTGCTTTTTTGGTGGAACAAGGCATTGACAGCATTTCCTTTAACCCGGATGCCTTATTAAAGGGAATGGAAAATATGGTAAATGCGGAATGTAAATTAAATCAATAAAATTCAACGATATGGAAAAAATATTTGAAGGCAAAGTTGCTATCGTTACAGGGGGTAGTTTTGGAATCGGCAGGGCTACTGCTATCGCTTTTGCAAGAAGGGGAGCTAAGGTGGTAATTGGAGATTATGTTGAAAATGATGAAACAATACATTTGATTAAGGCAGACGGTGCCGATGCCCTGTTTGTAAAATGTGATGTCTCAAAAATAGGGGATGTAAAAGAAATGGTTGATAAAACCATATCCACTTATGGCAGGCTGGATTACGCTTTCAATAATGCGGGCATAGAAGGCACTATGGGAAGCATAACAGACTGCACAGAAGAAAACTGGGATAAAACCATCAGCATTAATCTGAAGGGTATTTGGTTGTGTATGAAGCATGAAATACCGCACATGCTTCAGTCAGGCAAAGGTGCGATTGTAAATTGCGCATCTGTGGCAGGACTGGTCGGATTTCCCGGACTTCCTGCTTATGTGGCGACGAAACACGGTGTGGTGGGTCTGACCAAAACGGCTGCATTGGAATATGTAAAGGCAGGTATACGGGTGAACGCCGTTTGCCCGGGTGTGATTAAAACACCTATGATAGACCGTATAACAGGCGGACAGAAAGAGACCGAAGCTCAATTTGTGGCAGGCGAACCGATAGGCAGAATGGGTACTCCCGAAGAAATAGCAGAAGCGGTGGTTTGGTTGTGTTCGGACGGTGCTTCCTTTACCACCGGGCAGGCTCTTGCCGTTGACGGCGGCTGGGTTGCTCAATAATCGTTTGAATATTTGTATATTCGAGCGATTATTTTTCATGACAGTAACGAATCTTTCTTTTCAGCAAACCAACCTGTTTTCCAACCTTATTTTGGATTATGTGTCACAACAGGATAAGGTTCAGGAGTTTTATCATTATCCATCAACTTCTGATGTGATTGAAAAAATTATAGAGGATAAAAAGCGGGAACCTATTGACAGGGATTTATTGAAAGAAACGATTCAACACCAGTATGAGGGTTTCAAAATTTCTCCATTACTTCTTGATAATATCGAATCGTTGCAAAACGAAAATACGTTTTGTGTTGTAACGGCACATCAACTCAATATATTTGGCGGACCGCTGTACTATATTTTCAAAATTGCACAAACGATTTCTACCTGCAAACAACTCAAGGAAAAATATCCGGACTATAATTTTGTTCCTGTATACTGGATGGGCAGCGAAGACCACGATTTTGAGGAGATAAACCATGTTCATTTATTCGGAAAGAAAATTGAATGGACGGATAAACAAGGTGGAGCAATCGGTGTTTATGATACGGCAACTATTTTGCCATTAGTAGAAGAACTTAAAGCGTTATTAGGAACAGCACAATATACGGAAGAGCTTATCGGGCTTTTCAGGATGGTATATTCAAATGCTGATTTATCAAAGGCAACAAGATTTCTTGTCAATGCATTATTCGGGGAGTATGGTTTGATGGTAATCGATGGTAATGACAAAGTTCTTAAGCAGCAATACACAGAAGTTATAATAGATGAATTATTCAACAGGAATTCTTACAGGCTTGTTAAAGAGCAGTTACTGAAACTGGAGGCAAAAGGTTATAAACAACAGGCTACGCCGAGAGAAATTAATTTGTTCTATTTGAGTAAGAACAGCAGAGAGCGCATAGAATGGGACGGGATATCTGCAATCTTTAAGGTGGTGAATACTTCCATCGCATTTACAAAAGAGGAGATGTTGGAAGAAGTGGAAAATTATCCGGAACGGTTCTCACCAAATGTAATCCTTCGTCCATTATATCAACAGATGGTATTGCCTTCCTTGGCCTACATTGGCGGGGCGGGCGAAATTGCCTACTGGCTCCAGTTGATGCCGGTGTTTGAGCATTATAAAATTAACTATCCTCAGCTGCTGTTGAGGAATTCAGCCTTGCTGGTGAATGAAAACATACTAAAAAAGATTGAAAAACTGGACTTTCAGCTTCCTGATTTTTTTAAAGAAATGGAAACGCTCAAGAAAGCATATGTTGCCGCACATACGGAAAAGGATATTGATCTAGGTGTATACAAAGCAGCCATAGCATCTGAGTTTGATAAACTTAAAGAACTGACAAAAAATATTGATGCTTCATTGGGGAATACCGTAGGCGCGGAAATGCAGAAATCCCTGCAAAGCATAGAGGCTATTGAAAAACGATTAATGAAATCGTTGAAACAGAAGAATGAAACGGCTCTGAACCAAATAGAGAAGATTAAATTGCAGCTGTTTCCGGATAACTCACTGCAGGAACGTATTGAGAATTTCTCATATTATTATTCAGTAATGGGGAATTCATTTATTCAACAACTCATACATTCATTTGATGTTTATCAGTATAATGTACTGATTTGTTATATTTAAAGGTCAATCTGAAAAAAAATATTTTTACAACCCTCGCTTAATAACTGACGCTCTTAACCATACAGCCGATTATATGTGCTTAATAAGTGTATAGGATTCAGGGTTTGAGACTGTCTGATTTTCAATCCGTCTGTCTCCGCATTTTGTAGATTATTGTTTATTGCTTACTTTAGTAATACAGTTATGCTATGCGTAATACTAAAATTTTTCTTGTTTCCGTCTTGTTATTAACCGCTGTATTTACGGAAGCGAAAGAAAATTGCTTGTGTGAAAAGGCATATGAAATACATGAACAGCATGCCCTGTTTTTCAATAATGGTAATCTTGATTCTGCAGTGTGGTCTGCTGTCAGACTGAAAAATGAGAAATCTGTAATTTGTGACATTTTCTATCATAACTGGTTGTCTCAGATTAGAATTGCACAAAACAAATTTTCAGAAGCCAGAGTACATCTTAACGAAGAGTATAGATTGTTGAAGAAATTAGATTGCCCGGGCCGATTGTCCCGGCATTTTACAAATTTTGCCTCCTATTTCCAGTATAGCGGAGATTTGGACAGCGCAGTGTATTATTCGCTGAATGCCCTGGAAATGGCAGAAAAAGCTAATGATATAGATGAGCAAATAAGGGTATGTTCTAATTTGGCGGCATTTTTCAACCAGTTAAACAGGCTGGATAAGGAGTTGGTGTATGAACGTCAGGCAGTTTTACTGTCCCGTAAAAGTAAAAACACGAATGCATTGGCAATGACCTTGCCGAGATTGGTATCCGTATTGCTGAATTATGCTGTGGAAGAAAAGGGAAGTACCGCTTATCTGGATACAGCTTATACCCTTGCAAAAGAAAGCATGAGCCTTTCAGCTGTATCTGAGAACCCTTTCTATTTGCTAGAATCTTACCATAATTTCAGCAGGTATTATGATAAAAAAATGGATTATGATAATGTGTTGCGCTACGCTGACAGTATGTTGCTCACCGCACCATCAGGAACAGCTGTTTTTTACCGGTACATTTCTTTAGCCTATTTGCAGAAAAGCTATGCATACGAACACAAACTGCAATATGTTATGGCGAGGTCCATGGCCTATTCTGCTCTCCGTTATGCAAACCTGTTTAATATTCAGATATCTCCTGAGCCGCTAAAACTCATCTACCGTAACTCGAAAGTATTGGGCGACGGGAAGCGGGCGCTATGGGCGTTTGAACGATTATCCTTCGTAAAGGATAGTTTGTTTACGCTGGAAAAAGATGCTGTCATAAGTGAATTGGAAAAAAAATACAATCAGGCAAAGAATGAAAAGAAAATCAGGGAACTTGCTCAGCAAAAGCGAATCTACACCCTCGTTATTTTAGCTGCTTTGCTGGCCTTGTTGTTGATTTTCTTTTATACGAGGCAGCAATCGCTGAAACATAAACAAACAATTCTGGAAACAGAACAAAGGTTGAATCGGGCCAGGATGAATCCTCATTTTTTCTTTAATGCACTGACTACTCTGCAGTCTTTTGCTCTGAAGGAGAATGATGGCAAATCAATAGCATCCAGTCTTTCTAAATTTTCTCATATAATGAGAGAAACGCTTGAAAGTACATATAAGGATTATGTAACGGTTGATCATGAGCTTGAATTTTTAAACGAATACCTGGAACTTCAGACTATCCGTTTTCCGGAAAAATTCAGTTATTCAGTCACTGCTGATGAAAATCTGGAAACAGATGAATGCCTCATTCCATCCATGATTGTTCAGCCGTTTGCAGAAAACAGTATAGAACATGGGTTCTCTGATATCGATTACCGTGGAAAGATTGAGATTCATTTCAGCAGCAACCAGGATTCTTTATTCATTCAGATTTCAGATAATGGGAAAGGATTATCAACAGTTGTGAAAGAGAATACGGAACATATTTCAAGGGCCAGTCAGATTGTTAAAGACAGAATATACCTGCTGAACATAAAATTGAAAACCAAAGCCAGTTTCTCTATAGCAAATGATACGAATGGCAACGGTGTCAAAGTGCAGATTCAGTTACCGTTATTATATAAGAATCCAAATCATGCTTAAGCGCAGTTTAATACCAGAGCTAATATTTCTTGTGATTTTTCACTGCACGGATACCTGCAGGGCTGAAAATAAATGCAGATGCCTTCAGTACGATAATCTTAATTTTGAAGATACTGCGGAGGAAGGGGTAGTTAATCGTTTATTAAATACGAAGGATAACATCTGTCTGGCAAAAGCATACGAAATAGTAGCCAGCAAGATGTTTGCGGAAAGCAGATATGATTCGACAGAATTTTATTTAAATGAAGCCTTTACGATTTATCATGCATCCTCATGCAGCCAGGGTGTATTCCTCAATGTCTATAAAAAATGGGCAGGACTGTATTATGCCAAAGGAGATTACCCGAAATCCCTCGAATACTCTCTTAAGTTAAAAGATGCAGCAGAATCAGATCAGAATATATATGAACTGGCAAATTGCTGTACAATGATTGCTCAGTTGTTTAATCAGATGGGACAGGCAGATAGAGGTATAGGATATACCCGTCGGGCCGTTAAATTGACAGAGCAGCTGGAGTTTTCAGATAGTAATATAGACATCCTGTTTAAGATTTCAAAACGCTACCTGTGGCATTATCAGGATACGAAATTGAAAACCAGTCTGGATACAGCTGAATATTTTGCATTCTCCTACCTGTATACCGCACAACAGTTGAAAATTTTTGGTGTTGTTTCTGAAGCGTACAGTAATATTCAGGGAGTATTCTATGAAAAGCAGGATTATCCAAACGCACTAATGTACCTGGATAGCTCTTTTCTGTATATTGGAAAGGGAAGCTATGCGGATAAAGCAACAAATTTCTATGACAAAGCTGATATTTTACTTGATATGAAGTCATATGCCGATGCATCGGCCTGTTCCGATTCAGCGCTTTTTTATTACAATCTTACCGGTTCGATTGCGTATATCGCAGATGTATTTGAGTTGAAATACCGGATTGCCAGTGGTGCTGGGGATAACTCAGTTGCTTTAATTTCTCTGGAGAGATACAGAGGTATCAAGGATAGCCTTGCTCAGATAAATAAAACGGCTGTCATTAATGAGCTGGAAAAAAAATACAACCAGACAAAGAATGAGAAGACTATTAAGGAGTTGAATCAGCAGAAACAGATTTTCCTGCTTCTTGCAGTTTCTGCATTGCTGATTGTGGTTGTAATTGCATTTATAATGCATCAGCGAACTTTATATCAACGGCAATTAGTTCTGGAAACAGAGGAGCGCCTGAACAGGGCTCGAATGAATCCTCACTTTTTTTTCAACGCCCTCACTTCTCTTCAGGCATTTGCACTTCGTGAAAACGATGGTAAATTGATTGCGACTAATTTATCTAAATTTTCACATATCATGCGTGAAATACTGGAAAGCACCTATAAGGAATATGTAACATTAGTGCAGGAAATTGACTTTCAGCGGGAATACCTGGATCTTCAGAAAATACGCTATCCGGATAAATTCAGTTATGCAATTGAACTGGATGAAATGCTTGATCCGGATGATACTTTGATACCTTCCATGATAATCCAGCCCTTTGTCGAAAACAGTATCGAGCATGGCTTTGCCGGAATTACCTATCCGGGACATATAATTCTCCGTTTTTATACATTAGCTGACGAGATTGTTGTTGAGATTGTTGACAACGGAAAGGGATTTACTGCTCTCAAGTCAGATTCAGGTCACATCTCTCGTGCCAGACAGATTGTAATCGACAGGATATATCTGTTAAATATCCGATTGAAATGCAAGGCCCGTTTTACCTTGGATAATAATCCTGAAGGAAGTGGAATTAAAGTTGTAATTTACCTGCCGTTTATCAGCCCAGATGAAATTGCTTATAACAGACAATGAGTATCATATCCGTTCGGCAACCCGTGAACTGCTGCTGGCGTTTTGCCCGGAAATTACCCGGATAGACGAAGCAACCGGGGTTGAAGATGGCTTGAAAAAAATAAAAAATGATCCTCCTGATATTTTATTGCTGGATGTTGAAATGGATGACGGAACAGGGTTTGATTTATTGAAACAAATACAAAATCCGGAATTTCAGCTGATTTTTGTTACCGCCCATAATCAATATGCAGTCCAGGCATTTAAATTCAGTGCCATTGATTATTTGTTGAAACCCATCGACCCGGATGAACTTAGGACTGCCATTTCAAAGGCTGCATCCCGGAAGAGGAATAATGACCTGAAAGCACAGATCCGTATCATGATGGAGCAGCTATCTAACAAAATGGATCCGGATAAAAAAATTGTATTGAAAGATCATTCCGCCACCTATTTTATAAAAGTGACTGATATCCTGTTTTGTGAGGCAGATGGTACATATACCAAATTTTATCTCTCTCCCGAAAAGGTGATTGTGGTTTCCAAAAATCTGAAAGAATATGAGAATATATTGGAGCCTTTGGGTTTTTTAAGGACTCATCATTCTTTTCTGGTAAATCCACATAAGATTATTGCATATGATAAGAGAGATAGCGGTTCTCTCTTACTGGAAGGACATCATTCCATCCCGGTTTCCCAACGTAAAAAAGACCATATACTGCAATTGCTGGAGAGCAGATCCTAACCAAAGCACCAGATGTCGTTACCCCGGCATCACTTATTCCTCTTTTCTGTTCGATTATCTACCCGCAGACCACAGCTGTCAATTAGCTCATTATCTCTTACGGATGATTGTTAACATTGTATTGCAGAAACATGTATTAAGATTCAGATACAAATAGTATTCAGATTATTCAAACAATATAAATAACCGCCATGAAAAGATGTATTAACCTGTTGCCGCTCGTATTGGTAATGATATTTACCCTGAATGTAAACGGACAAAATTTGGTAAAAGGAAAACCCGGCATGTGGCCGACGTTTATTAAATACCAGACAAACGCGCCTGCATTTGTAAAAGGAAATATTTCGCTGCCTGATCATTCCGGCAAATCAGTTTCCATATACGGATTAATGGAGTCAAAGAGTGAATCCGATAAAAGGAACATGACACATTACAGGTATGAGCAACGGTATAATGGTATCAAGGTGGAACATGCCGGTTGGATAATCCATACTAAAAACGGAAAGATAGTAAGCCAAAATGGGAAACTTGTAAAGGATTTTCCGCCATCCCTTCAGAAGAAGGCATCAATCGATACAGAAAAAGCCTTGAATCTTGCATTAAAATACGTTGGTGCCGCGAAGTATAAGTGGGAAATCAAAGAAGAGGAAGATTTTTTAAAGAGAGAACAGCATAATGCATCCGCTACTTTTTTCCCAAAAGCGGAATTGGTTTACTACAGTGGTGAAAATGATATTATACCATCTTCTTTACGCCTGGCATATAAGTTTGATATTTATGCACATGAACCTCTTGGCAGACAGTATCTATTTATTGATGCGCAGAATGGTAAAATCCTCGGAAACAGGAATCTTTTACACGAATCAAATGCATCTGGTACGGCAGTCACTGCTTACAGCGGTACCCAAATGATTACAGCTGATTTTACCGGAAGCCTTTATAGATTAAGAGAAACAGCACGAGGTGGCGGGAATGGCATTATTAATACATTTAATCTTCAGAATACGACCAATTACAATGGTGCTGTTGACTTTACGGATACGGATAATATCTGGAATAATGTAAATGCAAATAAAGACGAATATGCAACAGATGCTCACTGGGGAACTGAAAAGACGTATGATTATTTTTTGCAAAAACATAACAGGAACAGCATAGATGATGCCGGATTTCCTTTGAACAGTTATGTCCATTACAGCAGTAGTTATTTTAATGCTTTCTGGGATGGCTACCGTATGACCTATGGAGATGGGAATAGTCTGAATAATAATAAACCATTGACTTCACTGGACGTATGCGGCCATGAAATCAGTCATGGACTGACGGAACACACTTCCGGTCTGATCTATTCCGATGAAAGTGGCGCACTTAATGAGGCATTCAGTGATATCTTCGGTACAGCGATTGAATGGTTTGCCAGACCTTCTAATAAGGATTGGCTGATTGGGGGAGACTTCTATACCATCCGCAGCATGAGCAACCCTAATTCCTATAATGACCCTGATACCTATGAGGGTGACTATTGGGTATCTGACGGATCAGATTATGGCGGGGTACACAGCAACAGCGGTGTGTTGAATTATTGGTTTTATCTTTTAACGGTTGGTGGAAATGGCACGAACGATCATAATTACACGTATGCTGTTTCCGGAATTGGTATGGATAAGGTAGCCTCCATAGCTTATCGTTTAAATTCGTATTATCTTCTTTCAACTTCCGAGTATATGGACGCCCGGACATTTGGAATACAAGCTGCGGAAGACTTGTTCGGAGTCGGAAGCCAGGAAGCAACACAAACTGCTAATGCTTTCGCTGCAGTAGGGTTATATGCTCCGTCATGCGACTTGGTGCAGAATCCTGCAGCTGTTTCTGTTTTAGACCATCAGTCAACACTCAGCTGGAGTCCGGTAAACGGGGCAACAGGTTACAGATTACAGTTCAAAGAGAACTCATCTTCATCGTGGATAAATGTAGGGGCAATCCTTGATACGACTATTGTCTTAAGTATGCTTAATTCTTCCACTTTATACGACTGGCGAGTCCGCCCCGATTGTAACGGATACTATTCGTATGGACAATTTATGACGCAATCACCCATTTGTAACGCTCCTTTAAATGCAGCTGCTGTAATAAGGAACGATACGGCTGTGGTAGAGTGGCAATATGCAAATCATGCTGTCAGTTATCAAATAGATTATAAACCAGCTGCCGATTCCGTCTGGGTCAGTGCAGGTACGACTACTGCTAATACAAAAATGCTAACAGGTCTGTTTCCTTCAACGCTTTATGAATGTAGGATCAGCAGTTTATGTGGTTTTGATTCCAGTAGCTTCAGTTCTGTTCAATTTACGACAAATACTCCTGTGTGCGGCATCCCGGCCAACCTGCAAGCCACCTTTAGTCCCAATAATGTTACTACCTTAAGCTGGCTTCCAGTAAGCGGTGCTGACAGCTATAGTTTACAGTTAAACTGGTTGGGTGCTGGTCTGGATAATGCACCCATTGATACCGTGCTTCAGTCTAATTCACTGGTGATAAACGGGTTGATTTCGGGTGTTTCCTTTGACTGGAGAGTAAGATCGGGTTGTCCTGAAAATATCAGTTTTCATGCCTATTCGACACTGATAACACCTTGTACTGCACCAAGCGGACTGAATGTATCGAATATAACAAACACAGGAGCGGCACTAGACTGGAACGCTGCAAATGTTGTTGCAGGATATGGCTATAATATATATTATAAGTTATCCACCTCCTCCACATGGATATATAAGGGCAATACCATCGGTACTTCGTATGTCTTTAATAACCTGATGCCTGGGAAAACGTATGATTGTCAGATAAAAACCAGCTGTCAAGAAATAAACAGTACTGGAATAATCGCACAGTTTACCACATTGTGCAATGCCGTTCCATCAAATCTTACATTTACAGAATTAAAGACAACAAGTGTGAAACTGTTGTGGGCCGCAATTCCCGGAGTTAATTCTTACACTTTACAATATAAGAAAGCAAGTGCTTCAACATGGGCAACGGTAAGTGGCGTAACAAATTCCAATTATACCTTAAACAATCTGACTCCAAATACTGCATACCAGTACAAGGTAATGGCTGTGTGCAGTGCAGGCAGCACGTCGTATAGCAGTATTGCAGCATTTACCACTTATTGTGTCTCTACCGGTTCAAATGCAGCGGAATGGATCGATTGGTTCCAGATTGGCAGTATCAGCCGCATCTCTTCTATCGACGCAGGAGGATATATACATACAGGTTTGAGTGCAAATCTTACCATTGGTTCGGCCGGTAATACCGGTCAGATAAGTGCGGGATTCTCCGGAGCAGCGCGAACACAGATGTATGCCGTATATATTGACCTGAACCGTAACGGAAGTTTTGCAGATGCAGGGGAAAGGGTTGTCGGGCCGGTGAACATTTCAACAGGGGGTAACTTTAATTTTTCATTTAATATACCTTCAACGGCATCGCCGGGAGTAACGGGTTTGCGTGTTGTTATGCTTCGGGTTGCAAACGGTGTTTCAATGGCACCTTGTCTTACAGGAAAACGTGGTGAAACTGAAGATTATTTTGTGAATCTGGTTAATTCTTCAGCTTTGACCTCCGGTATTCCAGCATATGAATCTGATGAGGTAACAGCAAGAATGTTGGAACCGGAAGCAGCCGCATTGGCTGAAGGAAAGACAAGTGCTGTATTCAAAGTAATGCCAAATCCGTCTGACGGTTTGTACTCAATAGAGATTCCGTCCGATTTTAAAATCAGCTCTTATGAGATTACAGATGTCAACGGGGTATTAATTGAACAAATGAATTCAGCGGAGACTTCATTGATACCCATCCAGATTTATAATCAACCGTCCGGAATGTACCTGCTTCGATTACTGGACAGGAACGGACGACAGGAAATACTAAAACTCCTAAAATATTGATAGTGGAATCAGAGGTCAGATAATCATTCAACAACCTCTCGAAGCCGTCTTATAGTTGCGATAAGGCGGCTTCTTTCATTTTTTTCAAGCTGGAAATATGCATATTTTTGTTTTTATTAACTTTTCGTATAAAATAAAAGGCACGTATTTTGCATTTATTTTAGATCATGACCGGTAAAATATTAACTTCCTTGTTTGCGCTGGTTGCTTTAAACGCTGCGGCACTGCCACCGGCGGGTTCTGATGCGTACAAAGAATTTTATACCTGGAATAGCAATAAGAAACTGACCTGGTCCGATTTCAGAGGCAACCCTTTCCTGAATGCATCAGAAGTTGCAGCGACGGCGTCTTCTGTGGAGTTTTCTTATACGGCAAAAAACAATGTACTGGATTGGAAGGTGACGGCAAAATATTATCCTCAGCTATCCTGGAGCTACAAGGATAAACAATCGGATTACATATTGCAGCACGAACAGCTGCATTTTGACATTACAGAACTCTATGCCCGTTTATTCAGAAAACGCCTGACAGATGAGGTGAAATCTGTAAAAGATGTTAAAAAGATAAATGGTATTGGAAAACAAATACTGAGCGACTGGGATAAAGAGCAGAAAGATTACGATCGGGAAACCAATCATAGTATGAATACCCAAATGCAAAAGGAATGGATTGTCAATGTCCATGAACGTATGCAGGCATTAAGCGACTTCGCCAGTAAATAAATTCTTTATCCAACAAATATAGGGTAAGTTAAATCAGGAATGATATTGTTTCCCAGCGCAATCTTATAGAGCGTATTGACAGCCAGCTCACCTTCAAACCCTAAATCAATGCTGTATTTGTTGACGTATAATTCAATATGTTTACGGCAAACATCCATACTCATTTCCTGTGAGTGCTTTTGTACAAATTCAGAGGAGGAGTCCGGATGGGCAAAGGCAAACCCGATGCTTCTGCGAATGATACGTTCTACTGCCAATTGTATTTCTTTGGAAACAGTTCTCTTTATGGCAATGCCGCCCAATGGAATCGGAACTTTGTATGTTTGTTCCCAGTATTCTCCGAGGTCAATGATTTTTTTTAACCCTTTTGATGCGTAGGTAAAACGATTCTCATGAATGATGACGCCTGCATCAAATTGATCATTTAACACGCCTTCTTCAATTTCGGAGAAAAGAACAGCTGTTTTGTTTTTGGCAGCTGGGTATTTCAGCGAAAATAAAAAATTAGCGGTCGTGTATTTTCCCGGTATGGCAATTTTAGCATGGGTAAGTTCTGCCTCGGACAGCTCCCGCTTGCTGATGAGCAAAGGGCCGCAATGGTTGCCTAATGCACTTCCGGAATGCAGCAAAATATAATTATCCGATACATGCGCATAGGCATGATAACTGAGTTTGGTAATATCATATTCTTCTCTGCCAGCAGCCTGATTCAATTGCTCCACATCTGCGAAAACGAGTTTGAAACCCAACCCTTCCGTATCGATCTTATGATGCAGCATAGCATCAAAAATGAAGGTATCGTTGGGACAGGGTGAGATGGCGAGTGTCAGCGGCTGCATGCCATAAATATAACCTGAAATATTCAAGTAGCCAACCAGAACGGATGCCGATGATTATTCGGACAGTTCTTTTAGCCAGAAAATACAATAAAAAACACTTGAAAATGTTATTTTTGGATGTGGCATGGAATCATCCTACATTCATTTACCTGATTGCATTTTTGCTGGCGCTTGCCGTAAATGTGTTTTCCTGGCACCTGCCTTTTTTCTGGGATACGCTTCTTACGTCTACCATCACCCAGCATTTTTATGAGGATGGCTTACAATCATTTATTGCTCCACCAAGATGGGATGTGGGGCATCCGCCGCTTTTTTACCTGTATCTGACTGCATTCTATCATCTGTTCGGAAAATCACTCTTTTCGGCACATGCAGCACTTTTACCTTTTACGATAACGGGCTTTTTTTCGTTTCTTCTGTTGTTAAAGTATTTTTCCATTTCTGGGAAACAGCAATGGATAGGATTGTTGTTATTTATAGGTATTCCCGCAGTCATAACACAAAATCTACTCGTCAGCTATGATGCGGTTTTGTTAAGTCTGTATTTGCTGGCATTGGTTTCTATTCTGAAGGACAAAAAATTTCTTCTTGTACTTTCAGCCATAATAATTGCCGGAGTTTCAATTAGAGGATTGTTTTGCCTGGCAGCACTTTCCATAACCATTTACTTTTGGATGAAGAGGGATTTAAAAAAATGGATACAATGGAATTTACTTTTTATTCCTGCGGTTCTGCTGGCAGCTTCATGGTATTACTATCACTTTCTAATGACCGGATGGGTTTTTGCCACCAATTCACAGGAGTGGAGCGCTCAGAGAGGTATTGTAGGTTTGGGTGGTATGGTAAAGAATGTGTTTTCTATTGGTCGCGCCATGTTTGATTACGGAGCAGTTATTCTCTCAGTACTTGGCTTGTTTTATTTGTTCAGTATTCGAAAGTTGGATATTCTTGTATTGCTGTGGCTGATCCCATTGGTTATCTTTTCATTGTTAGTGTTGCCGTTTTCGAACCCTATCAATCACCGCTATTTTTTAGTCGTATATGTATTAATGCTGCCGTCCGTGATATTGGTTCTCTCTGAAAGAAGAATAATCTTTACCATCTTTACTTTTTTTTTACTGCTGCTTGGAAATTTCCAGATTTATCCTTCATCTATATCCAATGGCTGGGACTGCACCCTCGCACATGTTCCTTACCACACAGGTATGAGCCGGTTTATTGAATATTGCAATATCAATAAATTTGTTGATAAGAAAGGGATTGGAACTGTTTTTCCGATGAATGTCAGCACGTATCAGTATAAAATGGATGATAACAGAGATAGGTTGATAAACGTAAATGGCCATTCTCTTGACACAGTTGCTTTTGTGCTGTATTCTAATGTGGGAAACGATTTTTCAGAGGAACAGCTGATTCAATTAAAACACTGGAAATCCGTGTGGATGCATAAAAAAGGACTCGTAGAGCTTAATTTATTAAAAAATCCACAAAAATAGTGACTCTAATAAGGCAATGCTAATATCAAATTTGTAAATTTACTCTGTGGATATATCAGTTGTCGTACCGGTCTTTAATGAAGAGAATAATCTGTCAGTATTGCTGGACAGGATAGTTAACACAGTTACGTCTATTAGCAATGAGTATGAGATTATTTTTATCAATGACGGAAGCAGGGATAATTCGTTGGCAATTATAAAGAAATTTGCCGAATCAAACAGGCAGATACGATATGTTGATTTCAGCAAAAATTTCGGCCATCAGTTGGCGGTTTTTGCGGGTTTGGAATATGCGACGGGAGATACCATTGTCATTATAGACGCTGATTTGCAGGATCCGCCGGAACTGATTATAGATTTATATTCCAAAATGAAAGACGGTTACGATGTGGTATTTGCGCAACGGGAACATAGGGAAGGCGAGTCTTGGCATAAGCTGATTACTGCCAAATTTTTTTACAGGTTTATCAATCGGCTGTCTGATGTTAATATTCCGTTGGACACAGGAGATTATCGTATTATTTCTAAAAAGATTAAGGATATCATTGTCGCTATGCCGGAACGCAACAAGTTCCTGCGTGGCCAGATTGCGTGGGCAGGATTTAATCAGACATCTATCGTCTATAAAAGGGATGAGCGCTATTCCGGTAATACCAATTATTCCTATCCTAAAATGTTTGCTTTTGCATTTGACGGAATTACGGCATTTTCCAATCTGCCTTTGCGACTGGCAACGTATTTGGGATTTGTCGTTTCACTGATTTCATTTGCTGTCATATTGTACACCTTATATCAGAAGTATTTAAATAACAATACCGTGCAGGGCTGGTCCTCTTTAATGATTAGCGTACTGTTTTTAGGTGGTGTACAACTGATTTGTCTGGGTATTATCGGCGAATACCTTTCACGGATCATGGATAATGTGAAACAGCGCCCGCTGTATATTGTCAAAGAGACAAATATCCGCAGTTAAGAGTACAGGTGGATGATTTTCTGAAGTTCCATATTCAAATTTTTTACAGCATTCTGAACATCCCAGTTTTCCTTATTCCGTCTTTCTACATAATTTGAAATGGCACGGATTTCAATTCCGGGTTTGCCAATCAGCTTTAAGACATAATAAAAAGCAAGCCCTTCCATGTTTTCCGTATCAGCGTTGTATTTTTCCTGTATGATCTTTATCGTTCTCTCATTGCCGTGTACTTTATTGACGGTAATGGAAGTTGCTTCAGGTAAATGGATGTTTAGATGGAATTCATCTTCAATCGGCGAACACATCCCATATTGAAAGGCATCTTCTTTTTTGTCTATAAATCCCAAGTCAAAAAAATCCTGAAATTCTTCGTCATTCTCCACACCAAAATCGCCGTATGTTTCTGAAATAATCTGCACAACATCTCCAATCTTAAAATTCCTGTTGAATGCCCCGCATACACCCGCATCGATATAAAAATCCCGTTCAAATTTAGAGGTGTAAAGTGCCAGATGGGCTGCCGTATTCATCATTCCCATTCCGGTTATCAGGAAATGGAGATTATCGTTGACTGCAAATAGACCGTTAAAACCGGTTTTGACAGGCTTATATGTTTCAAAAAGTGGTTTTACTTCCAGTAAAGTGGCGGAAACAATAGTGATTTTTGGTTGCATGGTTTCAAATTTAATAAAAAAAATACAGGACTTATTACAAATCACTACTCCTGAATGCCTAATTTTATAAAGTGCTTTATTTAACAAGAAGGGAAACATTTAATGCAGCGCACAGGCTGTATAACCATCATTGGACGGAAGAACAGAATGATGCCGTGTTCGGGAAATGTGCCAATAAAAACTGGCATGGTCACAATTATGTACTGTACGTGACAGTCAAAGGTGAGCCGGATCCGGAAACGGGTTTTATCATTAATGTAAAGGAACTTAGTCAGATTATTAAAGAAAAAGTGGTGGATAGGCTGGACCACACCAATCTGAATCTGGATGTAACTTTTATCCCCGACAACATACATCCCACTACCGAAAATCTGTCACGGATTATCTGGAATCAACTGAAACCGCATATTAAAGGTTGCAGTTTGCACAGCATTAAGCTGCAGGAAACGGAAAATATTTTTGCTGAATATTTCGGAGAAGAATAATGCATTCCATTTTTAAATATTTCAATGACCTGACTCCCTCGGAGTTATACGATTTGCTTCAGTTGCGCGAAGAGGTTTTTCAAATCGAACAAAATTGTATTTACAGGGATATTGACGACAAAGACCGTAAATGCTGGCATTTGTTGCTGTATATGGAGTCAGGACTGGCTGCGTATGCACGTTTGGTCCCGGAAGGGATTTCCTATAATGGTTATACATCCATAGGGCGTGTAGCCAGTAAAACCGTATGGCGAAAAGAAGGGTTCGGAAAGCAGTTGATGAAAGAAGCGATAGAAAAATTGGTACAACTGTTTCCGGATAAAGATATTAAGATTTCAGCGCAGGCATATTTGCAGGAATTTTATGAAGGTTTTGGATTCGTACGAGTGAGTGAACCCTATATGGAAGACGATATTCCGCATATCGCAATGGTAAAATCTGTTGGATTATAACTCGATGGCATTCCTTACATCCTGTACATCATTTTCTATCTGCACTTTCAGTAATTCCCAGTTGTCGTATTTTATCTGAGGGCGAAGGTATGCGGCAAAAATCATGTCTAACGGCTTTTCGTATAAATCTCCCTCGAAATCCAGGATAAACACTTCGATGGTTAATCTGCTGTTGTCAAAAACCGTTTCCCGGTAACCGATACTTAAGGCACCTTTATAAAATTGCCCTTCCACGTTGATTTTTACGGCATACACGCCGGAGGCCGGTATAAGCTTATGCGGGTTGGATATTTCAATATTGGCGGTCGGAAAACCAAGCACCCTGCCGATTTTATCGCCGTGAATTACTTTTCCTTTAATGGTAAATGGATGTGCAAGGAGTTGATTGGCTGTATGAATATCGCCATCAAGTAGCGCATTGCGCACTTTTGTTGAACTGACGGAAATCTCATCAATGGTCTGTGCCGGGATTTCTTCCACTTCAAAGTGATAGGTAGCCGCCAGCGAACGCAGCAAATGGATGTCACCTTGCCGGTTTTTTCCAAAACGGTGGTCATAACCGATCACAATTTTTTTAGGTTGAAAATTGGCAATCAGAATTTTTTCTACATATTCCTTTGCATCCATGGAGGCAAAATCTTTGGAGAACTCCGCAATGACCAAATGGTCTAATCCGAAAGAGGCGAGGAGCTCTTCTTTTTCATCTATGGTGGAAATCAGTTTCAGCTTTTCATCGTAGGGATGCAGAATCAGGCGCGGATGCGGGTCAAAAGTCAATAAAACCGTTTCTCCATCTATTTCACGTGCAATATCTTTCAGCCGCTTGATGATTTGCTGATGTCCGAAGTGAACACCGTCATAAGTACCGATAGTGAGCACCGTATTTTTAAAAACAGGTAGATGATTGATCCCTTTATGAATTTGCATACTAATGCGGAAAGTGGGCAAAGTTACTATAATCTTTGTAAACTATGGTTGGACAGGTGGTAAACTTTGAACAAAATCTTCCAGCTTCAACGCATCATCTACCGAATATGTACCGATTTTAGTGCGCCTCAGTGCGAACAGATAGGCACCGTTGTTCAATCGCTTTCCAAAGTCATGGGCAAGGCTTCTAATGTAAGTCCCTTTCGTGCATTCTACCCTGAAATGTATAAGAGGTAATTCTATTCCGGTAATTTCAAATGTACGGATGGTAATCTGTTTGGGTCTTATCGCAACCTCTTTTCCTTGCCTGGCAAGGGAATAGGCGCGTTTGCCGTCTATTTTTACGGCCGAATGGATAGGTGGAAATTGTTCCTGCACACCGACGAAACTTTCGGCACATTTCAGGATAGCTTCATGCAGGATCTGGCTGATGTCAAACGTTTGATTTACGGGTTTCTCAGAATCGTAGCATTCTGTCGTTCCACCCAGAAAAAAGGTGCCGGTATATTCCTTTTCTGCATCCTGGATCTGCTGGATATCCTTGGTTTTTTTTCCGGTGCAAAGTATCAGCAATCCCGTTGCTTTCGGATCCAGCGTTCCCGCATGCCCGATTTTTACAGTACCGTAATTTTTCTTGAGGGCGAATTTGATTTTGTTGACCACATCAAAACTTGTCCAGTCTGATGGCTTATCAATAAGGATAATTTCACCTTCGGTAAAATGATAATCTGGATATGTCATCATAATGGAGATTGGTTATTGGATGATGCCCATTTGCAAAAGTATTAAAACAATTGCACCAAGAATAATCCGATACCATCCAAAAAGTTTAAATCCGTTTTTTTGTAAATAACGGATGAAGAATTTGATGGCTAACATGGCTACAATTAAGGCTACAACATTTCCAAGGGCAAGCATATATAAGTTGTGTTTGTCCCTCAGTATCTCCGGATGGGTGGAGAAGGTCTTCAGCAGTTTATATCCGGTGGCAGCAGCCATGGTGGGAACGGCTAAAAAGAAAGAAAATTCTGCGGCAATATTTCTGCTGAGGTTTTGCTGCATACCGCCGATAATACTCGCAGCGCTTCTGCTCACGCCTGGAATCATCGCGAGGCACTGCCAGCATCCGATAATAAATGCTTTGATGAAACTGATTTCTTTTTCTTCCTTGATTTCTCCTTTCTGGAATAGGGTATCGATAAACAATAAAACGATTCCGCCCGCTAATAAGCTGATGGCAACGGTAGCCGGGCTTTCCAGCAGTGCATCGATTTTTTCGTCAAACAGTTTTCCAAGAATAAGCGCCGGTATGACTGCCGCAGCAAGCTTTAGGTAAAACTGCCATTTGGTGAAATCAAGAAATTTTTTCCAGTATAGAACGACCACGGATAAGATGGCCCCTAACTGTATGGCTATTTCAAAAAGCTTGGTAAATTCATCTTTTTCTATACCCATTATTGAACTGGTAAGAATCATATGCCCTGTAGAGGAGATGGGAAGGAATTCAGTGAGTCCCTCAACGATAGCAAGCACTACGGCATGAATGATGTCCATATTCAGAAAAAAGGGATGAATGATGTAAACAAGTAAAAATTATTTAGAAAATAAATTAATGACATGCGTGCCGCAAGATTAAAAAAAAGTTTAACTTTTGGAAACTGAAGCCGGTTTTTTCAGTATGGCGACTATGATCACGATGAAACCAAGGATTACAACAATGGGAGCCAGGGTGATTCTACGGAAAGAATAGATTTCAGCTTCGTTAAAGACTTTTGGGTCCGTGTTACCTCCGCTCATTAAGATAAAACCTAAGATGATCAGAAATGCACCAACACCCAGAATAATGTAATTGATTTTATCGAACAGCAATACTTCATTCTGGCTTTTGGGAATCTTAAACCAACTGCCGCTGTTTGCTTTACCGGAAGCAGAAACGCTTTTAACTGCGGGTTGAGGTTGTCTTGTCTGTGGAATCGGTTTTTGAACCGGTTTATTTTTTGCCATTTTTAAAGGTTTAATAAAGTTCGTCCAGTTTAATCTTTAGGTATTTGTTGACCGCGAAAAAGGTACTCGTAATGGAAATTAAAATACCAAAAACGATTAAACCAAGAGCTATGAAAAGCAAAGTTACAAAATCCTGCTCTTCTATTCGAACAGAAAACTTATAAATTGTTAAGTAGATGATGCCTCCTAAAAGCAGGATGGAAATGGCAGAACTGATCAAACCGGAGATGATGGATTTTAAGATATAAGGTTTGATGATAAACCACTCATTGGCGCCAATCAGCTGCATGCTGCGTATGGTGAAGCGTTGGGAATACATCATTAAACGAATCGTATTGTCAATAATCATAAAGACTACTACCAGCATGATAAGGCTCAGGATGGCAACACCGATAGTGACGGGTCGTAGGGTTCGTGCAGCCGTACTGACTGCTAAATCAGAATAAAATACTTCCTGAACTCCGCGTAACCCAATGAGTGCGGATTTTACATCTTTAATAAAATCAGGGTTGGAAAATTCTGCCTTTAGATTAATGATGTATGCATCATACAAAGGATTGCTTCCTAAAATTTCGCGAAAGTTTTGACCTAATTCCCTTTCAAACTGTTCAGCTGCCTCATCTTTGCTTTTAAACGTGATTTTAGAGATGTAGTTTTGTTTTTTCAGGTAAGCTGAGATAGTTTTCTTCTGAACTTCGGTGATGTCTGTTTTTAAATTAAGGTCAATCTGTACACTTTCTTTGATTTTATTGATTTCTTTTTGTACAACAAAAACACCAAAGGAGAATAACCCTATCAGCAGCAATATCATGGCAATGCTGATAATGGCATATGCAAAGCTGGGTTTGCGTTTCTGCGGTACCTTCTGCTGCAAATCTTCTGACATTTGACGAAAATAAGGATTTTTTAATTACTTAACCTCTAACTTTATTCACAGCCTGTGTGATTTTGTACATTTGTGCAATGAATAATGTGTCTTTAGGAATTGATTTATATGTACAACCCACTTATTTCGTTGACAGCGAGCAGCCGGATATTCAGCGATTTGTAAAAAACACCATCGGCAACGAAGTGGATAAAACCAAAAATGCCGTTAAGTTATATTACGCCGTTCGTGATGGTTGGAGATACAATCCTTACAATATAGATTTACGCCATGTGGCGATGAAAGCCAGTTCACTCTTCAATAGAGAAAATAAGAGCGGATATTGCATTGAAAAGGCGTGCCTTTTGAATGCGTGTCTGCGTGCTGCAGGTATCCCCAGCAGGTTTTGTTTTTTTGATGTGAAAAATCACATTGGCGTGGAGAAATTAATGGAGACCTTAAAGACAGATGTTTTGGTTTTTCACGCCTGTTCAGAGATGTACCTCAATGGTAAATGGGTTAAGGCGACACCGGCATTTAATCTTGAACTCTGTGAACATTTAGGTGTACCACCTCTTGAATTTGACGGAATAAATGATTCTATATTTCAACAGTATGATGTCAGTGGCGGCCTGTTTATGCAATACCTCCGTGATTACGGTACTTTTCATGATGTCCCGCACGACATGTTTGTCATGCTTTTGAAGAAAAGCTACCCTCATTTCTTTTTGAAACAGGAAGAAAAAGCATTATTTAGATAGATTTTCCGCAAAACCTATAAAAATCATTTTCCGAGATGATTTTTATCATACTATTTTACTGAAGTTATTTACATCTTCGTATTAAATTAAATTAAACGATTATGACTACACAAAAGTATTTATCTGAACTTCATCACGACCACAGAGAATGGAAAAACCTGCTTTCTTTTTATGGAGAAGATTTGGAAATAATGAAAAAGCGACTGGAAGAAATATCCCACAAAAATTCTGACAGAGAGATGCATGGATGGGTGGAACGGTTTCAGAATAAATTGATTATTCAGGAAGAGCAAATTGATATCTTAAAGCATGATATCAGCGCATGTGAAGGGGATGTCGTCAGGAACATAGAAGATAATCCAACAGCCAGTGACCATCGTAAATTAGAAGATCACACGGATTTAAGAGAGAGAGTACAAACATTTGAGTTATTATTCAACAAACTGCGTAAGGATTTGAATACTTTCGTGGCAAAGTGGATATAACTGATCTTTTTCGTTATTTTATTATCCCGGCTTACGCCGGGTTTTTTTATCTAACAATACCATAAAACCCAAAGAATCATATTATTCAGTCAAATCATTAATTTCGTACTTAATTTTTTGACTTATTTTAATCAGATATGCAGTACAACTTTTCAGAAATAGAAGAATTTGCCAGGAAAAAATGGGATAATCAGAAAGTGTATAAAGTCACGGAGGATACATCCAAACCCAAATTCTATATCCTGGATATGTTTCCGTATCCAAGCGGTGCGGGGTTGCATGTCGGGCATCCGCTGGGGTATATCTTTTCCGATATTTATGCACGCTACAAAAGAATGCAGGGATTTAATGTGCTGCATCCCATGGGCTTTGATGCTTTTGGTTTGCCGGCTGAGCAGTACGCCATTCAGACCGGACAACATCCTGAGAAAACCACAAAGGATAATATCAAGACCTACATCAAACAGCTGCAAAAGATCGGTTTTTGCTACGACTGGGACAGGCAGGTCACTACCTGCGATCCGGCCTATTACAAGTGGACCCAATGGATTTTTCTTAAATTATACAATTCCATTTATTGCTGCAAAAATAAATGTGCATATGATGTTGCTGTTTTAATCAAACATTTTGAAGAACACGGCAATCATAACAATACGGCATTTGCAAATGTAGATGTTCTGGCGTTTTCTGCCGAAGATTGGAGAAATTTTTCAGCTTTGGAAAAACAATCCATACTCATGGAATACCGTCTGGCATACCAGAAAGATTCTTTTGTAAACTGGTGTCCGGCTTTGGGTACGGTGCTCGCGAATGATGAAATCGTAAATGGTGTTTCCGAACGGGGAGGGCATCCCGTAGAAAAGAAAAAAATGTCGCAATGGTTCCTGCGTATAACCGCTTATGCAGACAGGCTTTTAATCGGACTGGATACGCTCGACTGGACGGAAAGCATGAAAGATATGCAGCGCAACTGGATCGGAAAATCCACCGGTGCGATGGTGTCGTTCCCGCTGAAAGGACATGAAGGGAAAATCGATGTGTTCACCACAAGGGTGGATACCATTTTTGGAGTGACATTCTTGGTGATAGCACCGGAACATGATTGGGTGAAACAGATTACAACGCCTGAATATACTGCAGAGATAGATTCCTATGTTAAATTGTGCGCCTCCAAATCTGATATCGAACGGCAGGCAGAGAAAATGGTTTCCGGTCAGTTCACCGGCGCTTATGTCCTGCATCCATTCACCAATGCGGAAATACCCGTTTATATTGCAGATTATGTGCTGGCAGGTTACGGTACGGGTGCTGTGATGGCGGTTCCGAGCGGCGATCAGCGCGACTATCTTTTTGCTGAAAAATTCAATTTGCCGAAACCCGCCATACTGGATGCCCAGAAAAATCTGGACTTGGAAGCTGACCCTACAAAAGATGGTAAATACATCAATTCTGATTTTATCAATGGAATGGAATATAAAGAGGCGACCGCTTTGTTGATTCAGAGATTAGAAGAACTTAAGCTGGGCTATGGCAAAGTGAATTTCCGTATGCGGGATGCAGGCTACAGCCGTCAGCGCTACTGGGGTGAACCGTTCCCGATTTATTATGATACGGATGGCATCATACACACGGTGGAAGAAGACAAACTTCCGGTTACGCTTCCATCTGTTGAATCCTACAAACCGACCGGCACGGGCGAAAGCCCTTTGGCAACTGCCACAGAATGGGTGACACAATTTGGGGGGGGTACCCGTATGGAAACCGATACCATGCCCGGTTATGCCGGCAGTTCCTGGTATTTTCTGCGCTACATGGACCCGAACAATACGGGGGCGTTTTGCAGTAAGGAGGCATCTGATTACTGGCAGAATGTCGATTTCTACGTAGGCGGCAGCGAGCATGCCGTTGGGCATTTATTGTACTCCCGGTTCTGGCATAAATTCCTGAAAGATGTTGGAAAAGTAAGCACCGAAGAACCATTCAAAAAAATGGTGAATCAGGGAATGATACAGGGGGTGAGTAAGTTTGTGTATAGATTTACATTCTCAGATGTTCACTATGATGATGGTAAGATTTTATTAAGTAATGATTTGGGCTTCAATTCAATTTTAATTTCGAAAAATGATTATAAAATACTTTTAGACAAAGAAGACAAGCTTAAACCAGACTATTTATCTTATTTTGAGAATATTTTTGATAGTTATTATATTAAAAGAACTATTGCAATAGGAGGAGCTTCTTTGCAAATGCTACATGTTGATATAAAATACGTAAAAAATGATATTCTTGATATTGAAAGATTAAAAGCTGAAGATATCAATTATAAAGAGGCTGTTTTCATTACAGAAGAAGATGGAAATTACTATTGCGGCAGTGAAGTCGAGAAAATGTCCAAATCTAAATTCAATGTCGTCAATCCTGACCAAATCATTGACCAATACGGAGCAGATACATTCCGCATGTATGAAATGTTCCTCGGGCCTATAGATACCGCCAAACCCTGGGATACCAATGGCATTTCAGGCGTGGCGAATTTCCTGCGCAAATTCTGGCGCCTGTTCTTCGATGATTTCGGAAATGTGAAATATACGGATAATGAACCCGTACAGGAAGAATTGAAAATCCTGCATAAAACCATCCGGAAAGTAAATCAGGATATAGAAAACCTAAGTTTCAATACCTGCATCTCTACATTTATGATTGCCGTGAATGATTTGTCCAAATTCAAATCCGTTTCCAAATCCGTCCTGCAGGAGCTGGTGAAATTGATAACCCCGTTTGCACCGCACACCGCTGAAGTCCTTTGGACTCAATTGGGCAACGACTCATCTGTAACGGATGCCGCTTACCCCGTTCATAAGGAGGCTTACCTGCTGGAATCTGCCTTTAATTATCCCATTCAGATCAATGGCAAACACCGGGCCAATTTGGAAATACCACTGGATATGTCCAATGATGATATCCAGAAACTCGTGCTTTCCGATGAGAAAGTGTTAAAATTTACCGAAGGAATGGAACCTAAAAAATTCATTGTCATTAACGGACGCATTATAAATGTAGTGGTCTGAAAATAGCAATTAATTGAATTTCAAAACTTTAAACTGTATTTCTTTGATTTTCCTTCGGGTTTTAAAAATATAATTGATTAATTATCAATAAATTCTGAATATTTCTGAATGGTTATTTTTTTCAACACTACCCTAACGGGTATTGGTTAATGTTAATTAATTAGTAGATTTACAATAATAAAGCCAACTAAGATGATAATGAGAATTACACTAACTCCAATGTTAGTTTTCCTTGTATTTTGCCTTTTTGCAGGCAGTGTCAAAAATGACGCATTAAAATACCTCCAATCCAACAAAAAAGAATTTGCATTATCTGAAAATGACATTGCCAATTTGCGTGTATCTGATGAGTACACGGATGTCACCACCGGGATTACACATATCTGGTTTCAGCAATGTGTGAACGGCATCGGTTTAAAGAATAGTTCCATTGCTCTTCACTTTAAAGACGGAAAACTGATCTACAATACGTCCAACGGTGTGGTGGATTTAGCTTCCAAAGTGAATAAGGTGGATGCTTCTTTAAAACCGGAAGATGCCCTGAGAAGGGTAGCAGCTCTGATGAATTCAACAGCAACAGGTGCTTTCAATCTGGATAAAAAGAAAAGTGACAATGACATGGTTTTCAAACCTGTCAACAGCCTTACGGATGATCTGGTCTATGTTAAGAAACTATTTTACACAGATGATAAGGATAATATCCGGCTTGCCTGGGAAGTATATATAGAAGAAATAGGTCATAATCATATCTGGACCTATGCCATTGATGCAAATACCGGCGATTTAATCAAAAAAGTGGATGAAGTGGTGCATTGTAAGGTGGTACCCGGTATGTATGGTTCCTCTTCAGTCTACGACAACATACCGGACCCACTTGGCCACAGCGAAAGACTTGGCAATGGACCGGACGACCAGCAATTGGCAGCGGCACAATATAGGGTATATCCATACAATGTAGAAGCGCCTACTTTTGGTGCTCGTCAGTTATTGTCAGATCCTAATGATGTTACCGCTTCTCCTTATGGCTGGCACGATACAAACGGCTCCGCAGGGGCTGAATTTACCATTACCAGAGGAAACAACGTGAGTGCTTATCAGGACGTGGACGCAAATAATGTGATTGATGCCGGCTCACAACCGAATGCCGGGGCATCGCTGGTTTTTGATTATCCGATTGATTTTAATCTCAGAATGGATAGTGCCATTAACGCCAAGGCAGCTGTGACGCAATTGTTTTATATGAACAATATGATGCATGATATATTTTATAAATACGGTTTTACTGAAGCAGCCGGTAATTTTCAATCCAATAATTACGGAAGAGGAGGAACAGCTGCAGATTTTGTATATGCAGAAGCTCATGACGGAAGTGGTACGGATAATGCTAACTTCTCCACTCCTGCAGACGGACAAAAACCAAGAATGCAGATGTATTTGTGGAGCAATGGGGCAAGACCAACTTTAACCGTTAATCAGCCACCTGCTATTGCGGGAAATTATGATGCTACACCCGCTAATTTTGGTCCGTGTGCCTTTAATGTGACAGGGTCAATCGTTAATGCCATCAGTAATGGTTCTTCACCGACATCTTATGTTTGCAGCACCATCTCAAATGGTTCTTCCGTTTCAGGTAAAATTGCGTTGATTGACAGAGGAACCTGTAATTTTTCCGAAAAAGTTTATTACGCCCAACAAGCCGGCGCAATTGGTGCCATTATTATAAACAGACAGTCTGCAGGGGATAGTTTAGTTACGATGGCTTCAGGTACAAATGGTACACTTGTAACAATACCGAGTTTGTTTGTTACGTATGCTACCGGTCAAATCCTGAGAAATAATATAGCAACTGCCGTGGTCAATATGTCTGCTAGTAATTGTACCAAATTGGACGGTGATTTGGATAACGGAATTGTTTCTCACGAGTATGGACATGGTATTTCGAACCGTTTGGCAGGAGGCCCTTCTAACAGCTCTTGTTTAGGAAATGCGGAACAGGGTGGTGAAGGATGGAGCGATTTCTTTGCATTAGCTTTATCTCACAGACCTGGCGATACAAAAAATACGGCAAGAGGTTTAGGAACTTATGTTTATAGAAGCTCTCCGGACGGCATTAGAGTTTATCCTTACTCTTATGATATGTCCGTTAATCCATGGACATACGCTGACGTTGCTAGCATTCCGGATCTTACAGGCGGCACCATTTTAGGACCTGAAGTACATACCTTAGGTGAAGTATGGTGTGCAACTATTTGGGATATGTATTGGAATTTAATTGATAAATACGGATACAGTTCAGATTTACTAAACGGAACGGCAGGAAATAACAGGGCAATAAAACTGGTTATTGAAGGACTAAAATTACAACCGTGCAGCGGTGGATTTTTAGATTATAGAAATGCTATCTTGAAAGCTGATTCTACTTTGTACGGTTATGCCGATAAATGTGAAATCTGGTCTGCATTTGCACGAAGAGGCATGGGGTATACTGCTTTACAGGGTTCTGCAAATAACGGAAGGGATCAAACAGCTAAATTTGATATGCCTCCATCATGTACTACGACGCCAACCGCAACGGCCTCCTTCACCATGAGTGATTCGACGGTATGCATAGGGGGCAGTTTAGTGTTTACGAATACCTCTACGGCATCGAGCGGCAGCCCGGACTCTGTCCGGTGGACGATAAATGGCGGTACACCCTCCACTTCTACCTCCACCACGACCGTGAGTTCAGTTTTCAGTACCCCCGGTACCTATACGATCACCTTAAGGGCTTATAAGGCAGGCAATGCAAGTGCACCGTTTAGTAAGACGATTCGTGTTAAATCGAAACCGACGGTTACGGTGAACTCCCCGACAATCTGTTCGGGCCAGACGGCGACGCTGACGGCAAACGGAGCGACCAGCTACACATGGACAGGCGGTTTGAGCGGCAATCCGGCGACGACACCCGCCTTAACAAGTGCAGCCACCTATACGGTAACAGGCACAGCAGATGGCTGCAGCAATACGGCAGTTGCATCGGTATCCGTGACGGCATTGCCAACGGTAACGGTGAACTCCCCGACCATCTGTTCGGGTCAGACAGCGACGCTGACAGCCGGCGGCGCAACGAGTTATACCTGGACAGGCGGTTTGAGCGGTAATCCTGCGACTACCCCTGCCTTAACAGGAACGGCCACCTATACGGTAACGGGCACAGCGGGCGGCTGCAGTAAAACAGCGGTAGCGACGGTCACAGTGACACCATTGCCAAGCGTAATAGTGAACTCTCCGACGATCTGTTCCGGTCAGACAGCGACGCTGACGGCCGGCGGAGCGACGAGTTATACCTGGACAGGTGGACTGACGGGTAATCCGGCGACGACACCTGCCTTGTTTTCAACTACGACCTATACGGTAACAGGTACGGCGAGCGGATGTACGAATACGGCGGTAGCCACGGTGAGCGTCTCGTCCGGCTTAAATGTGACGGTAAATTCCCCGACAATCTGTGCGGGTCAGACGGCGACGCTGACACCAAACGGAGCCACGAGCTACACGTGGACAGGCGGACTGAGCGGCAACCCTGCAACGACGCCTGCTTTAACAGGAACGACGACATATACAGTGACAGGAAGCAGTGGAGCGTGCACAGGAACAGCGATAGCGACGGTTACGGTGACGGCCTTGCCGACGGTTACGGTGAACTCCCCGACAATCTGTTCGGGCCAGACGGCGACGCTGACGGCAAACGGAGCGACCAGCTACACATGGACAGGCGGTTTGAGCGGCAATCCGGCGACGACACCCGCCTTAACAAGTGCAGCCACCTATACGGTAACAGGCACAGCAGATGGCTGCAGCAATACGGCAGTTGCATCGGTATCCGTGACGGCATTGCCAACGGTAACGGTGAACTCCCCGACCATCTGTTCGGGTCAGACAGCGACGCTGACAGCCGGCGGCGCAACGAGTTATACCTGGACAGGCGGTTTGAGCGGTAATCCTGCGACTACCCCTGCCTTAACAGGAACGGCCACCTATACGGTAACGGGCACAGCGGGCGGCTGCAGTAAAACAGCGGTAGCGACGGTCACAGTGACACCATTGCCAAGCGTAATAGTGAACTCTCCGACGATCTGTTCCGGTCAGACAGCGACGCTGACGGCCGGCGGAGCGACGAGTTATACCTGGACAGGCGGACTGACGGGTAATCCGGCGACGACACCTGCCTTGTTTTCAACTACGACCTATACGGTAACAGGTACGGCGAGCGGATGTACGAATACGGCGGTAGCCACGGTGAGCGTCTCGTCCGGCTTAAATGTAACGGTAAATTCCCCGACGATTTGTGCGGGTCAGACGGCGACGCTGACACCAAACGGAGCCACGAGCTACACGTGGACAGGCGGACTAAGCGGCAATCCTGCGACGACGCCTGCTTTAACAGGAACGACGACATACACAGTGACAGGCAGCAGGTGGAGCTGTACAGGAACAGCGATAGCGACGGTTACGGTGACGGCCTTGCCGACGGTAACGGTGAACTCGCCGACAATCTGTTCGGGCCAGACAGCGACGTTGACGGCAAACGGAGCGACCAGCTATGTATGGACAGGCGGTTTGAGCGGCAATCCGGCGACGACACCTGCCTTAACAAGTGCAGCGACCTATACGGTAACAGGCACAGCAGATGGCTGCAGTAAGACGGCAGTTGCATCGGTATCCGTGACGGCATTGCCAACGGTAACGGTGAACTCCCCGACAATCTGTTCGGGTCAGACAGCGACGCTGACAGCCGGCGGAGCGACGAGTTATACCTGGACAGGCGGTTTGAGCGGTAACCCTGCGACTACCCCTGCCTTAACAGGAACGACCACCTATACGGTAACGGGCACAGCTGGCGGCTGCAGTAAAACGGCGGTAGCGACGGTCACGGTAACACCATTGCCAACGGTAACGGTGAACTCCCCGACAATCTGTTCGGGTCAGACAGCGACGCTGACGGCCGGCGGTGCGACGAGTTATACCTGGACAGGCGGACTGACGGGTAATCCGGCGACGACACCTGCCTTAACGAATACGACCACCTACACGGTAACAGGTACGGCGAGCGGATGTACGAATACGGCGGTAGCCACGGTGAACGTCTCGTCCGGCTTAAATGTGACGGTAAATTCCCCGACAATCTGTGCGGGTCAGACGGCGACGCTGACACCAAACGGAGCCACGAGCTACACGTGGACAGGCGGACTGAGCGGCAACCCTGCAACGACGCCTGCTTTAACAGGAACGACGACATATACAGTGACGGGAAGCAGTGGAGCGTGCACAGGAACAGCGATAGCGACGGTTACGGTGACGGCCTTGCCAACGGTAACGGTGAACTCGCCGACGGTTTGTTCGGGCAATACAGCGACCCTGACGGCAGACGGAGCGACGATATACACCTGGACGGGCGGCTTGAGCGGCAACCCTGCGACGACACCGGCATTGTCAAATACAACAACTTACACGGTGACGGGAAGTACGGGATCCTGCAGTAAAACGGCAGTAGCTACAGTGACGGTAAACTCAACCCCTGCGACACCGGCTATTACCCAAAGTAATGATACGTTATACAGCAGTACCATTGTAGCCGGCGCTTCTTATGAGTGGTATAAGGGTGGTGTATTGATTGCAACAACTTCAACACCATTTTATGAAATTACATCGCAGGGAGTATACACATTAAAGGTGAAGAGCGGAGATTGTGCATCAGAAGTATCCCCTAATTTCTCAGCGATATATACCGGAATTAGAAATGCTGCGAATTCTGTAAGCGTATTTGAAATCTACCCAAATCCGACGGATGGAAGACTGGTGCTTAATCTGAACTTAACCAAAAATTCTATGGTTAAATGGACAATATTCAGTTCTGATGGCAGAGAAATGGTACAGAAATCATATTCAGTAACAAAGGCTGTTTTCGAAGAATTGAATATTAATGAATATGCCGGCGGAGTTTATATAATTAAATTAAATGTAGATAATGAGGTACATTATCATAAACTGGTAAAAGAGTAATAAATCCTTAAAAGAATACAAAAATCCCCGGTTTTAACCGGGGATTTTTTATTTGGATATCTTTTTATTATTTTCATGCATAAAATCATTTTGTGGCTTCCGTAAAAATAATAGAATGCCCCCGCGATGCAATGCAGGGAATTAAAGGGTTTATTCCAACATCTAAAAAGATAGAATATTTGAACGCGTTGCTGAAGGTAGGATTTCATACACTGGATTGCGGCAGCTTTGTTTCTTCTGCATCCATTCCTCAGATGGCAGATACTAAAATCGTTATTCCACACCTGAAACTGGATGAAACGGAAACTAATTTATCTGTGATTGTGGGGAATAAAAGAGGAGCTGAGGATGCCTGCGAATTTGACGAGATTACCTATTTAGGATATCCATTTTCCATCTCGGAAACGTTTCAGCAACGAAATACAAATTGCAGTATTGAAGAATCCTTACTCAGGGTAGATGAAATCATGAATATCACCGAATGTGCAGGTAAGACATTTGTTTGTTATATATCTATGGCATTTGGAAATCCGTACGGTGACTTTTATGATGCGGCATTGGTCGAACATTGGGTGGACAGATTACTGGAAATGGGCGTTACTAAATTTTCGGTTTCAGATACGATAGGCGTTGCTACACCAGAGCTGATTACCAATGTTTTTTCAGTCTTATCCAATGATTTTCCGGAAATTGGGTTCGGTGCCCATTTTCATACCACACCAGCTACCTGGCGGGAAAAGGTGGAGGCAGCCTGGGAAGGCGGATGCAACAGGTTTGATGGTGCGATAAAAGGGTATGGCGGTTGTCCGATGGCAAAAGACGACCTGACGGGAAATATGCCAACAGAGAATTTACTGGCTTATTTCGATGAAATGAATATCGAACATGGTTTGAATAAGGATGCTTTTATTGAAGCAATGAGTATAGCCAATACTATTTTTAAATAGGGATGGTTGGATTTCTTATAATTTCTCTGTCGCCGAATATGGCGGATCCAACTCGTATCATGGTAGAACCGGCTTCCAATGCAATTTTGTAATCTCCGCTCATACCCATGGAAAGCACATTAAAAGATGGGGTATTCTTAAAATAAGTTGATTTTAGCTCCTCGAAAAAATCCTTTAATCGTTTGAATTCATTTTTTATCAAAACCTGGCTTTTGGTATTGGTGGCCATTCCCATTAATCCGACAATGCGGATGTTTTTCAGTGCATCAAAAGCTTTGATGTCCAGATGGTCGATCAGTTCATCTTCAGAGAATCCGGATTTATTGGTTTCAGCGGCAATATGTATTTCTAACAGTACATCAATGGTCCGGTTGTTCTTTAACGCTTGTTTGTTGATTTCAATGGCCAATCTTAATGTATCGACAGAATGAATCAAACAGATAAACGGGGCAATGAATTTTACTTTATTGGTTTGCATGTTACCCACCATATGCCACTGGATATCTTTGGGCAGTGCTTCCTGCTTTACAACCAATTCCTGAACCTTATTCTCCCCAAACAACCTATGGCCGGCATCGTATACTGATTGAATCTCTTCAACAGGCTTGGTCTTGGATATCGCAACCAATACTGCATTTTTATCTTTAGCAATTTTTGTTATATCTTGTAAGGCGGAAATATTAGCCATGAGCAGAAATTATTTTTTTTATAAATATAAGGCATTTTTTGTAGTGGCAATAGTATCCTGTCTATTTATTCTGTCCTGTTTTAGGAACCCTTATACTGATGAAAATTCAATAAAATTAACACATGCTAAATTTATAAAAGTTTTAGTGGATGTGTTGTTAATGGAATCTTATGTTGCGGAAAAGCTACCTGTTAGTACGGATTCGCTTTTACCGGTCAAATTAAGCCTTTATGATTCTATATTTTCATATCACAAAATAGACAGTTCGGCTTTTTATTCTACGTTGCGTTATTATCAGTCACATCCGAGAGAGTTTTCTGCCATTCTGCATAAAGTCGACTCAACCTTAAATAAAATCAAACCGGGTGATACAATCAATAGTATTCCTTCATTTGTTCCGCCTCCCAATATTGAACAATTACAGAGTTTTAGAGAACAGGAGAAATTGATGGGAGAGGAATATTTAAAGAATAAAAAACGTTTACAAAAAAATAAGACCAATAAGGATTATAATTAATTTTAGATTCATTAATTTACCGAACAATCGATTGTTATGATAAAGAATAGCTGGAACATTCAGGAAATAACTGAAGTCTATAACCAACCATTATTAGAGTTGATATATCAGGCTGCCACTGTTCATAGAAAATACAATGAAACCGGTGAGGTTCAGGTATGTACCTTGTTATCAGTAAAGACAGGCGGATGCCCGGAAGATTGTGCCTATTGTCCGCAGGCAGCCCGCTACCAGACTGGCGTGAAAGTGCATAAATTAATGGACTATGATGATGTGTTATCCAAAGCTAATGAAGCTAAACAAAATGGTTCGACCCGCTTCTGTATGGGCGCAGCCTGGAGGGAGGTAAGAGACAATAAAGACTTTGACAGAGTGATTGAAATGGTGAAAGGAGTGAACAGTTTAGGGATGGAGGTATGCTGTACCATGGGCATGCTGACAGCCGACCAGGCAAAAAGATTAAAAGAAGCCGGTTTGTCTGCATACAATCATAATCTGGATACGTCTGAAGAGCATTACGATAAGATTATTACGACCAGAACCTACGAAGACAGGCTGCAGACCATTGGCAATGTGCGGGAGGCTGGGATAAGTGTTTGCAGTGGGGGGATTATAGGATTAGGGGAGAGTCATGATGCCAGGATTGGCATGATTCATACCCTTGCCACATTGCCGGAACATCCGGAATCCGTTCCGGTAAATGCCCTGGTGGCCGTGGAGGGTACACCGCTGGAGGATATGAAGCGGGTTTCCGTATTTGATATGGTCAGAATGATTGCCACAGTTCGCATTACGATGCCTAAAACAATGGTACGCTTAAGTGCAGGTCGCCTCGACATGCCGGTCGCAGAGCAGGCTCTATGTTTTATGGCGGGTGCTAATTCCATTTTTGCAGGAGATAAGTTGCTGACAACCCCCAATCCAAGTTTTACAGATGATATGGCCATGTTCGATATATTAGGTCTAAAACCAAGAGAATCCTTTAAAATAGAACAGGAAGTTGTTGCTGCCCATTAAGCGGTAGCGTAATTACATGCCAAATGGAACTGGATGAACGTATACAAGGTTATTTGCAATCTCGTAAAGAAAATCACCTTTACAGACAGCTAACACATTCTGAACAACTCATCGATTTTTCTTCCAATGATTATTTAGGATTGGCACACTCGGCGTTTATACGACAACAGGTTGATGATGAGTTAGGTAGAAGAATATTTTGCAAGTCTGGTGCTACCGGGTCGCGATTATTGAACGGTAATTCAGTGTTTTACACGGATTTAGAAAAAATGTTAGCGGAAATTCACCACGCTGCAGCTGCATTGATGTTTAATTCAGGGTTTGATGCCAATGTCGGGTTGTTATCTACCGTTATTCAGAAACAGGATATTATCTATTATGATGAACTGGTTCACGCATCCATTCATCAGGGGATGAAGTTGAGCGGAGCTGAAAAAGTTTCGTTTCGGCACAATGATATGAAGGATTTGGAAGAGAAACTCAGGTGCAATACAGAATTTGAAGTTCGATTTATTATATCCGAATCTATGTTTTCGATGGAAGGAGACAAGGCTAAGTTGAAAGAATTAGCCATTTTGGCTAAACAATATAAGGCAAAATTGATTATAGATGAGGCGCATGCAACCGGACTTTTTGGCATAAATGGAAGTGGATTGTGCAATGAAGCAGGAGTAGAAGAATCCTGTTTCGCCCGGGTATATACCTTTGGAAAAGCCGTTGGAAGCCATGGCGCAGCCGTTGTGTGCAGTGAATTGTTGAAAAATTACCTGATCAACTTCTCAAGGAATTTAATCTATTCTACCGCTCTGGAAACGAATAATCTACTGCGTGTGAAACATAGTTATTTTTTTATTCAATCAAATAAAAATCAATTATTTAAATTAAATAAGATAATCAAATACTTTAAGTTTAAGCTATCAATGCTGAATAACTCTTTGGAAGTGTGTGGCGATGGCCCAATTTTTGGACTTGTGATTGGAGATAATCTGAAATGCAAAGATACTGCCGCTTATTTACAAAGTAAGGGGTTTGATGTCAGGGCTATCCTGTCGCCAACAGTTCCAACAACAACAGAGCGGATAAGAATAATTTTACATAGCTTTAACACAGTGAATCAGATTGATCGATTTTTTTATTATTTAATTGATTATCAAAGTATTGATAAATAATGAAAGGTTTTTTTGTTACCGGAATAGGAACGGATATAGGCAAAACTGTTGCGTCAGCCGTATTAGTGGAGGCACTAAAGGGTGATTATTGGAAGCCTGTGCAGTCTGGTAACCAGGATTTTACGGATGCCGACTTTGTTCGGGAGTTTACCATTCATCATCAAACCATTCATCCGGAAGAGTATTTGTTTAAAGCACCAGTTTCTCCACATTTGGCTGCTGAATTAGAATGTAAATATATTGATATACAAAATTTTATGATTCCAAAGTCAAATAATTACTTAATAGTAGAAGGGGCTGGGGGGGTGATGGCTCCGTTGAATAATAAGTATTTAATTAAAGATTTAATAATTAAGTTTCAATTGCCTGTTATTCTTATTTCTATGAACTATTTAGGCAGCATAAACCACACTATCCTGACCAATAATGCCTTAAATGAATCTGGTATTAAGACAGCAGGTATTATTTTTAACGGAACAGCAAATCCGGATAATGAGCGATTCATTTTAAATTATACAGGATTAAAGCTAATCGGTAATATTCCAAAAGCTGACATTATGTCTAAAGGTTTCATAGTTCAGCAGGCAAAGGCTATCAGGGGAAAGTTGATGGAAACGATTGCTTCTTATCCTGATCATTCCGACAACGACAATCAACTTCAAGTGGACTATGAATCTTTCTGAGCGTGACAGGCAATCTATCTGGCATCCGTTCACACAGCACCAAACTGCCAAAGATGCGATTGCCATTGTCAGCGGGCAAGGCGTTTATCTGACAGATGAACACGGTAATCAGTTTATTGATGCTGTTTCAAGCTGGTGGACAAATTTATTCGGGCATACGCATCCATTTATCACACAACAAATTAAAAATCAATTAGATAGTTTAGAACATGTGATTTTTTCAGGTTTCACACATCAACCGGCTGTTGAATTGGCCGAAAAGCTGGTGCAGATGTTGGGAAATGGACAGCAAAAGGTGTTTTTTTCAGATAATGGTTCTACCTCGGTAGAGGTAGCCTTGAAAATGGCTATTCAATACTGGTCTAACCTTGGTGAAGAACGAAATACGATTATTGCTTTTAAAAATGCCTATCATGGTGATACATTTGGAGCGATGTCTGTGGGGGCGCGCGGAGTCTTCCATCAGCCATTTGAACCGTTTCTCTTTGATGTTGCATTTATTGATTTACCGGATGAATCCAATTTTAGCCGGTTATTGACGGATTTTGAAGGAATTATATGTAAACAAAAAGTGGCAGCATTCATCTTTGAACCACTTATCCAGGGTTCTGCAGGCATGTTAATGTATAATCCCGGATTTTTAGATAAGTTGATTGAAACTGCCCAAAAAATGGATGTCATTTGTATCGCGGATGAGGTAATGACGGGTTTTGGAAGAACAGGCAATGTTTTTGCATCCGATTATTTGACCCATAAACCTGATATTTTCTGTCTTTCTAAAGGAATTACAGGTGGCTTTTTGCCGTTGGGAGTGACTACCTGCCATCAAAAGATATATGATGCATTTCTGAGTGATAACAAATCGAAGACCTTTTTCCACGGGCATTCCTATACCGGAAATCCTCTTGCCTGCGCGGCGGCCAATGCCAGCATGGAATTATTGACTCATTACATGCCAACAATTCAAACCTTGGTGGATTGGCAGCAGGAATACTGTCAAAGATTAAAAGATCATCCACAAGTTGCAAACCTGCGGCAATTAGGCACAATAGTAGCCTTTGAGGTCAAATCAGGTTCTGCTTCTGGTTATTTTAATAACTTACGGGATTTCCTGTATGATAATTTCATTCGGCGAGGCGTTTTGCTGCGTCCTTTGGGAAATACCGTATATGTTATGCCGCCTTATGTCATTTCCAAAGATGAACTTGGAAAAGTCTATCAGGTTATTTGTGAGGTCTTGGAATTATTGGATAATTAATGCACCCTCTGAGATATCCTTGAATCGGATGCGGGTTGCATTTAAAAGTCTTCTGTAGATTTTCAGGTGTCTGTTGTCATTATCACCGGATAGGAGCAGTTGGCTGAATTCAAAATCTGTTTTTAATTTAGCGGTATCTAAATAACAATTATCACTCAACACCAGAAAGTCTGTCTTCAGTGGCGGAGCAAAGTGTTTCCTTGAATTCTCTCTGGTAATAAAGTAAAATGATTTACCATAAACATACAGCAGATTTCTATAGTGATAGAGATGCTTTTCATAGATCGTATCATCCGATGTAGTATGTTGTACATGCTGAATTCGGAACATCCGGTATGAATTCTTTACAGAAAATTGTAAATCCTTCCGTTCAATGCTGTCTTTGCTAAGCAGCAATTGGTCATTTCCCCGATTAACTCCAATTGCCCAGTTTTTCCGGATGGCATATGCAATGATTTCATGGTTCTTCAGTTGTCGGATATCATGGACATACGACAATACGATTGTTGCGAGGAACAAGGTTAAACAGGCAAATAAATAGGTTGATTTCCTTAGAATAACGAATAATGAGAGAGAGGTGACCGCTACCAGCAGAATAACTAATTGTACCTTGGAAATGTATAAATTAAATAATTTCCCCATTGGCAGATTGGAGATAAAAAAAGTGAATTCTATAAACAGGCGGATTGTGATGGAATCTATCCAGCCTGTTATGGAAGCGATAAAAGGAATAAAGCTAAAGAAAACAACGAAAATACTCAGCCACAAGATGACCGCAGACAGCGGAATGGCGAAGATATTTGCCAGTAAGAAATAGGTCGGAAAATTGCCGAAATAATAAATACTTAGCGGAACCGTAAAAAGCTGTGCAGCAATTGAAGCTGACCATAATTTCCAGGTCCAGTCGATTAATTTTTTCGGGTGATAAAACAGCGAATAAATGGGATTGGTAAAAATAAATAATCCCAGCATGGCGAGATAGGAGAGCTGGAACCCGATGTCAAAAAGTGCATTCGGATCGATGAGCAGTTGGATAATGGCGGCACCGGACAACAGATTAATGCCATTCGTATTTTCATTCGTCAGGCTTCCAAAATTTAACAGGGAAAACAGAATGGCAGCCCGAACACAGGCCGGTGAAAGCCCGGTGATAAATGCAAACAGCCAGATAAACAGGAATACAAATACAAACTTTGCAATCTTTATTTTTTTATTTCGGTCTTTGATGAGACCGAGAAAAAATAACAACATGCCATAGATAATCCCGACATGCAAACCGGAAACAGAAAGTATGTGCATGATACCCGTATAGGCAAATGCATTGTACAATTCCTCATCGATTTCCGCCCGGTGTCCAAGTAAGATGCCGTCGGCAAGTGCAAAATTCTCCCTGTTGGGAATGTACTTTTCCAGAACGGACTGTATCGATATGCTGACAGCATTACTCCATCTCTTTATAAGTAATTTTTTGTGTTTCTGAAGTAGGATTATATCGCAGGGACGTATAAATTGCTGATGATTAATGGATTTATGGGATAGGTACTTCCGGTAATCAAATTGTCCGGGATTCCGGGCATTTTCAGTCGGCTTATAATTTAAAGGCAGTAATACCTCATCTCCTGTTTCATATAAGGGTTGCGTGCTGTCCTTTTTTATGTATATGAGCAGATTGCCTTCTGTATTTATTACTTTCCGGTTCGAGTCGACCACTTGTTCAATGATTATAATAGTCTTGTAGCTTTTATCTTTTTCTTCCAGTGGCTTGGATATGATTCCTTTCGCCCAAACCGCAGGGTAATTGCTGAAGTGCTGCTTCTGGCTTGCTGGTTTTTTGCCAGTAATGAGTATTCCACCGGCTAACAGCAGTAAAATAATGACAAGTACGGCATTTACTTTTTTTGAGGTAGTATTTTGTATGGTTAGATGTTGTAAAAAAGTAATCAGGAGAGTCAAAAATCCGGCAGCCAATAACCATTGAAACGGGATGTTCATGTAATCAAACAACCAGATACCGGTTGCCAAAGGAAGGACAATTCTCAATAATGGTGTATGTGATAACTTATATCGCACACACTAATATAATAAGATATTGAAAAATGTAAAATAGAATATCCGGAAGAATTTATTTACCCTTCTTCAATTCCTGTTGTTGTTTCATCATTTCCTGCATTCTTTGCTGGAAAGCGCCTTGCTTTTTCGGCTTCTTTCTGTTTTCCTGTATCTGCAGGTGAATTTTGGCTTCATCCACAAAGAATTTCTGTATAATCCAATTCTGACCGATGGTAAGTATATTGAAGAGGAAGTAGTAATAGCTTAATGCGGCAGGCTGTTTGTTAAAGATAAATAACAACATGACCGGCATTACATATTGCATTATTTTCATTTGCTGTGCCATCATATCATCGGGGCCGGCACTGGGCTGGGCCATGCTTGTAAGCTTTGTAACTGCGATAGAGGATACCGCCATAAGAATAGTAAATAAACTCAGGTGGTTTCCAATAAGCGGTATTTCAGGCCCCCATGTTACAATAGCATCAAAACTTGACAGGTCGGTTGCCCAAAGGAAGGGTTGTTGCCTTAATTCAATAGATGCAGGAAAAAACCGGTACATCGCAATCAGGATGGGCATCTGCAGCAGCATCGGCAAACATCCTCCAAAAGGACTAACGCCGGTCTGGCTGTATAGTTCCATTTGTTTTTGTCCGTATTCAGCCTGATTTGGAAATTTCTTCTTTAATTCATCCAGCTCCGGTTTCAGCACTTTCATTTTTATCATCGAAAGAGTGGATTTGTAGGTAAACGGAAAGGTGACCAGTTTGATCACTAACGCCAGAATGAAAATAATAATACCGTAGTTCGACAGAAACTTACTGAAAAAATGGAAAATAGGAATGATAAAATACTTGTTGAGCAAGCCTAAAATACTGCCGCCCAATGGTATGATAGATGTTAGGTCTGATTTGGTTGCTTTTAATTCGTCGAATTTATTGGGACCCATATACATCTGCATCTGATAACTGAACTGGTTGGATCCGTCATAAGGTATTTGTAACTGGGCTGCAACAAATTTCACGGTAGTTTTATCTTCCTCCTTGGGAAGCGTTGATTTCAGGGCAGCATCTTTATTAAAGGGTTTCCCGGAAGCGATGATTGCCGTGTTGAAAAATTTTTGCTTAAAAGAACCCCATTTCAAGGGTTGTTCAATTTTCTCGTCTACATCTTTTCCCAAAGAAAGATAATCGGACTCTTTCGCATTGTTTTCATAGTATACTCCCGCATTCGCACGTTGGTCATCAATGCCGCCTTCCTGAGAAGGCATGGACTGGCTCCAGTTCAGTGTAATGTAAGATGCATTCTTGGGAATTACATTTCCTAAGTTGGCTGCCTTTACTGTAAAATCCACTGCAAACCCTTTTCCGGTTAAAACATATTCATGTTCATACACCGTCCCGTTGCCCGCATCTATCTTATATACAACTGTGAGATTCTGTTTTCCAGAAATCTTTCGGGACGTTACATCTGAGGTAAAGAATAAATATTCGGTTTCAATGGGATTTTTTCGCTCATTGCTGTAAAAAAGCAGGTTGAAATTATTGCCCTTGTCTTCAAACAAGACAAGCGGCGTTTTATGGAATGTTTTATATTTTTTCAATTCCACCTTTTTAATGACACCTCCTTTGTTGGAAAAAGTATAGATACAGTCATCGTTTTCAATGGTGGTAAGAATTTCCTTTCCGGAAGCTGACCGGGCAAAAATACCGAAATCAGCAACGATGGCGGAGTCGTTCTTTGAGGGTGTAGTTGCAGCAGAAACACTGTCTTTTGCTGAGGCGGATTTATTCTCGTCACCTTTTGGATAGGCGGCCGTTTTCTTTGCTTCCTGCGGATGTTCTTTCTTGTATTGAGCTTCCTGCCGGCTTGTATAGATGGAAAAACCGAAAAAAATAAGTATTATAAGAGTAATACCAATGACCGTGTTTTTATCGAAATTCATTTTTTTGTAAAATTGAACGGCAAAGGTAGCAAAAATACGTTCATCCTGACCAAATCCTGTGAATAACAATAGATTAATTAATTTATTTTTAGAATTAAAACCGTATATTTTCAATAATCAATCTTTCAATTATCTTTGCAGCATGAGCAATACAACTTTAGTGATTATGGCTGCAGGTATTGGCAGCAGGTACGGCGGTGTCAAACAAGCGGATAGCTTCGGGCCAAGCGGGGAATGGCTGATGGATTATGCCATTTATGATGCACAACAGGCTGGTTTTGATGATGTTGTCATTATCACCAGAAATGATTTGTTAAGCGATATGCAGGAACATGTCAGTAAGATATGGTCTGATAAGATTCCTGTTCGTTTTGCCTTACAGCAGCCACCCACAGACGCAAATCCGGCACGTACAAAACCGTGGGGAACCGGTCAGGCTATTCTGGCAACAAAAGAACTGCTGAAAAACCCATTTGTGGTCATCAATG